>JALSGO010000149.1 GCA_026982655.1 Candidatus Bipolaricaulota bacterium
GACCCGGTGGAGCTTCCCCCGCTCGCGCAGCTTCCCCCAGGAGCCGTGGGCCAGCACCTCGTCCAGGGAGGCCACCTCGGCTTGGACGAAGCGCTTCTCGAAGTCGCTGTGGATCTTCCCGGCGGCCCGGCGCGCGGGCGTCTCGCGGGGAACGGTCCAAGCCCGAACCTCCGGCCCGTCGATCGTGTAGAACGTGACCAACCTCAAGAGCTTATAGCCCGCCCGGACGAGCTTCGAGAGCCCCGACTCCTCGATGCCCCACTCCCGAAGGTACATAGCCCGCTCCTCCGGCGTCTCCGCGATCTCCAGAACCTCCATCTCGAGCTTCGCGGCGATCGTCACGCTCGCCCCTCCGCGCTCCCGGGCGATTCGCTCCACGACTTGGGCGTGTTCCGCGTCCCGCTCGGGGTCTCCCACGTTGGCCACGTACAGAACGGGCTTGAGCGTGAGGGGACGGATCCCCTTGAGCACGGCAAGGTCATCGTCCACAAGCTCCAGCTGCCGCAGGGGCGTGCCTCCGCCCACGGCCTCCGTGAGCCTGCGGAAGAGCTCCAGCTCCTTCTCCACGCCCTTGTCCCCCAGGCGCCTCTTCGACTCGAGCTCCTTTGCGCGCTTCTCGAACGTCTCCAAGTCTTTCAGCAGAAGCTCCGTCTCCACCAGCTCGATGTCCCTCTTAGGGTCCAAGGAGCCCTCGGGGTGGACGACGTCGGGGTCGGAGAAGCAGCGCACCACGTGGACGATGGCGTCCACGGGGCGGATCTCCGCCAGGAACTGGTTCCCGAGCCCCTCCCCCTTGTGAGCGCCTTTCACCAAGCCCGCGATGTCGAGGAACTCCAGGGTCGTCGGGACCTTGCGCTTTTCGGGGAAGAGCTCGGCCAGGCGGTCGAGCCGCTCGTCGGGGACGGGGACGACCCCCTTTTGAGGGTCGATCGTGCTAAACGGAAAGGCGGCCACCTTGGCCTTCGCGCCCGCCTCCGTGAGCGCGTTGAACAGCGTGGACTTCCCCGCGTTGGGGAACCCCACCAACCCGCACGAGAATCCCATGCCCTTAGCGTATCCCCTTCGCGGCCCAGGGGCAACTGAGGTATACTCCCGACGGGGGGATCGAAATGGAACTCGAAAGCCCCGCGAGGGAAGCGCCCGCGCGGAAGATGACGTACGAGGAGTTCCTCGAGTGGCTCGACGAGGACACCTGGGCCGAGTGGGTGGACGGGGAGGT
>JALSGO010000150.1 GCA_026982655.1 Candidatus Bipolaricaulota bacterium
GGAGCCCCAAGCGCAGCAGAGGGGCGACGATCGCGATCCCCTCGGTGGTGTTGTGGAGGGTAAACCCCAAGACGAGCAGGGTCCCCAAGGCCACCTCCCCTAAAGCGTAGGCCGCCCCGATCGCCAGCCCCTCGCCCAGGTTGTGCAGCCCCACCCCGAGAGCGATGAAGTACGAGAGCCCCAGGAGGCGGGCGGCCTCAGAGCGCCGGACCAGCCCTACCTCCTGCACCGCGGCCACCCCCAAAAAGCTCAGCAGGACGGCCAAGGCCAGCAGGGGCCCGCCCTGGAAGGCGCTCGGGAGCCGCTCGATGATCTCCAGCGCCTCCTCCAACGCATCTACCCCCAAGAAGAGCAACAACCCCGCCGTCAGGCTCAACAGGAAGCCCATCCAAGCGCGCCCCAGGCGCTTCAGGAAGGGGAACCACCCCAGCCCCAAAAAGACGGGGATCAAGCCCACGTACGCCCCCAACAGCGAGAAGATCGCAAAGTAGCGCCAATTGGGCCGCGGGCTCTGCACGGCCACCTCCACCCGGCCCTCGAAGCGCAGTCCGATGGAGCTGAGCAGCGTAATGTCCAAAGGCTCGCCCTCCACCCAGGGGTACGGGATCACGACCCGGGCCCGACCCAAGCGAGGGACGGTGCGGTCGGGCTCGACGGTGTGTCGCCAGTACGCCTCGTTGACGAGCACCTGGGCGATCGTCACGGGCTCCGGACCGCCGTTGACGACATAGACGATCACCTCGCCGGGGCGGGGCAGCTCGATCCGCTCGATGGTCAGCTCCTCCACCGGCGGGAAGCCCGCCCGCAGCGGGGCGGTCGGGTCGAAGGCGAAGAAGGCCCAGATCACCCCGCCCAGCAGCACCAACGGCAGCAGGCCCCAGACCGCGAACTTCAGCCGCTCTTGAGGGCTCATGGGGCGCATTCAGTCGACCACCTCGAAGAAGCCCGTCCAGCCCAGCTCGGCGAACTCGCTCTGGTGGGCGTGGAACATGTAGAGCCCGGGGTAGCGGAAGCGGAACTCCAAGATGTGCCGCTCCCCCTGACACATCATGATCGTGTCGGTGTACTCGTCGGGCTCCAGCCGCGTGCCCGTGCGATAGACGTAGAAGAACTCGCCGTGGAGGTGGAAGGAGTTGATGGGGTCGATCTCGGTGATGTTCACGAGATAGACCCGCACGAGCTCCCCCTTCTGGATACGGATGGGTCGCTCTTGGTACGCGAAGGCGACGGTGTTGACGGCGTAGACCTCGTTCTCCTCGCCGTCGAAGTCGGTGTCGAAGGCGTTCATGACCATGACCAGCTCGTCGGCGGGCGGGCGGCCCCCCTTGGGGTCGATAATAAAGGTGCCGTAGAGCCCCTTCTCGATGTGCTTGCGGAGGGGCATCACGTGGCAGTGGTAGAGGTGGAGGCCGAAGGGCTCGGCGTCGAACTCGTAGACGAACCGCTCGCCGGGGCCGACGATCGGAAAGACCCCATCCATCTCGGCGGGGTGGATGGCGTGGAAGTGGATCGTGTGGGGGTAGACGTCAGCGTTGACGAACTCGACCCGGACGCGATCCCCCTCGGTGGCCCTAAGGGTCGGCCCCGGGACCTGGCCGTTGAAGGTCCAAGCGGGATATTTTATGCCGGGGGCCACCTCGATCTCCCGGGGGAAGCATACGATCCGAAACTCCCGCAGCGTGCGGCCATCGGGCAGGCGGCTGACCTTGCCGTAATCGAAGTGCCTCAAAAAGGCGTGGGGGTCGAAGCCTCCGTTGGCTGCGGGATCGACCTGACCGACGGACCCCAGTCCGAGATGAGCGCGGTTAAGCGGCGAATCCTCTCCAACGATGAGCGAGGCCGAGCCCGGAGCGCTCGCTGCGGACGGGGTTGAGGGGACCGATCCTCCCCGCCGTCCCATTCCGGCTCCCGCCGCGAAACCGGCCAGACCTAGAACTCCGGCGAGGAACCTCCGTCGTGTGAGCCGTCCCTCCTGCGGTTGCGATTCATTCTTTTTCCGCTTCATGCGATGGCCCTCCTTCCTGGACTACCTCGGTCACGAAGACGTGGCGCGCCGCTTCCGGCCCGAGGGCCCACTCCCGTCCTTGGCGACCGACCCGCACCGTGAGCGGCCCGCCGAAGGGCTCCTTGGCGATCAGCTCTATGGACACGTTGGGATAGAGCCCCCGCTCGCCCAGGTAGCGCAAGAGCTCGGGGTCGTGGTCGCTCACCTCGGCGATGACCGCCGTCTGCCCGGGGGCAAGCTCGGAGAGGCGCACGCACTCGGGTTGAGCGATCGTCCCGTCGCGGGCCGGGATGGGTGCGCCGTGGGGGTCCTGGGTGGGGTGGCCCAAGAGCGCGTCGATGCGGTCCTCCAGCTCCTCGGAGAGGACGTGCTCCCACTTCTCCGCCTCCTCGTGCACGCGGTCCCAGGGCACCCCCAGCGCCTGCTGCAGGTACAGCTCGATGAGGCGGTGGTGGCGGATCACCTCCAGGGCGATCTTGCGCCCCGCGTCCGTAAGCTCCACCCCCCGATAGGGCTTGTGCACCACCAGCCGGAGGCGGGCGAGCTTCTTGAGGGTCCCCGTCACCGTAGCGGGCGAAACCCCCAGCCGCTCCGCCAGCGCCGTGGTCGTGAGTTTTTCGCCGGGGTCCTCGCGCCCCAGCTCGTAGATCGCCTTGAGGTAGTCCTCGATCGTCTGGGTCTGCATTTTTATCTACCGAAGTTTAAATTTTGTCATGCCAAAATTATAGCCCCGGGGAGCGGACCCGTCAAACCGTGAGAATGAGAGGGAGGGGGAGAGGGCTGCTTGACGCGGAGTTTGCAGCCCGCTATAGTGCACCTCCCGAGGACACCAACACCCGACGAGGAGGAAGAGATGCCACAGGTGATTCTCTACACGACGCCTACGTGCACCTATTGCAAGTCGGCCAAGGCCTTCTTCGAGGAGCACGGGGTGGACTACGAGGAGATCGACGTCTCTCAAGACGTTCAGAAGGCGCAGGAGTTGATCGAGAAGACGGGCCAGACGGGCGTGCCCGTCATCGAGATCGACGGAGAGGTCATCATCGGCTTCGACAAGCGCCGCATCGCCCGGGCGCTGGGGCTGGATTAGCCTCGCATCGCTTATATAAGCGGCTGGGGATCCCTCAGCCGTAGGCTGGGTCGGTTTGCGTCAGTTGCCCGTCTCTCTCCGAGGCTTCCAGACCGTATCGCTTCGCGAAGAACTCCCGGGTCCGCGCTACGTCGCGCGCGATCTGGGCCTTGAGGGCTTCCAAGGAGTCGAAGCGTCGGTCCTCCCGGATTCGGGCCAGCAGCTGTACCTCCAGCTCTACGCCGTAGAGCGAGGTCTCCTCGGGAAGCCCTACGATGTAGACTTCCACGGAGAGCGCTTCGCCCTCCCCCAGCGTGGGTCGCCGTCCGATGTAGAGGGCTCCCGGACGCTTTTCGCCCCGAAAGAGCGCCCAGGCCGCGTAGATCCCCTCGGCGGGCACCAGCATCTCCGGATCCACGGAGAGGTTCGCGGTGGGGAACCCCAGTCTCCTCCCCTGGCCGCTTCCCGGCACCACGCGGCCCCACAGCTGCGGCGGTCTCCCCAGGAGACGGGCGGCCCGCTCGACCTCCCCCGCGCGGATCGCCCTCCGGATCGCCGTGCTGCTCACGACTTCCCCGTCTACCCTCACGGACTCGACGACCTCTACCTCAAACCCCAGCTCTTTCCCCAGCGTCCTGAGGGTGGATTCGTCCCCTCGGCGGTCCCGCCCGAAGCGGAAGTTCTCGCCCACCACGACGACTTGGGCGTGGAGATCGCGCACGAGCACGGCCTCCACGAACTCCCGCGGGCTCCACTCCCGTACCCGGGGGAAGTCGAGCACCACGACGCGCTCCACGAACCGTCCCAAAAGCTCCAGCTTCTTTTCGGGGGGGAGGAGCAGGGGCTTCGGCGTTCCCAAATAATTTCGGGGAGGCTTGCGGAAGGTGAGGGCTGCGCTCTCGATGCCGCGCGCGCGGGCCCGCTCCCGGGCGCGCTTGAGGAGGGCTTGGTGCCCGCGATGGACGCCGTCGAACGTCCCGAGGGTGACGACCGCCGATCGACCGTCCGCGCGGCTCATCATAGGGTGTGGCGGTGGGCGTCTTCGAGGGCCCGGCGGACCTCGGCGAGCACGGCGGCCTCCACGTCTTCCAGCCGACCGGGCACGAGACACCCCGCCGCCTGGCGGTGGCCCCCGCCGCCGAAGACCCGGGCCACCCGACTTACGTCGAGCCCTCGGCCGTCCGTGTCCTTGGTGCGCAGGCTCACCTTGATCTTCCCGGTGGGCAGCTCCTTGAAGAGCACCGCGACCCGCACGCCGTCGGCGGCCCGCAGCTCCTCCGCCAGCCGCTCCGTGTCGTTCAACCCACCGCCTGTCTCTTGGAAGAGCTCTTGGGAGATCGAGCTCCAGATGATCCCGTCCTCCACCCGGGCGCGGAGCAAGGCGTGGCCCGTAAGCTTCAGTTCCGCCAGGCTCCGGCGCTCGTAGAGGTTGACGCTAATCTCGCGGGCGCGGGCGCCCCTCTCCAAGAGGTCCGCCGCCACCCGCAGGGTGTCGGGTGTCACGTTCGTGTTCCGGAAGGAGTCCGTGTCGGCGACGATGCCCGCGTACAGGCACGTCGCCAGATCGGGCGAGATCTCGACCCCGAGCTGTCGGGCCAGCTCGTAGAGGAGCATCGTCGTGGACGAGAGGGGCACCACCCAGTTGACGTGGCCGAAGCGCGGGTTGTCCTGGTGGTGGTCGATGTTGACGATGAGGGGGTGGCGTTCGATCAGCGGCAGAAAACTCTCCCCTACGCGGTTGAGCTGGCCGCAGTCGACCACCACCCAAGCCTCGATCTGCTCGTGGGGCACCTCGTTGGGTGCGCGGATCTCCCCCGCCCCGGGGAGGAACCTCAAGGTGTCGGGGACGGCGTCCCGCAGGACGGGAAAGACCCGCTTGCCCATCCCCTTGAGGATGTGGACGGCGCCCAAGAGCGCGCCGATCGCGTCCGCCTCCGGCCCGATGTGGGAGGTCACCGCGAAGCGCTCGTGCTCGTGAAAGACGGCGATGACCTCCTCGGAGCCCCCTACCGTAGCTGCTTTCGTCATAGCGTATGAGTATACTCGATCGGTTGCCCCCGTGCGAACCTCCGGGGTAGAATGGCAAAAGGATGGGACGCGAAGCGATCACCCGAGCCCGGGAGCGCGAGGAGGACCGCGAACTCCTGTCGCTGCGCCCCAGGCGCTTGGAGGAGTTCGTCGGCCAGGAGCGCATTAAGGGGCAACTTCGACTCTACATCGAGGCCGCCGCCCGGCGGGGCGAGGTGCTCGATCACATCCTGTTGCACGGCCCGCCCGGCCTGGGGAAGACCTCGTTGGCCTACATCGTGGCCGCGGAGCTGGGGGTCCACATCAAGCTCACCTCGGGACCCGTCATCGAGCGCCCCGGGGATCTGGCCGCGATCATCACGGGCCTGAGCGAGGGCGACGTGCTCTTCATCGACGAGATCCACCGGCTGCGGCGCAACGTGGAGGAGCTCTTGTACCCCGCCATGGAGGACTTCAAGCTCGACATCGTGATCGGGGAGGGGCCGAGCGCCCAGACCCTACGCATCGACGTCCCGCGCTTTACCCTCATCGGGGCGACCACGCGCACGGGGCTCCTCACCTCCCCCTTGAGGGACCGCTTCGAGGTCATCTTCCATCTGGACTTCTACAGCGACTCGGAGCTTCAGGAGATCGTCCGGCGGGGGGCCCGCATCCTGGGCGTGGAGGTGACAGACGAGGGGGCGCGGGAGATCGCCCGCCGGGCGCGGGGCACCCCGCGGGTCGCGCATCGCCTCTTAAAGCGCGTGCGGGACTACGCCCAGGTGCGGGGCGAAGGCGTCATTACTGAGCCGATCGCCTGCGAGGCCCTCGAGATGCTGGGGATCGATGCCGAGGGGCTCGACGAGCTGGATCGCTTGATCCTGCGGACGATCATCGAGAAATTCGGGGGAGGCCCCGTAGGGCTGGAGACGTTGGCCGCCGCCTTGAGCGAGGAGAAGGACACCGTCTCCGAGGTGTACGAGCCCTTCTTATTGAAGAAGGGCTTCCTGCAGAGGACGCCTCAGGGACGGGTGGCCACGGAGCGGGCCTATCGCCACCTGGGGCTCTCGGCCCCGACGCGGCCCCTCTCGCTCCTGGCGGAAGAGGAGCGTTAAGACTGCCGGCGAACGCGCGTGCGGCCTTCGGTGAGCACGAATAATTTGCCTTTCCAGCTTGCAGGGGCATCGTATCGATCGAAGAAGCGGGCAAGTATCCGGTTCACCTTCTCCGGCCTTTGATCGCGGAGCCGAAGCACCACTACGCCCGGGGGCGTAAACCGGCATGAGAAGAAGTGTTCCCCAAATTCGAGGTCAAAGGTGAGGATAAAGCGATCCTCTTGCTGAGCTAGTTTGCTGATCTCCGGATCTTCTAAGCGCCTTCCCTCCGTCGTTACGGAGATGCGGCGAACTTCTAAGCCCAAGGCGTTCTTCAGGAATTCGACAGTGAGGGGAGAGAGGTTCTCATCCAGCAACAGTTTCATCGGAGGGAGCGAGTTCGACTTCTTCGTAGTCGGCCAGCTTGGCACCCAGGGCGATGGCTGCGCGCACGTCCTCCTCGGTGAGTTCAGGGTATGCCCGCAGCACGTCGGCCACCTCGTAGCCGTTGGCCAGCAGGTTTAAGATCAAAGAGACCGGGATCCGTGTCCCGCGGATCACGGGTTTCCCGCTCAGGACGTTCGGGTTGACTTCAATGCGTTCCATGATGCAGCATACCTGCTGGGGTCTGCAGGCACAGCCCTCTAAGCTCCTTCACAGGGACGATGGGCTAGGTGTCCTCCGGCTGCCGGAGCACCTCTTCCACCTTCTTGGGGTCCACGTCCTTGAGGTGGGAGGCCAACCTCTTCAGCTCTTCGGGGGGGACTTCCTCGTCGAGCCACTGCTCCAGCTGGTCTAAGGGCACCCGCCACTCGCCGTCGATCTTCAGAGCGGGCAGCTCCCCGCTCTCGACCATCTTCTCGACTTCCTCCACGGGGATGCCCAAATACCGGGAGGTCGTCGAAAGCTTTAGGTAGCCGCCGATCTTTCGCGTCGGCATCCGGCCTCCTCCTTCCGTCGGTGCGTTTCAGGTGAAGCCATTATACCCGAAGGAGCTGGCGCATCCCGGCGATGAACTCCTTGACGACCCCGAGGAAGCGGCCCCAAAACAGAACGAGCATCACCACAATCCAGGCGATGTAGGCGTAGGCCACCCACAGCCCCTCGCGATAGGCGATGAGCAGGGGCAGCGCCACCAGCGGGAAGGCGAAGATCTCCGTGACGGACTTCGAGCCGTGGCTCCCCCAAATCGCTGCAGCTGCCACGAGCGTGTACCCGAAGGCCCACATCGGGGGCACGTACCCCACCAAGGTGAGGTAGAGGAAGCTGGCGTACACCATCAGCATGTCCAGGGCGAAGTCGTGCTCCCCCAGCCAGGTCTGCTCCCCTTCGTCTTGGGCTTCTCGTTCTTCCAAGCGTCGGAGGGCCCGCCGGGCCAGCTCGCCGTCCAGGACGTCCGTGGTCCACCCCAGGATGATGAGGTAGATCACCCAGGAGAGCGCGTCCTTGCCGCCGAGGCTGAGCAGCACGATCAAGAGCGCGATGAGCGCGCGCGACGCGGTGAGTCCGTCCGCCACTCGCTTCATCTCTCCGCACCCCCTTCGTTCCCCTATAGGGAGAATACTCGATCGTGCGGGGAGAAGTCAATAGCTTAGAGCGCAGGAACCCCGAGTTTAGCGCCCGAAGGAGAGCTCTCGGTCGGTGGGGGAGTACGTCACCGTCGCGGAGGGGAAGGCGTTGATCCGGGCCTCGAACCAGACCCGCTCGCGGCTCGCGAAGATCCCTACCTGCCAACAGGCCTGACAGAACGTGCGCACCACGCCCAGCTGCAGCGCCGTAAGCCTCCCCGAGCGGACGTCGTACTCGCCTCCCCACGAGAGCTCCCACGGCGAAAGCTCCCAGCTCCCCTGGACGTTCACCCGTCGCAGCGTCCCCGCGTTGGGGTCCCAGCGCACCCCGAGCTGCAGGGATCCCTTAAGCCGGAGCTTGAGGATGGCATCGTCCCACCGTCCGGCGGGGAAGCGGTAGCCGCCGCTCAGGGAGAGATCCCCCCAAGCCGGACTCCAGCGGAGCCGTCCCGTAAAGCGCTCGGGGAGGAGGGGGTCCCACTGCAGCCGTCCCTGCAACGAGAGCGAGAGGGACCCGAGGCGCTGGGAGAGATCGAGCTGCAGGGGCAGGAGTTGGCCCCGAAGGCGGTCGTACCCCGTGCTCCACCGAAGGCTTCCTTCGCGGGAGAAGGCCCACGATCCCTGAAGGGTGGTCCGGTCGGCGAGGTCCCACCGATCGAAGCGGAAGGGGCTGCGGCCCCGCACGGCCCGGAAGAGGTAGTCGAGCGTCACGCGCAAGGAGGGGAAAGGGGCAAACGACGCCTGGGCGCTGAGGTCGCCGACCTCCCTTTGGGTGCGCTCGTAGAGCGAGAGCTGCACGCCCGCCTCCGCCCGCAGCTGCAGCGCCGAGGAGTCGGGGAGGAGCGACAGGGACGGCAAAGACAGGCGAACTTGGGCGTCGGCGCGAGCGCTCTCTTGGGGGCTCCCCTCGAAGGGCACCTCCCGGTAGCGCCCCCAGTTCAGGCGCAGGGACGAGCGTAGGGGCAGTCCGGCCACACGGGCGAGCTGCTGGGAGAGCCCAAGCTCCGGGAGGCGCTCCAAGACGCGATAGCGCAGCTCCTCGAGCGTCTCGGGATCGGGGTCCTCGGGCACGAGGTTCTGCTCCCGGGAGAGCTCGACGCGCCAGCTCCAGTCCCCCTCCGCCCCGGAGAGCGCGGCCCGCGAGACGATCCGGGTCGCCCCCTCCTCTCCCTCCTCTGCTGCCCCCGCGCCCGCGCGGGCGAGGAGCCCCGAGCGCAGCCCCAGCGCCAGGTCGAGCCGGGTCCCCTCGGCCAGCTGTAGAGCGTCCCTCCAGTCGAGGGAGAGGGTTTCCCCCCCGGGGGAGCCCACCCGGCGATAAAACGAGAAACGTCCGCCCGAGGAGCCGGGGAGGGCTTGATAGGTGAGGTCGAGTCCCGTTCCTACCTCGGCGTAGCGGGAGTAGTACTCGAGCAGCAGGAACCCGAAGGTGCGCTCGTTCACGAAGAGGGGGAAGCGCCACTTGGCGAAGTAGCCCCGCCGGGCGTCGCGGCCCACCTCGGGCAGAAAGGGGTACCTCTGGCGCACGTCCCCCAAGGGGGCCACGTAGGCAGGGGCCCAGAAGATCGGGGTTCCAAAGGCCCGCAGGGTGATCGCCAGCGCGCCGATGAGCTCGTCCGGACGGACGTAGAGGCGCTCGGCGCGGATGGAGTAGGCCGCCTGCGGGATCTCCGCCGCGCAGGGGCACGTGGTGAACTCCCCCTGGGCGATGTCGATGGCCGCGATCTCGTTCTGCTCCGTGAACTGCAGGGTAGCCCGCTCCCCCCGATAGCGGAGGCGGTGGGTCTCCCCCTCGGCGTTCACGAAGTCCGTCTCCCCCCGGAAGGAGAGGACCTCCGCCCGCAGGGCCCGAAGCGGGAG
The DNA here is from genome assembly GCA_026982655.1 of Candidatus Bipolaricaulota bacterium. GTDB lineage: Bacteria > Bipolaricaulota > Bipolaricaulia > RBG-16-55-9 > RBG-16-55-9 > JALUUA01. The sequence continues at coordinate 9,601 of JALSGO010000150.1, forward strand.
CGGAGAGCCCTCCGATCCGGACGGCTGCCGCTCGAGGGTGAGCACGAGCCGCTCGGCGCGGGCGACCCCGTTTGGAGCGCCCGACTCCAGCACGACGCCGCCGCGGGCCTCCACGACCCAGCGCTCCTCGTCGGGCTCCGCCGGGCGGAGGAGGATCTCCTCGGCTCGGAGGCGACCGCCCTCGAACGCCACGGAGGCCGACTGGGCCAGCCTCAGTTCCCGCAGCGCGATCTCCGGGCCCGTCCGCAGGAGAAGGGCCTCCAGCCGCAGGGCGCCCGCGGAGAGCCCCTCCCCCGGAGCGCGGAAGCGGGCGTCCCGGGCGGAAAGCTCCCAGAGCTCCCCCTCGCCCGGTCCCGGGTCCGGGCCCGGGACGCGGGCCAAGGCCAGCGCCGAGGCGGAGATCTCGCCGTCCGCGTAGCGCGCTTTCACGTCCCCCTCGGCGCGAAACGCCTCCCCGTCCCGATACGCCACGAGCCTCCGGGCGGTGATCTCGATAGGCGTCCCTCGGGAGTCCACATCTTGAGCGAATCCCGGCGCGCTGCCGATGACCCAGAGGAGCAGGCACAGGGGGAGCAGGCGCCGCAGGCGCTCGAAATGGTCGATGCGCCCCAGACGATCCGCCCGCAAGAAGAGCCAGAGGCCGATCAGCCCGAACAAGAGGTTCGGAATCCACGCCCCCCACGCGGGCGGGATGTCCCCGCGATTGCCCAAGATCTGAGCCGTCCAGAACAAGACCCCTTGGTAGAGCAGCACCAAGAGCACGCTTAAGATCACGCCCAGCGCCCGGCCCCGGGGGCCGATCAGCAGGCTCAGGGGCGCGCCGAAGAGCGCGAACACGAACGCCGCAAGAGGGATCGCGATCTTGAGGTGGTACTCCACGATCAAGGCGTCGGGGGAGCGACCGATCTTTCGGAAGGCCTCGATGCGCTCGGCCAACTCTCTCAGACTGAGCTCGCTAGGGGTGCGCTGCTCCAAGAAGAGCCGTTGGATCGTCGCGCCCACCCGGAGCGTAAGGGTCTCGAAGCGCTGGACGTACTGTAATCTCCCTCGGTCGTCGAAGGCGTGGATGGCACCCTGAGAGAGGAGCCACTCCTCGCCGCGCCAGCGGGCCGTCTCCGCGGTGATGACCTTGGGGTACGCCCCGCCGTCTTGGAGGGCGAGCTGTCCCGAGAGGTCGTAGACGAGGACGCCCTCCAACACGTCCCGCTCTTTGTCGTAGCGGCGCACGTAGAAGAAGCGGTCCTCGGCCCCCTTGAAGAAGGCGTGATCCCGGATCTGCGGGGTGGTCTGGCCGCCGTAGAGCTGCTGCAACAACAGGCTGAGATAGCGCTGATTTCCCCAGGGGGCGAGGGCGTCGCTCATCCAAAGATCTACCGCGCTGATGAGGAGCCCCACGGCCAACAAGGGGAGGAGCACCCTTCGAGGGGAGATCCCCGCGGCCTGGAGGGCCACGATCTCGCGGTCGTGCCCCAGCCTTCCCAAGGCCAAGAAGATCGAGAACAAGACGGCAACAGGCAGCGCCAGCACCAGCAGGTAGGGCGTCTTGTAGAGCAGCAGCAACAGCAGGGTCTTGGGGGGGATGATCCTCTCTACGAGCCACTGGGAGAACTGGCCGATGAGAAAGAGCAGAATGAAGATGAGGAACCCCAGGACGGCGAGGACAAAGGGAAGAGCCATCTCCTTGAGCAGGTAGCGGTCCACGCGCTTGAGCATCGCTTCCCCATTCTAGAAGCGCCCTTTCGTTTCGTCCACCGTCGATTGACCCTGCGCGGGAATTCCTCTAAGCTCTTCCTTGAGCGTACGGAGGGAGAGACCGGATGATCCCGTGGGACCAGTGGTGGTTCTGGCTGATCGCGTTCATCTTTGGGTCAGGCATCGTTGCGATGGTCGGCGAAGCCATGGCCAATATCATCAAAGCCCTGCGCGGCGGGAGTGCCAAAGAGATTAAGGAGTTGCGCCGGGAGCTTCAGAAGCTGCAGGAGGAGCTGGCCGAGGCCAAGGCCGCCCGGAGGCTCTTGGAGCTGCAGAGGCGTCTCTCCCGGCAGGAGCTTCGCCGGATCGAGCGCCAGGCCCTCCCGGAGGGCGTTACCGTCTTCCTGTTCACGGACATCGAGGATTTCACGGCGTATTTGGAGAGGCACGGGGACGAGCGGGCCTTCCGGACGCTGCGCCGACACCACGAGCTCATCCGACGGAGCGCGGAGCGCTGCGGCGGTCTCATCGTAAAGGAGCTGGGGGACGGATTTCTCCTGAGCTTTTCCAGCGCGAAGCGGGCCTTGCTCTGCGCCGCGGAGATCCAGCAGCTCTTGGAGCGCTCCGGCTTGGGGGAGGAGCTCCAAGTGCGGATGGGCCTGCACGCCGGGGAGCCCATCAAAGACGGGCAAGACGTGATCGGGCACGCGGTGAACGTGGCCGAGCGGGTGATGGATCAAGCGGAGGGCGGACAAATCCTCCTCTCGCAGCTCGTCAAGGAGCTGGCCGGGTCCTTAGAGGGCTTTCAGTTCGTGGACCTGGGGGAGCGACGGCTCAAGGGGGTAAGGCAACCCGTAAGGCTCTATCGATTGGAGCCCGTCCGCGCGCTGGCCCACCCGCTGGACTCCGAGATCGACCGCGAGCTGGAGGAGCTGGAACGGCGGCTGCGGGAGGAAGGGGATTTATAGATGTCAAAGCCACCAAGGTTGCTATAGCAGCACGAATTTTCCATACTGCTGGAAATGTCGATCGAACGCCAAGGCAAATGTCACATGGAGCCGCTCCATGAGCGCGAAACTAACGGCATCGCAGTAGGAGAACTCCTTGTCCCTATACTGACGAATGATCGCCCTCGCTCGCTGCTCATCGTCAGCGCTAGCGCGAACGACCTGAGCGGGGATAGCTTCCAACCAAGTCGCAGCAGCCTCTCTTCCTAAGCGATGAAGAATAAGGGCGTGAGCCTCAGCCACAACGAAGTTGGAAGTGAGCAAAGGCCGTTGATCCTCCAGCGCTTTGCGAAAGAGCTCTGCAGCAGACGAATGATTGGCATCGTCCCGGTCAAGAAGCGCATAGAAAGCACTGCTGTCCACAAAGTCCGGCTCAGCCCTTGGACTCATAGGCTTGGGCGAGGTAAGGGTATTTATCCTGACTGATACTTTCGCAGCCGCTGGAGAACTTCCCTACCAGATCCCAAATGGGATGGTCTTCACGGAGTTGTAGACCGACGGACTTCCCCTTCTCCGGGCGCAGAAGGAGGGTCTCGCCCTGGAGGTCGATCTGAAGCCACTGCCCCTCTCGAATGTGGGCTTGCTCGCGAAGCTTCTTGGGCAGCGTGATACGGCCTTTCTTCTGAACCTTGACCCTCATGACATTGGAAGTATACGCTGCAAGGGGGGAAGTCGACAACGTCCGTTTGGCGTAGGCTACGTTGCAGGGTCGGAATCTCCGATCCCCTCAAGATCGACTGCCCCTTCCTCGATCACCCTCTCGGAAGCATACACGGGGCAGCCTGCCCGCAAGGCGAGGGCTACGGCGTCCGAAGGGCGGGCGTCCACCACTTGCAGCTCCCCTTCCCGATCGCGAAGCACCAGGATGGCATGATACGTTTCATCTCTCCGATGGGTGATCCGCACGTGGTCGAGGCGGGCTCCTACGGCCTCGAGCGCCCGCACGAAGAGGTCGTGCGTAAGCGGCCTGGGGAAGCCCTTCCCCTCGAGAGAGAGGGCGATGGCCGAAGCCTCCGGCTGCCCGATCCAGATGGGGAGCGTCTTCCCCGATGCTGCTTCCAAGAGCATCACGGGGGTTTGCTGTTCGGGATCGGGAAGAACCGTCCGCACCGTAAGGGCCTGTACGGGTTCCTCTCCCAACGCCGGGACGGATGCCTTCGGGAGCGCAGCGGAGGAGGGAGGAGCTGCCTGGGCGAACAGCCCCCGCACGAACGAATAGAGCGCGGCAAGCCCCAAGATCTTCAAGAGATCTCGACGCCTCAGCCGGACGGGCCCGCCCGCCGGAGTCGAAGCGCCTTCTTCTTGGAGCTTAATGTCGGGCCCGTTGCCCTTCTCTCCTCTTCTGCACCGTGGGACCGAAAATCTCGTTTCCAGGGCCCGATGGATCTGTCGAAGCAGTTCGCGTTCGTGTCGGAAGCGTTCGATTCGAGCGCGAAATGCCTCTCGCGCCCTCGCACGGATCCGCTCCCTCCGCTCGGGGCTCAGCGTCGGCTTCCCCGCGCTTTGGGGTTGGGGAAGCGCAGGCGCGGAAGCCGACCCCTCCCTCAGACGGCGGATCTCCCGGGCAATCCTCCACAGCTCGCTCAGCTCTTCGTCGTCGGCTGCCAACAGGGCCTCCAGCCTCTGGGCCCGCTCGTTCTCCCGATTTGTGTTCGTCATCTCAATCGCCTCCTCGTGTAGGCTCTTCTTGGAGATACGCGCGCAGGGCCTTGAGCGCCCGGTAGAGCAGGGTGGTCACCGCCGTGTAAGACTTCCCCATCTTGCGGGCCGTCTCCTCGACGGAGAGCCCCTCCTCCAGGCGCCATCGAATGACCTCGCGGTAGTCGCCGTTGAGGCGTTTCAACGCTTGCTGCAGCTTCTCACGCCGCCGCTCCGCCTCCCACCAAGCTTCGGGGCTCCACGCCTCCCCGCACTCCGGTTCTCGCTCCCAAAGAGGATCCGAGATCTGTGCCTCGGGAGCCGGTCCGGACCGCCGCGCCTCCCTCCGCAGACGCAGGCAGGTCCGGTGGGCCAGCCCGTAGAGCCACGTCGAAAACCGCGCCTGGAAGGCATACGAGGGCAGCGACTCCACCAGGGCCAAGTACACCTCCGCGAGCGCGTCCTCTTGGTCTTGCGGGCGCGCGAAGTGGCGGACCACCACGGCGCACAATAAGCTCTCATAGCGATCGAGGATCTGCTCGAACGCCCGTTCGTCTCCCTCTTGGGCGCGGCGGATTACGGCCTCCGGCAGCTCGTCCTTCACGTCCCGTGCCTCCCGTCTGGTGAGTAGCCGAAGGCCGAGATCTGTCACATCACAGACATAGGGCTACGAGGGACGGAGGGGCCGGACGCACTCGGGGCCGTCGTACTCCGCCCGATTCACCGAACGGGAGACGGGATAGCACTCCAGCTCCTCCGGCGGATAGGGCTCCAACAGGAGGGAGACGAGATCCGCGGCCCGAGCGTTCCGAGGGTCGAGCCAGGCGTCGTACCTTCGGGGGGAGAGGATCGCGGGCATCCGGGGGTGGATCGGCGCAAGGAGGTCGTTGGCCTCGACGGTGACGATGGCGCACGTCCTCACGGGCCCTTCGGGGCTTTGCCACTCCTCCCAGATCCCGGCCATCCCGAAGAGCCCCCCGTCCCTGCGTCGGATGTAGAAGGGGACCTTGCGCCCGTCGGGGCGCCTCTGCCACTCGTAGAACCCGTCGGCCACGATCAGGCAGCGCCTCCGGCGGGCCGCCTCCCGGAAGGCGGGCCTCTCGAAGAGCGTCTCCGCCCGCGCGTTGATGAGCCGGTTCCCGATCTGGGGGTCGGAGGCCCATGAGGGGATCAACCCCCACCTCCGGGGTTCTATGCGGCGGCCCCGCTCGTCTTCCACGACCGCGAGGACCTCTTGGGTGGGTGCGATGTTGTACCGCGGCCTCCACGCCATCCCCGAGGGGAGGCGCACGCGAAACGCGTTCTCGAGGTCGTCCCGATCGCCGCGGGTGAGCGAAAATCTCCCGCACATCTTAAAAATTATCCCAAACGTCCCCCCGCGGTGCCAGCCTTCCCCCTTGAAGGGGACAATTCCGCCTTTGTCACGGGAAATCCCGTCCGTGGATTCCCCGGAGATCTCGGTATAACGAGAACTCGGCGCACGAGAGGAACGGAGATGCCGGTATCAATGCGGACACGGACACGAACGCGAACGCGAACGCTGAAACCCTCGACGGCGGAGCCGGAGCCCGTCCACGACCGACCCTTTCTGAACGCGCTGCGGAGCTACCTCCGGCACCGCGACGACGGGAGACGCGATTCCTTGGCGTACGTCCACGCGCGGCGGGAGCTGGTGCAGTTCGTCCCCCGCCGCGGGCGGTGGTTCCTCTGCGAGATCGAGGGGGAAAGCTACGCCGTCCGGGTGCTCAAGAGCGGGCGCATCGAGGTCATGCGGAGCATCTTCGACTTCGGCTCCGACTTCGACGGCAGCAGCGGGGACGACGGGTCCCGCCCCGGCTAGGGCTCCCGTTCGCGTTGGCGCAACACGGGAAACTCCCGGCGCAGCGCTTCCGTCGGCGGGGCGGGGGGCGCGTCCGGGGCCTCGGAGGCCCACGCGCGGAAAAGGACGCGCCACCCCTCCAGCTCGCGCACCAAGCTCTCTATGTCCAGCCGGAGATACTTTCTCGCGTAGGGCCGAAGCTGCGGGAGCCCCCGCTCCAGGACGCGGGCAGCCCCGACGAAGTTCCCCCGCTCCGCGTGGTAGAGGGCCACCGCCGCCTTGATCAGCCCCTGATAGAGGTCTTTGAGGGGCCCCTCCTCCGCCCGCCACAGGTCTTCTAAGACCTCGTGGCACTCGAAATACTCCCCCGCGTTGAAGAGCCGCACCCCCTCCGCCAACGGTTCGTTCCACTCCCAAGCCCACGGGGGCTCTTCCCTTCTCTTGTCCTTGCCCTTGTCCTTGTTGTCGAGCGGAGGACGGGAACCCATCGTCGCGCAGGGTCAGAGCAGAGGAGGTTACGCAGCGGCTCTCGTATCGAGCGCTCCGAGGGGGACGCGGTTGGGATCGAGCGGGCGGCCCCGCTCGCGGGCCAGCTCCACCAGCCGCGGGGGCAGCGAGAACGTCTTGACGTTCTCTTCCACGACCGTGAGCTCCGCCACGCCCTCGGCCCCCAGCTCCCGGAGTGTTTCGACGACCTCGCGGACCAGGCGCTCCGGGGCCGAGGCCCCCGAGGTGACCCCCACGACCTCCACCCCTCGGAGCCAGGAAGGCTCGATCTCCTCCGCGAAGTCGATGCGATACGCCCGGGCCCCGTGCTTCCGAGCGATCTCCCACAGGCGCGTGGTGTTCGAGCTCTGCTGGGAGCCCACCACCAACACCACCCCGCAGCGGCGGGCGAGCTCCTTGACGGCCCGCTGGCGGTTGTCCGTGGCGTAGCAGATGGTGCTGTTCCCCATCGGCGGCTCCTTCAGCGCGGGGAAGCGTTCCCTCAGGGCCTCGCGGATCTCGCGGGTGTCGTCCACCGAGAGCGTGGTTTGGGTGACGCAGGCGACCCGCTCGGGGTCGGGGACCTCGAGCGTTCGGGCCTCCTCGACGGTCTCGATGAGAAATCGCTGCCCGGCGGGGATGTTCCCCAGGATGCCGCGGGGCTCGGGGTGGTCGCGGTGGCCGATCACCACCACGCTGTAGCCCTTCTCCGCAAAGCGCTTCGCCCAGTTGTGGACGTTCGTGACGAGCTTACACGTCGCATCGATCACGTCGATGTTCCGCTCCTTCGCGCGTCGGTAGTCCTCGGGGGGCGAGCCGTGGGCCGAAAACACCGCGATGGAGCCCTCGGGGATCTCCTCGACGCTTTCTACAAATACAACGCCTCGGCGCTCGAACGCCTCGATCACGAAGCGGTTGTGGACGATGGCGTGCTTGACGTACAGGGGCGGACCCACCAGCTCCAACGCGATCTCCACGATGTGGATCGCGTTCTCCACCCCGCGACAGAAGCCCCGCGGCTTGGCTAAAAGCACCCGAAAGCCCAT
>JALSGO010000151.1 GCA_026982655.1 Candidatus Bipolaricaulota bacterium
AAGTAGCAGGCCGAGGGGATGATCCGCTTCTCGTCCCGCAAGATGGATTCGACCATCGCGGCCACGCCCGCCGCCGGGGCGTAGTACGCGCTCCCGTCGCCCAGGAGCTGGACGATCTCCGTGCCCCCCTTGCGGGTGCGCTCCACCAAGGCGTCGATGCGCTCCCTGGGGAGGAGCTTGGTCAGGGGGATGCCCGCCACGGACGAGCAGCTCACCAGCGGGACCATCCCGGCGTCCGTGTGGCCGCCGATCACCAGGGCGTGGACGTCCCGCATCGAGACGCCCAGTTCCAGGGCGATAAAGGCCCGAAAGCGGGTGGAGTCGAGCGCCCCCGATTGGCCGATCACCCGCTCCGGCGGGAAGCCGCTGAGCTTCCACGCGGCGTAGACCATCGCGTCCAGCGGGTTCGTGACCACGAGGTAGATCGCATCGGGGGCGTATTGGACGACGTTCTCGGTGACGCTCTGGATGATGTTGGTGTTGATGCTGATGAGGTCCTCGCGGGTCATCCCCGGCCTGCGGGGCACTCCCGCCGTGACCACCACGACGTCGGAGCCCTCCATCGCGCGGTAGTCGCTGGTGCCCTCGATGCGGGCCTCGAAGCCCACCAGGGGCGCGGCCTCCGTCATGTCTAACGCTTTGCCCCGGGTGGGGCCTTCCTTCTCGGGGATGTCGATCATCACCACGTCGGCCAGGTTCTTCTCCGCGATGCGCTGGGCCGCGGTCGCCCCCACAAAGCCCGCGCCCACCACGGTCACTCTCTGTCGCATGTAGGTTGCCTCCCCTCCCTTGGGATACGCCCTAGGCTAGCACATTTCCCGTCGGCGGCGCAACCTTCAAGGATCCCTCTTGGGGAGCAGGCGCAGGCGCTTGAGGTCCTCTGCGGTCCACCCCGCCTGGACCTCGAGTATGCGCTTCAACGTGCCCAAGGGGAACGTGTCGCTCGAACGATGGAAGGTCACCGTGACCCGCCGTCCATCGGGGTGGACGTAATGTTGATGAGAGCCCCGTTGTCGATCCAGGACGAAACCGTCCCGCAACAGGGCTCGGATGAGACGTCGGGCGGTGAGGGTACGAAGCCTGCGGTAATCAATCGGAGCCACGCTCTCGCTCTACAAGGCTTGCGGTTATCAACGGCTCGGATGAGATGTGCACCGCGTCGGCTTCGGGTAGGGGCTCGCCGTGGTCGCGCAGGCTCTCTAATACCATCTCCAGGACTTCCTGGAGGTTGCGCAAGGCCTCCTGGGGGGTGCGCCCCCACGTGGAGACGCCCCGGTTCACCAGCGCTGGACAGTACGCTGCCCAGACGTCCTCATCCGGCTCCAGCACCACGCGAAACGTGTAGGACGTAACGTTTGCCCTTCCCTTCTCTCCCATAACCTAGAAAGTGTACCCGCGAGCCGTACCCCGGACCAAGTCCCGGGGGCTACGCTTCTGTGAACCGCTCCGAGATCCAAGGGAGCGAGCGGTCGTAGCGGTACGGGATGTTCATGTGCGTGTCCTCGAACTCCTCGTAGACGTGCTCGATCCCCCTTGCCGAGAGCTTGGCAGAGAAGATCCGCGCTCCCGCGTAGAGGCGGTACTCGTCCTGGGTGCCGCAGTCCAAGAAGATTTCAAGGTGACGAAGCGCGCGCTCGGACTCGGGCTTCTCGACCAGGCGCACCGGGTCCCAAGCGAGCCAGCGCTCCCAGACGTCCGGACGCAGCTCCCCCGTCCGCTCGTCGAAGGGCAAATCGATCCGCAGGGACTTCTTGGGGTTGGGTGAGTAACACGCGGCCATCGCGATCACGTTGAGCGTGAGGAAATCCTCGTGGCCCTTCTTGGGTTTCTGGTAGAAGTGCTGCAGAAAACCCTCGACGCCGCCGTGCTTCTCCAGCCGGATCATCGCCGGGGGGAAGTCCGGGAGGTAGCAGTACTCAAAGCCCATGTCCCCGCTGTGGCAGGCCACCACCCCGAAGAGGTCGGGATGGCGCATCCCCAGCACCAACGCCCCGAAGCCCCCGCTCGATTTGCCCATCACCGCCCGCATCTCCCGCTCGGGGATCGTACGATACTTCGCATCGATGAGGGGCACGAGCTCCTCGACGAGGTGGGTTTCGTAGCGCCCGGTGGCCTCGGAGTCCAGATATTGACTCCCGCCCAGGCGGGTAAAACAATCGGGCATCACCACGATGGCAGGGCGCATCTTTCCTTCACGAATCAGGCGGTCGAGCCTCTGGTCCAGCGATTCCTCGAAGGCGCGGCGGTTCAGAAGCGCCCGTCCGAAGCCCGTAAAGCCCGTGAGGAAGTAGATCGTGGGGTAGCGCTTCCCCGAGTCGTAATCGGGCGGGAGGTAGACGGGCACCTCCCGCACGTGGGGGTCGCCCAAGGGATTATTTTTGAGGACCCGGCTCTCCACGCGCTCGATCACCACGGTCCCGCCGCTTTCCTCGGTGCCAGCCTTGCTCGCCACGGCGATATCCCCCCTTAGGAGCGTTCGCTTTAGCGTTCGCTTTAAAGATCACGTCACACGTCAGGTGACTCGTCAGAAGATCACGCGTCGCAGGAGCTGAAGGCTTGGCCGTCCTCGATGGTCAAAGGCCAGGACGACCGAGAGCTCCTCGCCGGGGTTCCCCACGTTGGCGAAGACGAACCCGACGCCGTGGCTTCTTAGCCACTGTGCATCGTTGAGGAGTCCGATCCCGCTCCCCGAGGGGAGCGCCGCGCCGAGGTCGACGAAGACGAGGGCTTCAAAGCTCGGGGAATAGGGGCTGGGCTTGATGGGACTGGGGAAGCGCCACTCCGCGCTCAGGGCCATCAGCCACGCCCCCTCGAGGACCCGGGAGGGATAGCCGCGCACCGGCACCTCGGAGTCGAAGCCCCCCAGGCCGAAGCGCAGCCCGGGGAGCGGGGACGGGGCCTCCTCCCAGCGCCGGCCCACGGTAGCCCGCAGGTGCAGCCCCTTCCAGCGCAGGGGCACGGAGAGCGTGCCCACGAAGAAGGCCCGAGGGGACCCCGAAAGCAGGCGCCCGTAGAGGCCGTCGAACTCCACGGCCAGGGACCTCCAAGGCTCCAGCACGAGGAAGTGCCGCAGCCTCCACCGAACGTAGCCCACGGGGAGCGATTCCTCTCTCCCGGAGGGGAGCCCCCAGAGCCGTCCCACGAAGAGTCGGGCTGCCAGTCTCGTGCTCTCCCATTGCTCTTCCCCTCTGAGATCGCCGCCCGTCTCGCCCAGGAGGCCGGGCACGGGCGTGGAGGGCCAGTTCCGCCACCCCAGCCCCACGCGGGTGGACTCCCGCAGCGCGTAGAGGGCGGCGACCCCGTAGCGGAGCGAGAGCCGGGTCGAGAGCGCCGCGCGGGCACGGACCTCTAATCGCCCCAGCCGCTCGACGGCGACCCCGAAGAGCGCCCCGTCCCGCGCGTTGCTCGCGAAGACGGGGGCTGCGCGGAACCCCGAGGGCCCTAAGGACAGCTTCAACGAGCCGGGGCTCTCGATCCCCTCCGTCACCCGAAGGACGTAGAGCCCGCTGGAGATGTCGCTTACGTACAAGAGGCCGTCTTGTTCCTTCACGGCCCAGACCCGGGGGACGGGGAAGCCCTCCGCGCCCCCTAGCTCTGGGAGCGCTGCCGAGGTCCGGGGTGAACGGAAGGACTCCGGCCCGAAGGAGGCGATCGCCTTGGGATTTTGGGGGTCGGAGATGTCGATCACCCAGACTCCGGCGCCGTAGTGGGCCAAATAGACACGATCTTCCCGTACGTCGAAGTTGTGAAGCGTCCACTGATATTGAAATCGCAGGAGAGGCGAGCCCCCATCCTGCCACTCGCGGCCCGGAAGGCTCCAGGTGCTCACGATCCGGGGCCGGTTGGGGGCTTGGGTGTCCACCAGGTAGAGTCGTCCCGGATAGCCCGAGCCGTGCTCCGGCCCCACGACGGTGATCCTCCCGGAGGGCGTCGGCTCGGCGTAGTGGGTGAAGGCCTGCAGCCAGCCCAACTCCCGCCAGACTCCCAGCTCCACCGGGGCCTCGGGGACGGTGACGTCCACCAGGTGCAGTCCCGTAAAGACCCCGCTCAAGTACGCGATCGTCCGCCCGTTGGGGAGGTCGCGCACCACCACGTCGTGATAGTACGGCGCCGAGCCGCGGAAGACCGCGACCTCCTTGGGGTTCTCTGGATCTTTGAGGCTCACGACGACGAGGCCACGACCCGTGCCCACGAGATAGGCGTAATCTCCGTGCACGTAGAGGTTGTGCACCTCGTAGGGCTCTCCCCGGTCGTCCACGTTGGGAAGCCGGACGAGCTCCCGGGGGTTCTGCGGGTCCGAGACGTCCACCACGACGATCCCGCGGAAGAACTCTGCCTCCCCTTCGGCTTCGGGGTCCGCGTCCGGCTCCTCGGGGGTCTCCCCTCCCAAGCGGACGTCCAAAACCCCGGGGATCCGCAGGCGGAAGCCGCGGTCGGGGGGCTTTCCCACCTTGAGGGTGATCACGGCGAGCTGGCGGGTGGGGTGGAGTTTGACGTCGCGGATGTCGCCCTCCTCGAAGGCGAGTTTCCCCACAAGGCGGGGCTTTGTGGGGTCGGAGACGTCCACGATCATAAACACCCCGCCCAAGGAGCCCAAGTAGGCGTACGATCCGCGCACCTGAAGCTCCGTAATTCCCTCGCCCACGCGGGCCACCTCGCCGTTGTAGCCGACGAGCTCGATGTTCCAAGTGTGAAGGCGCAGAGAGCCGTCATGGTAGCCCCAGGCGGGGCTTGCCGTCGCCCAGGCCATGGCCATTCCCAAGGTCGCTGCAAGCGCGAATCGGAACCCCATGCGCACCGCACCCTCTTCTTTAGCTTAGCGAGCCCGCATCCGGGCCCCTAGGTTGAAGCCGAGCGTTCCCCAAAACGAAGCGGTAACCGCCGGCAGGACGTTGATAGCAAGGTCTTTAAGGGGTTCTTCATACCGGCGCAGGAACTCGACCACGAGCGGAAGGGTGCGCTGCAGGTATTCGGGGGTCTCGGGGGCTTGGGCCAGCTCCTCGGCGCCGGGTCCGAAAAGCCATCGGATGAGGTTCCAAAGGATGGCCGCTTCCACCAAGCCGGCCAGGGTTCCGGCCAAACTGCCAATCACCGCGCCTACGATGTTCCCCTCCACGCCGGCGAGGGCCCCCACCGTGAAGATGCCGACCGTTGTCCCCACGAAGACGAGCAAGGGGTACACTACAGGGCGCAGCGCCACCCGCCCGGCTCGGCGGCACAGCTCCGGGTTCTCCGCATCTCGACACCAAGAGGAGACAATCGACTCCGTAGCCGTACTGCTGACGAACCATCCCCCTAGCGCTCCGGCGGCGAACTCCCAAACGAAGTAATCGCCCGGTTGAGGCTCTCTCGGTTGGGCCCAAAGGGTCCGCGGCATGGCGGAGACCGTGAGGGCTGCGATCAACAGCATCACGATGAGGCCCTGTGTTCGGGCCCTCGCTCCTCTAGACCTCATAACATGCGCATTCTACGGGTTCTCCTAAGCCCCTGCAACAGAGAGGGGCAGTTGCGGTGGAACCGCCCATCGATTAGACTACGGCAGCACACCCGTGAAGATCCCAGGGGGCAAATGGGGAGGGGCGACACCCATGCAGAGCGTACAGGGTAAGCTGGAGAACCTCTTTTTGATCGGTATAGTGATCGCCTTTCTGCTCTTCGTCCTGATGGAGCTGCGGGCTGCGTGGTCGGACTTCTGGACTCCGGAGGCCGAGGCCGAGAAGCCGGAGCAGACGAGAGAACCTTCCCCACCGTTCGCGGAAGACCTCATAGAACGGGGCAAACTCGTCTTGGAAGCCCAGGGCTGCTTGGCCTGCCACAACCTCGACCTCCAAGGGGGCGTCCTCGCGCCCTCCTTGGACAACGTCGGGGTGCGGCGGAACGCCCAATGGCTCCGGGAGAAGCTGATCGATCCCCATGGGAAGCTTTCCGGGACGCTCATGCCGGCGTACGACTACCTCAGCGAGGAGGAGCTGGAGGCGCTCGTCGCCTTCTTGGGAACCCTGACGCCGGAACGCCCCAGCCCCGACAACACCGGGGAAGCTCGGATCGAGATCCCCACCGACGAGCAGGGGAACCCTCGCTTCACCCCGGACCAAGTCGAACGCGGGAAGCTCCTCTTCCAGCAGCAAGGGTGCATCGGGTGCCATGCGATCAACGGGATCTACGCCGGGGGACCCGTGGGACCCAACCTCACCCGCGAAGCGCTGCGCCGCCGCTCCGACGAGTGGCAGCTCCAGCACCTAATCGACCCCCTCTCCGTCTACGTGATCGACGGGGACGAGGACGCTACGTGGATCATGCCTCCGTATAGCAGCCTCTCCCGCGAGGATCTCGAGGCGCTCGTCGCCTTCCTCCAGAGCCTCAGGTAGCCCCGAAGTAGCAGACCTTGACAGAGCCTGCTAACCCGGCTACAATAGGGACGAAAGAATCTCATCTTTTTCTCTGCGCTACGGGGAAGATCCCCTTCGGAACGATCCGAGCGACGAGCTCGAGCGAGCCCGGCTCGCCGTGAGGATGCCGGCCTAGGTCTGTGCATCCTCCTTTTTGTCACACGAGAAAGGAGGGATGACTATGCGCAAGATCCAGCTCGCTCTCGTGGGGGTCGGCAACTGTGCCAGTTCCCTGGTGCAGGGGATCCACTACTACCGCGACAAGAAGCCCGACGACGCCATCGGCCTCATGCACTGGGAGATCGGGGGCTTTACGCCTTCGGACATCGAGGTGGTAGCGGCCTTCGACGTGGACGCCCGCAAGGTGGGCAAGGACGTCGCTGAGGCGATCTTCGCCCCCCCGAACTGCACCGCGGTCTTTTGCCCCGACGTCCCGAAGACGGGCGTTACGGTGCGGATGGGCCGGGTGCTGGACGGGGTCTCGGAGCACATGGCGGACTACCCGCCGGAGCGGACGTTTGTGGTGGCTGACGCGCCCGAGCCCACCAAGGAGGACGTGGTGAGGGTCCTGCGCGAGTCGGGCGCCGAGGTGCTGGTGAACTACCTCCCCGTGGGCTCGGAGGAGGCGACCCGCTTCTACGCCGAGTGCGCCCTGGAGGCGGGCGTGGCGTTCGTGAACTGCATCCCGGTGTTTATCGCCTCCGACCCGAAGTGGGAGGCGCGCTTTGCGGACGCAGGCGTGCCCCTCATCGGGGACGACATCAAGTCCCAAGTAGGGGCGACCATCACCCACCGCGTGCTGGCGAAGCTCTTCGCGGACCGGGGGGTCAAGCTCGACCGCACCTATCAGCTCAACTTCGGCGGCAACACGGACTTCCTCAACATGCTCAATCGCCATCGCCTCAAGTCCAAGAAGATCTCCAAGACGGAGGCCGTCCAGGCGATGCTCGAGCAGCCCCTCTCCGCCGAAAACATCCACATCGGGCCGAGCGACTACGTCCCGTGGCAGAACGACAACAAGGTGGCCTTCATCCGGATGGAGGGGCGGCTCTTCGGCGATGTGCCGATGCACTTGGAGCTTCGGCTCAGCGTGGAGGACTCGCCCAACTCCGCGGGCATCGTGATCGACGCTATCCGCATCGCAAAGCTGGCACGGGAGCGCGGCGTCGGTGGGGCTTTGATCGGGCCCTCGGCCTACTTCATGAAGCACCCGCCGCGCCAGCTGCCCGACTACCTGGCCCGGCAGATGGTGGAGCGCTTTATCGCCGGGGAGCCGGAGCCCGAGCCCGCCTTGGAGCTCTCCCTCAACGGCGACGGCGCGGCGGAGGAGGCCGAGGTCGGCTATGAAGTGCCTGCTGCTCGCGGCGGGAGCCGGACGGCGATTGCGCGCTGAGGGGCCCTCGGAGCCGAAGCCCCTCGTGCGGCTCCTGGGGCTCCCGCTCCTCGAGCGGGCGATCCTCACCGCGAAGCAGGCCGGATGCGAGGAGTTCTACGTCGTCCTCGGCTGCGAGGGCGAACGGATTCGCAACCATCTGGGAGACGGACGTCGCCTCGGCGTCCGTCTCCGCTTCCTTTATAACCCTCAATGGGAGCGGGGGAACGGCACGTCCGTTCTCGCGGCCCGTGAGGCTTTGCAGGAGCCCTTTCTGCTCCTTATGAGCGATCACCTGCTTGACCCCTCGGTGATCCGATCCCTTCGGGAAGCGCACCAAAGGGGAGCCCTCGAGGAGGCCGACGTGGTGGTCGCGGTCGACCGGCGTCCTCCGGAAGGGCTCGACCTCGAGGACGCCACCAAGGTGCGCTTGGAGGGCGATCGCGTTGTGGAAATCGGAAAATGCCTCGCCCCTTACGATGCGATCGACATGGGGGCCTTCTTGTGTTCGCCTCAAATGTTCGCTGCTTTAGAGCAAACGCAAGATGACGGCTCCCTCACCGCGGGGGTGCGCCGCCTCGCTCAGAAAGACCGGGCGAAAGCCCTCGATCTCAGCGGGACGTTCTGGTTTGACGTGGACACCCCCCAAGCCCGGAAGGCCGCGGAGCGCGCGCTGCTCAAGCAGCTGGCGAAGCCCACGGACGGCCCTGTCTCGCGCTACCTTAATCGCCCCATCTCGATGCAACTTACTCGATGGTTGGTGAACACCTCGATCACGCCCAACCAGCTTTCGGTCTTCTCGTTTCTTTTGGCAGCTCTTGGGGCCATTACGATGGCCCTCCCCGGCTATCTTCCCCTCGCGCTCGGTGGGTTACTCGCGCAGATCTCCTCGATCTTAGACGGCTGCGACGGGGAGGTGGCCCGCTTGAAGTTTCAGGGGAGCGACTTCGGGGGCTGGTTCGATGCCGTGTTAGATCGCTACGCGGACGCCCTGTTGGTGAGCGGACTCGCAGTCCACGCCTCCCTCGTTCAGGGAGGGATTGCCCCCTGGCTGTGGGGCTTGGCTGCCCTCTCGGGGGTGCTCCTCAACAGCTACACCGCGGACAAGTACGACGCTTTCTTGAAAAAACGCCTGGCGGAGGGGAAGCGACCCCTGCGGCTGGGGCGGGACGTCCGGCTCTTTCTGGTCTTCTTGGGGGCGCTCCTCAACGTTCCTCTGGCCACGTTGGGGGCATTGGCGGTCCTAAGCCACGGGGAGATCGTCCGGCGGGTGCTGCTGTTAGCCCGAAACACGCACAGCGGACAGCGTTGAACATTATTCAGGCCGTTCGAGCCGGAGCCACCTCTGGGGATAGTGGACGGTAAGCACGTACTCCCGGAGCAGGGAAGCGCCGATGAGGGTATCTTCGGATGCCGTAATAATCACGTCTACTTCGCGCCTCTCCCCGCCAAAGACGATCGTTCCCCGAAAGACATCGGCAGCAACAACGTCCCCGTTGGCCAGCTCGTAGCGCTCCACATGATGGAAGGCGAGATCCAGCAGATCTGCGTGTCGCTGAGCTAGGCAGAGATGTCCGCTGAACCCCGTGTCCACAAGGGCAGGAATGCGGGTGACCTCGTTCTGGCCGACGAGGCCGATCTCCACGATGAGGTCAAGATCGGGGCTGACGCTTCCCTCGATCATGCCTTCTTGAGCTTGTGGGCGGCTTTATAGCCGATGCGGACCAGATAGAAGACCTTCCCCGGGCAGGACTTCTCCGCTTGGGCAAACGCTTCCTCCGGGGTCTTGCCGAGGAAGTAGGCTCCGCTGTCCACCTCGATGGCCACGTACTCCCCCCGGTGTTGATCCTCCAGTTCGGCCCGAATCTCCTGGTAGCGCGTCCAGCCCCGCCGATCGAGTTCCTCCGTGGAGTACGGGGTCTTCTCCCTCTTCAGAGCTTCCAGCCTTTCCTGGGTGGTCATCGCCTGGGTAGTCTACCCTGCAGCAGAAACGGGCACAAACATGCCCAGGGTTCCCTTTCAGGGGCTGGATTGGAGCTGCCCCACCAACTCCTGATAGCGCTCCGCGAACGCGACCTCTTCGTCGCGCTTCTCGTAGCCCGTGGAGTCCGGGCCCTCGTACGAGTCCCGATACCACAAAACGGTCTCCCCCAGCCAAGCCACGAAGGGCGTGGAGGTGTACCCCAGCTCCTCCTCGGCCTTGGAGATGTCGGGGATGAAGTTCGTCATCCGCGCGTAGGGCTCGGGGTATTCAAACCCGCTCCGTTGGAAGGCGTCCGCGGGAACGCTCACGATGGTGGGATCCTGCCCTAAGACGTTGGCCGCCTCCCTAACGAGGTCGATGAGGCGGACGACCTCGTGCTGTGCGAGGTTGTAGATCTGCCCCTCCGCGCGCTCCGTCTCCAGCGCCCGCAGGTACCCCCGCGCCAGATCCCGGGAGTAGACGAGCCGGAAGGACTGCACGCCGCCGTTTGTGAGCAGCAGGGGCCGTCCGTCCCTCAGTCGCTGAAAATAGAAATAGCCCCGCAGGGTGGGGTCCTCCGGGCCGAGGACCACCGGAGGGCGGAGGATCGTGTACGGGACCTCCGATTGGGAGATCAGCACCTTTTCGGCCCGTAGCTTGCCCATCGTGTAGCTCCAGAAGGGGGATTCTTCCCCTTGAGGAGGCTGGAAGTCGTAGTTCACGTCCCCCTCGGGGACGGGCATGACCAGGGAGCCCGTGTAGTACACCGCCGCCGAGCTCGTGAGGACGTACCGTCCCACGTTTCCCTGGAGGACGTCGAGGGCGTGGCGCACGTCGTCCGCGGTGTAGGCGATGTTGTCGATGACGGCATCGAACGTCTGCCCTTGGAGTCTCTCGCGGAACCCCTCGCGGTCGGAGCGGTCGCCCCGGATGTGGGAGACGCGCTCGTGGTCGAAGAACGGGGGGCGCTTCTGCCCGCGGCTGAAGACCGTCACCCGGTGGCCCGCCTCCAAGAGTTCCTCCACAATGGCCTTGCCGAAGAACGTCGTCCCGCCGATCACCAGAACGGACGCCATCGTTCGCTTCCCCCCCCTACGAGAGATGATCCATTAGACACCGCTGGGGAGGAAATGGCAAATCCCCGATGCCCTTTTACTCCCAGCGGTGGTACGCCGGGTGGCCGGGCGGGACGGCCACGAACGTGCCCCAGAAGGTGGCCGTCACCTCCCCCTTGGCGATCATCTCGGACTCGACGACGGCCTTCCGGTCCGTGAGCTCCACGACGCGGGCTCGGATCTTGAGGGGGCCATCCGTGGGCGTGGGTTTCAGGAATCGTACGGAGTATTCCGCGGTGACCGTGGCGGGGACGCGGTCGAGCCCTTGACGTTTCATCAGGTGCCAGGCGGCGGCCCAGTTGGAGTGGCAGTCGAACAGGGTCCCGATGATCCCGCCGTTGAGCGCGCCGGGATACGCCTCGTGATGGCGTTCCGGCTGCCACTCCATCACCACGGTACCGTCCTGTTGCGGAAAGCTCCGGATGCGCAGGCCCCGGGGGTTGGCCGGTCCGCAGCCGTAACAGGTGCTCTTGGGCGCGTACGCCTCCTGTAGGCTTTTTGTGCTGAGTCCCCTCATGAATTCCCCTTCCCTCTTCCATGTTCTCGGTGGGGCAGGGACGGAGATCACAGATAGATGAGCTGGTTCTTCAAGTCCTCTGCGTCCACCTCCCGCAGGAGCGCAAGGACCCTCTGGAAGAGATCGCGAAACCCTCGGCGAGGGGAGACGAGGATGCCCCAATGCTCCTTGCCTTGGAGGAAGTACTCCTCCGCCAAGGCCTCGTAGTGGACCAGGTTGAACGAGAGCAGCGCCCGTTCTTGGGAGGTCGCAAACTCCAACTGTTCCCGATCGGAGCGCTGTTTCCGCCCGGCTTCCCGCGCGGTGATCGCGTCAAATCCCTCCCGGCGCAAGGCTGCTCCCAAGCCGTCATGGACGTCCTCGTCTAGGAAGAGCTTCGGCTTCGCCATCGGGCGCGACGCCGCTCGATCTCCTCGTCGGGGGGAGAGTTCTGAGCCAGCGCCCGGTCGATCTCCTCCGGGTGATCGTGATAGTAGCTGAGCGCGTCGTAAATCTGGGCTAGGGTGAGCTGGGGGTAGATCTCCTTCCGGATCTCTTCCGGCGAGTACCCGTCCTTCACCCAGCCGATGATGAGCCAGACGGGGATCCGGGTGCCCGCAATCACGGGCTCCCCCCCGCAAACCCCTTCTGCCCGCACGATGTGAGGATGTTCCGTCTTGGTAACGGTCATAGCGCTTCGCTCCGAAGTCTATCTCCCCGAGCGCAAGCGTGCAAACGGACGCGCTCTCCACCCCTCATTGCCTTCCGCCACGGCTCCGCTTATACTGAAGCGAATACGAGCGCACGACCACGGGGGGCGGGGAAGGAGCGATGCCCAAGGCCATTTATCCCGGGAGCTTCGATCCCATCACGTACGGCCACATCGACATCGTCCAGCGGGCCCGCAAGATCTTCGACGAGTTGGTGGTGGCCGTCGTCACGAACCCCAACAAGCAGACGCTCTTCTCCTTAGAGGAGCGCAAAGCCCTCTGCGAGCAGGCCCTTGCGGAAGCGGGCCTGGGGGAGGTTCCCGTGATCACCTGGGAGGGGTTGGTGGTCGAGTGCGCCAAGCACTACGGCGCGACCGCGATCGTGCGGGGACTGCGGGCGGGCTCCGACTTCGAGCGCGAGTTCCAGATGGCGCTCACCAACCGCGACATCAACGGGGAGATCGAGAGCGTCTTCTTCATGACCAGCGGGGAGTACTCCTTCTTAAGCTCGAGCATCGTCAAGGAGATCAAGAGCTTCGGCGGGGACGTCTCCCGCTTCGTCCCCCGCGCGGTGGAGGAGGCC
This sequence comes from Candidatus Bipolaricaulota bacterium, assembly GCA_026982655.1. GTDB lineage: Bacteria > Bipolaricaulota > Bipolaricaulia > RBG-16-55-9 > RBG-16-55-9 > JALUUA01. The sequence goes on from JALSGO010000151.1 coordinate 12,629, forward strand.
CTGGAGAGGAAGCTCAAACCCGCTGCGAGACCGTCACGATCGCGATGAAGGAGCGCATCCTCGCCCTCACCCGGGCGCTCGTGGAGATCCCCACCCCCACGGGCAGGGAAGAAGCCCTACACCCCCTCCTCATCGAGGTGCTGGAGGGCTGCGGCTTTTCCGTAGAGCTTCAGCGGACCAGCGTGGGGCGTCGCAACCTCCTCGCCCGGCGGGGGGAGAGCCCCCTGCTCCTCGTCACGCACCTGGACACCTTTCCGGCCTACACCCACCCCGAACCCTACCGGCTTCGGGTCGAGGGGGAGGAGCTGATCGCCCGCGGGGCCCTCGACGTCAAGGGGCAGATCGCGGCTCTTCTGGCCGCCGTCGAGAGCTGTGAGCACCCGGTGCAGATCGCCTTGGTCGTGGACGAGGAGCGCTTCGGGACCGGGTCCCGTGAACTTACCGTGGATTCCCGAATCCGGGGAGCGGTGGTGCTGGAGCCGACGGACCTCCACCCGGCCCCCGCCCAGGCCGGGGCGGTGGACTTTACGGCCATCCTCTACGGGAAGGCGGCCCACGGCTCCCTGCCTCAACGGGGAGAGAGCGCCATCCTCAAGGCGTTCGAGCTGATCCGGGCGATCGAGGCCCTGCCCTTCCTGCGCGCCCGACACCCCCTCTTCCCCGACGGGCCCCGGGTGACGGTGGGGACGATCCAGGGGGGCTTCGAGCCCATGGTCGTCCCCAACACCTGCCGCCTGGAGGCCGACGTGCGCTTCCTCCCCGGCGTGGAACTCGAAGCGGCCCTGGAGGAGCTGACGCGCTGCCTGCAGTCGTTCGGGACGGAGTTCATCCTGGGGGACGCCGATCCGCCCTTCGAGATCTCCCCCGAGGAGCCCGTCTACCGCCTGCTGGCCCAAGCCGCAGGCGACGCGCTGGGCGAGGAGCGCCGACCCGTGGGGATGCCCAGCTGGACGGACGCCGCCAACCTCGTGCAGAAGGGGATTCCCACGGTAGTCTTCGGGGCCGGGGATCTCGCGCGGGCCCACTCCGACCGCGAGGCCGTCTCCTTGGGCGATCTGGAGCGGTTGGCTCAAATACTGATCCGGCTGATGGAGCGGGGGGCCACCGAAGAGGGCTGGACGGGCTCGGGCTCGGGCCCGAGCTAGAGGTCCTTGAGCATCTTGGTCCAGCGCTCGTAGCGGGAGGCCTCGCGGTAGCCCCGTCTCTTGTAGATCTCGAGCGCCCGTCGGTTCTCGCTGCCCACCCAGAGCTGGATCTTGGTGCAGCCCTTTGACTTAGCGTACCGTTCGGCGTGGTCGAGGAGCAGACGCCCTAGGCCGTGCCCCTGCTGCTCGGGATCGACGGCGACCTCGATGATCTCCGCCCGCCGGGCCCGGCCCTCCCCCCAGGTGTGCACGGAGACGAAGCCTAGGACCTCGCCGCTCGGCTCCTCCACGGCGACGAAGAAGCCCTCCGGATCCTCCTCGTAGGCCCATCCCAGGTATTCCCGGGTGTACTTCTCCCGCTCCTCGGGGGTCCAATGGCTCTCGTAGGCGTACGGCTCCAGCCCCCGATACGCCCGGTGATAGACCCGCTCGATCGCGGGGAAGTCCGCGGGCGTGGCCGGACGGATCGCGATGCGAGGGCGAGACGACGCGTTCGTGCTTTCCATTGGGCAGTTCTGGGATCGTTCTCTCGTTTCCCTCGAAGCTACGGGGACGGCGCGGACTCAGGCTCAGGGGCGCGCACGCGGGCCTCCACGTTGTACCCCAGGGTCGCGCCCAGGGCACTCAAGAAGGGGGTGACGGTCAAGGCCGTCGCCAACACCAGGGGATCGTCCCCCTGGGTGAGTTCGCCCACGGCGGCGAGCGCCAGCACGCCGGCCCCAAAGCCCAACACGGCCCCCAGGGCGCTCAAGAAGACGCTCCCCTGCACCCCCATCGCGTGGCCCGTGAGGGTGACGCCCAGGGTAGCCCCGAGGGGGACGCCGACCCCGTAGCCGTAAATACCCAGAATGGCGCAGATGAGGGAGCCCCATCCCGTGGGGTCCTCCCCGGAGGCCATGCACAGGGCGAACGTCCCGAAGAACCCGAGGGTCCCGCCCGCTGCGCCCCCCAGGGTCCCCAGCAGCAGCTCCAGAGGGATCGCCTCACCGGGGCTCGCCACCTGGGCGCGGGCCGCCGGAGCCGGAGCGAAAGCGGGAAACGGGAGCGATCCGGCGCTCAGGGAGACCGCTAACAGGAAAATGACGAACAGCCGACTGAAGATTTGCGTCTTGTATCCTGCCATCATGTCTGTACACGCTCCTTTCGGGGCTCGATGGGGTTCGGGGGCGTCGTGGAGAGAAGGTCTGCGTGGGCCGCCCCCCGGACGAGGACCATCGTGACCGTAATGAGTGTGAAGGCCGTGAGCGCCAGGAAGGGGATGGTGATGAACCCCAGCCAGTTGATGTACTCCGTGGTGCAGGGGACCCCGACGCCGCAGAGGGCCGGGTTCCCGAAGCCGGGGACCTTCTGCTCGAGATAGTGATAGAGCGAGATGCTCCCACCCACGATCGTTAGAGGGAGGACGTACCCCGCGATGCGGACATCCGAGCGATAACTGGCGAGCCCCAGCACGAACACCAGGGGGTACATGAAAATCCGCTGGAACCAGCAGAGCTTGCAGGGGATGAACCCCAGGACCTCGCTGAAGTAGAGGCTTCCGCCGGTGGCGACGAGCGCGACGATCCAGGCAAAGTAGAGGCCGTACGTCTTCGCTAGGTCCTTCATGGCGCGGCGGGCGCGATCTCCTCGAGTGTCCGCTCGATGGCGGCCTTTAGTCGGGAGTACGGCCCCCAGCGGTCGAGCATCTCCCCGTTGAGCACGAGGGTGGGCGTCCCCCGCACGCCCAAGTCGAGCCCGAGCTGCTTGTCCTTGTCGATCTCGTCTTGATAGCGCCTCTCCGCGATGCACTGCTGCAAGTCCTCTTCGTCGATGTCCACCAGGGGTTCCACGTAGTCGCGCACCAGCTCCAACAGGCGATCGGTCGTGGCCCACGTCTCGTGTTTCGGTCCTTGGTTCGCGTAGACGGCATTGTAGAAGGCCCAAAATGCCCTCTCGTCTTGACGGAAGAGGCACTCGGCGGCGTGGGCCGCGTTCATCGAGTCGGCCCCGGTGACGCTGGGGATGGGGAACTGCAGGAAGACGAGTTTGGCCTTCCCCGTGTCGAGAAAATCCCGCTTTAGGTCGTAGAAGACCATCTCGTGGAAGGCCTTGCAGGCTGGGCACTTGAAATCGGCGAACTCGACGACGGTAACGGGCGCGTCGTCGTTCCCCAAGGTGGGGCGCGTCGCCGTTCGCTCCTCAAACAAGCTCCAAGCGGATCCGCGGTGAGAGCCTCGGTCCGTCCACCACAGCGAGGCCCCCACCCAGACCAACACCCCTATGAGAACTCCCATCCCTGTAAGTGCGGTAAGCCTCTGTACCCTCTCCTGCCGGTTCTTTTGCGAATTCTTCGCGCGATGGGACATGATCTTCTTCCTCCCCCCTTCTTCCTCCCTGACCGTAGAGAAACGAACCCAGTATACCGGGCTCGCAAGCCGACCTGCCAGCGCCCGGTCCGATTCCGGCTCCGTTGCAGCGGGTCGGTCGGGATCTTAGCATAATCATCCTGGTAAGGATCGACAGGGAGATCCTCATGAACGAGCTGCTCCGCGGAACTTGTGTACTGGACCTTACGCGCCTCCTGCCGGGGCCGTACGCCACGCTGCTCCTGGCCGACCTGGGCGCGGAGGTCCTCAAGGTCGAGGAGCCCCGGGTGGGCGACCCAGTGCGCTGGCTCCCTCCGTTTATCGACAGAAGGAGCGCCCGCTTCGAGGCGCTCAACCGCAACAAGAAGAGCCTCACCCTCGACCTCAAGCGTCCCCAAGGGGTCAAGATCTTCTACGAGCTCGTCGAACGCGCGGACGTGGTGGTGGAAGGCTTCCGACCCGGCGTCGCGGAGCGCCTTCGGATCGACTACGAGCGCCTGCGCGGGGTCAACCCCTCCCTCGTGTACTGTTCGCTCTCGGGCTACGGGCAGACGGGTCCCCATCGCGAGCACGTGGGGCATGATATCAACTACAGCGCGCGGGCCGGGCTGCTCCACCTTACGGGTCACCCCGAGCCCACGATCCCGGGGGTTCCCGTGGCGGACCTGGCGGGTGCGATGTTCGCCGCCTTCTCGATCGTGAGCGCCCTGCTCGCCCGGGAGCGCTCCCCGTCCCGGGAGGGCTGCTACCTGGACGTCTCGCTGACGGACGCCGTCATCTCGTGGCTCTCGTTGCACTTCGCGGAGACCCTGGCCACGGGGGAGCCCGTGCGGCCCGACGAGCAGGTCCTCACGGGAGCGTTCCCCTGTTATGCGCTCTACGAGACGCGGGACGGGCGCTGGCTGGCCGTAGGAGCCTTAGAAGAGAAGTTTTGGCAGAAGCTCTGTGAGGCGCTGGGCGTGCCCGCATTTTCCGCCTATCAGTTCGACCCTGAAAGGCGCGGCGAGATCTTCGCAAAACTTCGTGAGATCTTCCGCTCGAAGGCCCTTGATGAGTGGCTTGAGGCGCTCGATCCCAAGGAAGTCCCCGTCGCTCCGGTGCTCGACCTCCTAGAGGTCGCACGAAGCGAGCACGTGCGGGCGCGGGGGCTGCTCGCTCCGCCGGGGATCGCCTTTCCCGTGCGCATCTCCCCCGCGGACGAGCCGAAGGATCGCGCAGCGCCCGCGCTGGGGGAGCACACCCGAAGCGTCTTGCAAGAGCTGGGGTACGCCGAAGCCGAGATTGACGACCTGGCATCTCAAGGGGTAATCTAGCCGGGAAGTAGCAGAAAGGATGAGAAGAGATGCTGGACCTCAGGCACACCCTGCGGCGGCCCGTGTGCATGGTCCCGAAGGAGCCCGTCGTCCGGTGCGGAGACCTTACGCTCACCTATGAGCAGCTCTACGAGCGGGTCTCGCGCCTGGCCAACGGGCTCCTCTCGCTGGAGCTGGAGAGGGGCGATCGCGTCGCCGTGCTCGCCCTCAACTGCCACCGCTTCTTGGAGCTGTATTACGGAACGATGTTTGCAGGGCTCGTCCTCGTGCCGCTCAACGTCCGCTGGGGGGCCAAGGAGTTCGCCTTCGCGCTGAGCGACTGCCGCCCCAAGGTCTTTGCACTGGACGCCACCGTCTACGAGCACCTAAAACCCTACGTCGAGCAGCTTAAGCTCTTGGGGATCGAGCACTTCCTGTTTTGGGGCGACGGTGGGGAAGCTCCCGAGGGCCTGATCGCCTACGAGAAGCTCCTGCAGGGCGCTTCGCCTGAAGATCCGGATATAAAAGTCCACGAGGACGATTTAGTTGGCCTCTTCTACACCTCCGGCACCACGGGGAACCCCAAGGGTGTGATGCTCACCCACAAGAATTTAATGATGAACGCCTATCACGCCCAGATCGCCTTCGAGTTCCGCGACGAGCGGACGTATCTGCACGCCGCGCCTATGTTTCACCTCGCCGACGGGGCGGCCACTTTCACCGTCACCTGGAACGGCGGGATCCACGCCTTCGTGCCGCGCTTCGACCCCGAAGCTGTTTTGAAGGCCATCGAGCGCTACCGTGTAACGAGCGTCACTTTGATCCCCACGATGATCAACTGGCTGCTCAACCACCCGGGCATCGAGCGGTTTGATCTGAGCAGCCTCCAGAAGATCATGTACGGCGCCTCCCCCATGCCCGTGGACCGCCTAAAGAGGGCCATAGAGGTGTTCCGGTGCAAGTTTCAGCAGGGCTACGGGATGACGGAGGCCGCTCCCCTGGTGTCGGTGCTCACCGCCGAGGACCACGAGCGGGCGCTCGCCGAAGGGCGCGAGGAGATCTTATCGTCCGCGGGAAGGCCGATCCCCGGCGTAGAAGTCCGGGTGGTCGACGAGAACGATCGGGACGTCCCGCCGGGCGAGGTGGGCGAGATTCTTGTGCGCGGGCCGAACGTCATGAAGGGCTACTGGCACCGGCCTGACATTACTGAGGAAGCGCTGCGGGGTGGCTGGTACCACACCCAGGACATGGCCCACTGGGACGAGGAAGGGTATCTCTACATCGTCGACCGCAAGGACGACATGATCATCACCGGCGGGGAGAACGTCTACTCCACGGAGGTTGAAGAAATTTTGTATCAGCATCCGGCGGTCTTAGAAGCCGCGGTGATCGGGGTGCCCGACCCCGACTGGATTCAAGCCATCAAGGCCGTGGTGGTCCTCAAAGAAGGCCAGAGCGCAACGGAAGAGGAACTGATCGAGCACTGTAAACAGTACCTTTCGCCCTACAAGGCCCCCAAGAGCGTGGACTTCGTGAAGGAGCTGCCCAAGGGCGGGACGGGCAAGATCTTAAAGAACGTGCTGCGGGAGGAGTATCGCAGGCGGTATAACGAGCGGACGGGCTAGAACTAGAAGAGGATTAAAGTCGGCTCTGAGCGTATCGGATCCTTCTCCCAGAGGGAGAGTACAACCGGTACTGCCCCAACCAGGCAAAGAGCCGATCCACCTTCTGCCGCTCCCGGTACCCCAGCCCTCAGCTGGAGGACGAAGCCGTCGGGTTTCGCCGATCTTCCCTCCCCGCTCCTGGAGGGGCTGTAAAGACGGCGTTTTAGAAGGAGAGGAGCACGCCGGCGAGCAGTTCAACCCCCATGGGTCGGGTCTCGAGGGACGGAGAAGCAGGGGTCCATAGCCGTCCTTCCACGAAGAAGCGCCAGGGGACTCCCATGAGCACGAGACGGCTTCTGAGACCGGCGGCCGCAACGAGGGGAAAGCTCATCACCGAGGGGGTCCCGTCCGCGAAGGTCTGACGCTCCACCCCGAGCCCGCCTGCGAAGTACACCCAAGCCCCCATGCGGGCGTTGACCATCATGAGCGTCTCGAGGCGAAGGAGCGTCCTCCCCGGGGGACGGGCCATCGACGCCCCAAGGCGAATGCCTACCCCCTCCGGCCTCCCGGCTTCCAAGAGCGCTCCCCCTACCCACAGCCGGCCCCCGCCCTCTACGTCTGCCCCTAAACCTCCGAAGGCCCCCACCGATAGACCGGGCGTCGACGGCTCTGCCGCTGCACCCCCTACGCCGCTGCTCCCAAGCAGCCCTATCGCGAGGAAGAGGGCTCGGAGCACACCCCGACGCTTCCGACCGAACGGGGAGTTCCGGGGCTTCCCTTCCGGGTTTTTCTTCCTCTTCCTTCCTGAACGCACTGCCGCTTGTACGGATGCCATTGCCGTTTTATGCTACAATCTCCCCCTGCAGAGGGGCAACCCGGCATGCGGCATGCGGACTCACCTCACCCAGTGGACGCAAAGAAGAAGAATAAGAAGACGACGACGAGGACGAGGAGGGGAAGAACCTTGCGAGTTCTCTTTGTCTGTTTGGGGAACATCTGTCGCTCCCCCTTGGCGGAGGGGCTCTTTCGCGAGCTGCTCCGGAAAGCGGGGCTTTCCGACCGCGTGGAGGTCGACTCGGCCGGCACCGCAGACTACCATCAGGGGGCCCCTCCCCACCCCGGCATCCGTCGGCTCGCCCAGGAGAAGGGGTTCTCCTTGGACGGCCAGCGTGCACGCCGTCTTACACTTCAAGACCTGGAGGAGGCCGACCTCATCGTCGCTATGGACCGCTCGAACCGAGAAGAAGTCTTTGCCCTGAACCCTCAGGTGGAGCCCAAGGTCCGCTTGCTGCTGGAGTTCGCCGACACGCGCGAACTCGACGTCCACGATCCGTACTATACGGGGGACTTCACCCGGACCTACCGCCAAGTGGAAGCCGGCTGTCGCGGCCTGTTGACGCACATCCGCCGGCAACTCTCGGCAGAACCCTCCCCTTGACGTCCCAGGATCCCTATGCGAAACTGCCTTCCTCCGGAGCTCCTCGCCCCTCTCCTCCACGAGATCCGGGTTCGCTGGGGAAATGCTTTGAGGATTGCGGGGGCGGAGCCGGTGAGGGGAGGGGATATCCATCAAGCCGCCCGTCTCCTCTTGAGCGACGGTCGCCGGCTCTTCGTGAAGTACAACGCCCGGCCGCTTCCCCGGATCTTCGCCGTCGAATACCAAGGGTTGGCACGCATTCGAGCGACTCAAACCCTGCGCGTCCCCGAGGCCTATGCCTTCCGCGACGCCACGGCGGAACACCCGGCTTTCCTCCTGTTGGAGTGGATCGACGCGGAGGAGGAATCCTCCTCGGGGATGAGGGAGTTCGGGCGTCGACTGGCCCGGATGCACCGGCACTCCGCGGATCACTTCGGACTGGATCACGACAACTACATCGGCACGCTCCCACAACGGAATCCGCCCACGCGATCGTGGGTTGAGTTCTATCGCGATCACCGCCTTGGCGTACAGCAAGAGCTGGCCGCGACACGGGGCTACCTCCCTCCGCGGCGTCGGGAGCGGTTGGAGCGCCTGCGGGCACGCCTCGATCGCCTCCTCGACGACGCTCAAAGCCACCCCTCCCTGTTGCACGGGGACCTGTGGCGCGGGAACTTCCTCTTTTCCCAAGGACAAGCGGTGCTCTTGGACCCGGCGATCTACTACGGGGATCGCGAGGTGGAGATCGCCTTCACGGAGCTCTTCGGCGGATTCCCCCCGGCGTTCTACGAGGGGTATACCGAAGTCTGGCCCTTGGACCCGGACTACGCCGAGCGCAAAGCGCTCTATCAGCTCTACCCCCTCCTGGTGCATCTCAACCTCTTCGGGGAGAGCTACGGCAGCCGTGTAGACCGAGTGCTGCAGCGGTACGTCGGATAGGCGAGGCGAGCCGGACGACAAGGCGATCAAGCCAAGGCGATCAAGCCCGGGAAAACCACAGCCAAAGCCCTCCGATCACGCCTCCGGCCGAGAGGGCCCAGAACAACAAGGTGATGGCCCACTCGGGCAGCTCGACGCTCGGCACCAGGTACGGATAGTCCACCCCTTCCGCGCGCTCGAAGTGGTGGTGCAGGGGGCTGACCTTGAAGATCCGGCGGCCGAAGAGCCGGAAGCTGGCCACCTGCACGATGACGGAGAGGGCTTCCAAAGCGGGGACGATGCCGAACAGCAGAAGGAAGAACTCGGTCCCCGTAAGGACGCTCAACGCCGCGACGAAGCCTCCCAAGGCCATGGAGCCCGTGTCCCCCAAGAAGATCCGAGCCGGATAGACGTTCCACCACAAGAACCCGAGCAGGGCCGCCCCGAGCAGCACGGTGAGCGCCCCGAGGGAAGGGAAGACCCCTCCTCCTGCTCCCTCAACGCCCACCGCAGGGAAACCAAAAGCGAAGAGGACGGTATAGGCGGCGAGCACCAGCATCGTCACCCCGGCAGCCAGCCCGTCGAGCCCATCGGTGAGGTTCCAGGCGTTCACCGTCGCCACGAAGGTGAGGACGATCAAGCCATAGAGGGCGGCTCCTTCCCATTCCCAGCTCCCTCCCCACGGGAGGCGCAGCGGCGGAAGTTCGGACTCCAAGCCGAACCCGCGCAGCAGCCCGATCACCCCTCCGGCGACGAGCAGCTGTCCCAGCAGCTTCCACCGCGCCGGCAGCCCCTGAGCATGGCGCTGCCAGAGCTTGAGCGCGTCGTCGAGAAATCCGATCAGCCCGAACCCCAGCAAGGCTCCAAGCAGGACAACGCCCCAAGCGTCTAGAGGGAGAACCCGTTGATACGCGAGGAGAACGGTGAAGTAAACGATTAACAGGATGACCCCTCCCATGGTCGGGGTCCCCTGCTTGTGCTCATGGATCTTGGGGCCGTAGTCGCGAATCGGCTGGCCGACCCCCGCTGCGCGCAACAGCCGGAGGAAGAGCCTTGTACCCGCCCAGCTGCCCCCGAACGCCGCCAGTCCGAAGAGGACGATTTCCATCCCAAACGCCATGGGAATCGCCATTGAAGCACAGCATCCCTCCCCCTGCAACCGGCAAGAGGTACTCCTCCCCCGGAGGTCCCGGCTTGCGGGAGTCGACGAAGGAAGGTCGTCCTACAGCCTCGCCGTAAGCTCCCCGGCTATCGCCCTGCGATCGACTTTGCCGTTTGCCGTACGAGGCAGCTCCTCTAAGCGAAGAACCCCCCGAGGGCACTTATAGCCCGCCAGTTGCCGCTTGCAGAAGTCGATCAACTCTTCGGTCTCGATCGAGGAGCCCGCTTTCAGCACTACCGCGGCTACGACGCGCTCGCCCCACTCCTCGTCGGGGACACCCACCACACAGGCCTCCTCGACGTCGGGGTGGGCGAGGAGGACACGCTCCACCTCTTGAGGATAGACGTTCTCCCCGCCCGTGACGATCGTCTCGTCGAGACGGCCCACCACCCAGAGGTCTCCCTCCTCGTCGAGGTAGCCCAGATCTCCCGTGTGGAGCCAGCCCTCCTCGTCGATCGCCCGTCGGGTGCCCTCCGGGTCGTGGACGTAGCCGCGCATCACCGTCGGCCCCCGCACGAGGATCTCGCCGACCTCTCCTGCCTGGGCGCTCCGTCCCCCTTCGCCTGCGATCCGAAGCTCCACAAACGGGAGGGGCTTGCCCACGGTCCCCGGCTTCCCCCGCACGAGCTCGGGCGGGGCCGTGGCCACCTGCGAGGCAGCTTCCGTAAGACCGTACGTGAGCGCAATCGGCCACCGGGCCTCCAAAGCCCGCTCCAAGAGCTTTGGGGGGATCGCGG
>JALSGO010000152.1 GCA_026982655.1 Candidatus Bipolaricaulota bacterium
AGCGCCCCAGGCGGTCGAGCTTGGCGACGATCAGTCCGTCCACTTCCCCGTCGGAGTTCAGTACGTGTTGGAAGACTTTGTTGAAGACGGGTCGGGCCTTGACGGCGGACTCGGACTCCTCTTCTAAAGCAATGAGTTCGTGGCCGTGGGCCTCACAGTAGCGTTCGATGGCTTGGCGCTGAGCTTCCAGGCTGTAGCCCTCGTCCTTCTGGCGGACGGTGGAGACCCTAAGATAGCCGATGAGCTTCAGCTTCTTGGGCATGAACTCACCTCCGGTAGAATCCTAAAGGGCTGCTTGCAACCGCTCGTCGAAGGTGATCAGCGGGACTCCCAGGGAGCGCGCCAGAAAGAGGTAGCAGGCATCGTAGGTGGTCAGCCCCGTCTCCAGGGCCAGGTGCAAGACGGCCTCGTGGTCCACCTCTACCCGGTGGAGCTCGAGCGAAAGCCCCAGCCTTAGGGCCTGGAAGAGTCCCTCCCGCTGCTCGGGGTACCTCAACGCCTTCTTGCGGGCGATGCTGGCCAGCTCGTAGTCCAAGAGGGTCGGGGCGTAGAGCGTAGCGCCTTGGAGGAGGGAGAAGGCCTCCTCGGCCCGGGGCTCTCCGAAGAGCAGGGCGCCTAGGACGGAGGCGTCCACCACCTTAGCGGGCATCGCGGTCCTCGCGGACCATCCGGACGGCTTCGGACTCGGTTTGGAGCTTGAGCCGGCGTACTTGGCGGTAGGCCTCCTCCAGGGAGAGCCGTTTGGGGGCTCCGAAGACGGCTTCCTCGAGGATGGCCAGGAGCTCCTTCTGGAGGGAGCGGTGGTGGCGCCTTGCCCGCCGGCGCAGTTGCTCGGCCAGCTCCTCGGGGACGTTCTTGATAGACAGATTGACGGCCATGGAGATCCCTCCTCCTATGGATCCATTATAGAGCTATTATAGATCTCAAAGGCATCGGGGGCAAGCCGTCCCTCGGGCTCATCTCCTTCACGAACTAAAACTTATGAGACCGAGGTGGAGAAGTCGCAGACATGTGGGACGCTGGGAGGGGACTCTCGCGCGGAAAGTGGGACCGGTGGGGAAGTGGTGGCTTCTGGGACACAACTTAACGGCTTAGGATTCCAGCTTTTTGTTCTTTTCGGACAGAAGGAGCGATCGAGGCGCTTTCCTCTCTAGAAGTTTTACGGCTCTTAGGTCTCCGCCGGAAGGAGCCCCGA
>JALSGO010000153.1 GCA_026982655.1 Candidatus Bipolaricaulota bacterium
AAAGCCGGAATCTCAGCAAAGAGGCCGTGGACGCCGTCGGCGGCGGGCGGGTCTGGACGGGCGAGCAGGCCCTTCAACACAAGCTCCTAGACGAGCTGGGGGATCTCCAGAAGGCGATAGAAAAAGCGCGCGAACTCGCCCGCTTGGACGAGCGGGCCCCCGTGCGCGAGGTCCTTCCCGACAAGCGCGAGCGGGCCCCGCAGCCGAGCCCGTCGGCCCTAGGGCTGTGGGAGTACGCCCTCGAGGGGCTGCGCTGTCTCCTTCGGGCTCGTGTCCTCTATCGCTGTCCCTTGGTCTTCGAGGACGAGCTGTAGAGGCGTTTGGAGACGTTGGAGGCGGGAGGAGGGGTCCCGTTCCCGGGTCCCGAGCGGGCCTTCTCGAAGAGCTGCTTCACCTCCGCGACGGTGGTCGCCTCCTCCGCGCTCTTGTCGTCCCGGAACCGCAGGAACCGGGGGAACCGGAGAGCGATCCCCGGCTCGTCCTCTCCCTCGGAGCCGCACGTATGAATCGGGCTCCGAGTGAGCTCCGCGCCGGAGATCTCCAGCACCGCGACGGGCTCGAACCAACGGGTCGGCTCCAGCTTCGAGATCACACGGGCGGGCCTGTGCTCTGTCTCGTAGGGCTTAAACCGCTCGGGAAGCCGGGCGAGCTCCTCGTCGCTAAAGCCCGTGCTCACCTTGCACAACGTCTCGAAGCGGTCCTTGTCGGGGTTGTAGACGGCGCACAGGAGCGCCCCCCACGTCCCGGAGCGCTTCCCCCGGCCTGCGAACCCGCCGACGGCCACCACGTCGAAGGTGTCCGCCAGCTCCTCGGAGTAGTCGCGCTTCCACTTGATCCAGCTCCACTCCCGCGCCCCGGCCCGATAGATCGAGTCGGGCGCGCAGGATTTCGCTAAGATCCCCTCCAGGCCCCGCTCCACGGCCTCGTCGAAGAATCCCTCGATCTCCTCGGGGTCGCTCGACTCGAGGCGGGCCGTGAGGTCCACCCGTCCCGAGGGCGTAACGATTCGTTCGAGGAGGGCCCGCCGCTCGGGGTAGGGCTTCTCCATGGCGCTCTCGCCGTCCACGTACAAAACGTCAAAGAGGAAGAGCTTGACGGGGATCTCTTGGACGTAGCGCTCGATGTCGTACTTGCGGCGGCGGCTCATGAGGATCTGGAAGGGCTGAAACTGATCGTCCGTTCCGGGGACGAGGGCCACCACCTCGCCCTCGACGATCGCCTCCTCGGCGGCGACGTCTTGACGGATCGCCTCGACCACGTCGGGGTACTGATGGGTGATGTTCTCCAAGTTGCGGGAGAAGATCAGCACATCTTCGCCCCGTTTGTGGCACTGGACGCGCTCGCCGTCGTACTTCCACTCGACCGCAAATCCGTGGGGCATCTTCTCGAAGATCTCGTGGAGGGTCTGGACCCGCTGGGCGGCCATCATCTTGATGGGATGGCCCACCTGAATTTTGATCTCTTGAAGCCCCTCCAGCCCCTTCTCGGCCACCTTTTGGGCCACCAGCCCCACGTCGCCGCACAGGTTGTAGGCCTTCTCCAGCTGAGCTTTGTTCTTCTTCTCGCCCGTAAAGGCCACCGCCAGGGCGTTTAAGAGGGTCATGGTCCCCGCGCCCAGCCGCAAGGTGCCCAAGGCGATGCGCACGATGTAACGGGCCTCGCGGGGGGTGGCCTTCTGCAACAAATCCGCCAGGAGGTTGAGCTTCGCCTCCTGGGAGCCCGTCCCCGCCTGGCGGGCGATCTCCAGGAGCTTTTCGTGCACGGAGCGCACGGTGAGGGCGTCCCCGGAGCCGGAGCCCGCTTGGCCCTCGAGCACGGCCTCGGCGACCAGGCCGTAGTCGCCCTTCTCGTCGTACCGTCGTTGGACCTCCTCGCGGGAGCGGCCCGAGGCGCGGGCGATCGCCTCGGCCATCAGGCGCTCGCCGATCTGCAGGTTGACGTCCTCGTACTCGGCGGCGAGGTTCCCCTGGACGAAGTAGCTCACCACGGGGATGACGTCGGGGGGCGTGCGGCGGAAGAGGTCGGCGAGGATGGCGACCATCTCGTTGCCGGAGGTGGTGGCGTCCAGCTTCTCCAAGGCTTCCACCAGCTCGCGGAAGGGGAGGTCGCGTTCGCGTGCGCTCATGGCAAGGGGATTGTACGCGTATCGTCCAAGAGCGTCTAGTGCATTTGTCTTTTCTGCTCTTGGAGAATCGTCTGTATCTGAGCTTTCAAATCCGGCAAGTCTTTCTCGACGACTTCCCAGACGATTTCCAGGTCCACATCGAAGTATTCGTGGATGATTCGATTTCGCATCCCAATGATTTGCTGCCACGGCACCTCAGGATGCTTTTCTCGCGTTTCCTCAGAGAGGTTGCGACTTGCTTCGCCGATAATCTCTAACTGCCGCACGACGCCGTCCTGGAGCAGTCTGCGTTCCATAAACTGCTCCTTCGAGACATCGCGAAGGTACTCCTCGATCTGCTGAATGGAGTCAAGGATATGGCGGAGGTAGACGGTATCATCCTTCCTCATAGAGGACGATCAGCTCCTTCTCGACATAAGGCCGGAGATAGGGACTCAAGGCTCGGGCGCTGATAAGCTCCACCTTGCGGCCCAAGATCCGGCTGAGCTCTTCCTCTAGGCCGAACCACTGCAACCCCAGCGGCGGGCGTTCATCCGGAGGCTTGAGTTCTACCAGGAGATCGATATCGCTCTGGGGCCCCTCCTCCCCACGGGCGAAGGAGCCGAAGAGCGCGATTCTGCGCACGTAGGGTCTGAGCACGGGAACGACTTTATCGCGAATCTCTTTGAGCTTGGAGGCCTCCCTCATCGTCTCTCAAAGGATCCTAGCACGTTGCCACAGTACGCGCCAAGGGAAGAATCCTCTGCTTGCCCGCAGCGTTTCCCTCTGCTTACAATCCCTTGAGGTGATTTTATCGATGGCCCTTACGATGCGTGCACTCACGGAATCGCAACTCCAAGCCCTCCGGGAGCGGGTCGGCCCACAGAAGGTCTCCCGCAACGAGTCGGAGCTGTGGGTCCACGCCCGCGACGAGGGCGGCCACGGCGAGCACCCCCCCGACTGCATCGTCTACGCCGAGTCCCGCGACGACGTCGTCCAAGTCTTGAAATTCTGCCACCACGAGAGGATCCCCGTGGTCCCCTGGGGGGCCGGCACCAGCCTGGAGGCGAACCCCGTCGCGCTCTACGGCGGCGTCTGCTTGGACCTCTCCCGCATGAATCGGGTGGTAGAGATCCGCCCCGAGGACTTCCAGGTGACCGTCGAGCCCGGGGTGGTGCACTACGACCTCAACAAGCAGCTCAGCAGATACGGCCTCTTCTTCCCGCCCGACCCGGGCGCGCCCGCCACCATCGGGGGCATCGTCGCCAACAACGCCGCGGGGATCCAAGCCGTCAAGTACGGCTCCGTCAAGCACTACGTGCTGCAGCTCGAAGTGGTCTTGGCCCACGGGGAAGTTCTCCGGTTGGGCTCCCGCGCGATGCGCAGCTCCTCGGGCTACGATTTAGTCCATCTGTTCGTAGGCTCCGAGGGCACGTTGGGGGTCTTCACGGAGATCACCTTGAAGCTGGTGGGCATCCCGCCGGAGGTGTCGGCGGCGACGGCCTCCTTCCCCCGGTTGGAGAAAGCGACCCAAGCGGTGGTCGAGATCGTCCAGGCGGGGCTCTCCCCCGCGGCGCTGGAGCTGATGGACCCCGTCACCGTCCGGGACATCAACGCGTTCAAGGGGCTGGAGCTGCCGGAGATGCCCACGCTCTTTCTCGAGTTCCGCGGCAACGGTCCCGAGGTGGCCGAGGATGTCCGCTTGGCCCAAGAGATCTGCGAGGGGAACGGCTGTGTGAGCTATCAAAGCGTGCTGGGCCGGGAGGAGCGGGATCGCCTCTGGGAGGCGCGGCACCACGCGTACTACGCCTCGGCGGCGGCCAACCCCGGCAAGCGGGCGATCGTCACAGACGTGGCCGTCCCCATCAGCAAGTTCCCCGAGATGGTCGAGTTCTCCCGCCAGAAGCTCGAGGAGTTCGGCCTGGGGGGGCCCATCCTGGGTCATGCCGGGGACGGCAACTTCCACGTGGGGATCTTCTACGGCGACGAGGAGGAGCGGGCCAAAGCCCACCAAGTCAACGAGGCCATCGTCTTGAAAGCCCTGGAGCTGGGCGGCACGGCCACGGGGGAGCACGGCGTCGGCGTGGGCAAGATCGCGTTCATGGAGCGCGAGCACGGGGCGGGCTACCGCTGGATGCATCAGATCAAAAAGCTCTTCGACCCCCACGGGATCCTCAACCCGGGGAAGATCTTCCCGCCCGAATGACTTTGCGGAGCGAAGACTCTCATCGCGGAGGTGGAGACGTGCGCACAGCCTTTCTCTACCCCGGCCAGGGGTCGCAGTTCGTGGGCATGGGACGGAAGCTCTACGAGCGCTTCCCCGAGCGCGTGGAGCCCTTCTATGAGAGGGCCCGCAAGGCCCTCGGCTTCGACATCCGGAAGCTCCTGTTCGAGGGCCCCGAGGAGGAACTCACGCTCACGGAGAACGCCCAGCCCGCCATCCTCTTAGAGAGCGTGATCCAGCACGAACTCCTTGTAACGCTGAAAGGCGTAGAGCCCGCCGTGGGGGCCGGGCACTCGTTGGGGGAGTACTCGGCGCTCGTCTGCGCGGGCGTCCTCTCCCTGGAGGACGGTCTCCAACTCGTCCGCAAGCGCGGGAGGTACATGCAGGAGGCCGTCCCCGTGGGCGAGGGAGCGATGGTCGCCGTCCTCAAGCTCTCCCCGGAGGAGGTGGAGGCGCTCTGCAGGGAGACGGGCGCGGAGGTCGCCAACGTGAACGCCCCCGGCCAGGTGGTGGTCTCCGGGAGGCGCGAGGCCGTCCTTTGGGCCAAGAAGCGGGCCGAGGAGCGCGGAGGGCGGGGGATCGAGCTGGAGGTCTCCGCCCCCTTCCACAGCTCGCTCATGGCCCCCGCGGAGGAGCGCCTCCGCCGCGAGATCGAGCGGGTCGAGTTCCACCCTCCCCGCTTCCCGGTGATCGCCACGGTGAGCGGCGAGCCCGAGACGGACCCCGAGCGCCTTCGGGATCTCTTGACGAAGCAGATCACGGCCCAAGTGCGCTGGGTGGACTACGTCCTCCGGCTCCGGGAGATGGGCATAACCCGCTGTCTGGAGGTGGGGCCGGGGGAGGTGCTCACGCGGCTGGTTCGCCGCATCGCCCCCGAGCTCGAGACGGAGCCCGCCGAGCGCCTCCTCCTGTCGTAACGGGCTCTCGAAGGCGGTTGCCTTTTGCCCCGGAACTCGGTACAACCTTCGCCGTCATGGCTACCCCAACGACCACGACGACCCGAGAGTTAGAAGGGCGGGTGGCAGTCCTCACGGGGGGGACGGGCGCGATCGGACGGGCCATCGCCCAGGAGCTCGTCGCCCAGGGGGCTTGGGTGGCGCTCCTGGCCCGCGACCCCCAACGAGGCCGGGAGGCCGAGCAGGCTCTTGCGCCGAACGCCGCGTTCTACCCCGTAGACGTCACCTGTGGGGGGGACGTGGAGCAGGCGTTCCAGGCCATCCACGAGGAGCGCGGTCGCATCGACTTCTTGATCAACAACGCCGGGGCGATGAGCGATAACCTGCTGGTGCGCATGAAGGACGAGGAGTGGGACCTGGTGATCACGACCAACCTCAAGGGGGCCTTCTACTGCACCAAGGCCGCGGTGCGCTACATGATCCGACAACGGGCGGGCGCGATCGTCAACGTCACGAGCGTCTCGGGGCAGCTGGGGGTTCCGGGGCAGGCGAACTACTCCACGGCCAAGGCGGGGCTGATGGGCTTTACCCGCGCGCTGGCCCGGGAGCTGGCCCCGCGCAACATCCGGGTCAACGCCGTCGCGCCGGGCTTCATCGACGCCGGGATGACCGAGGGGCTCGACGAGCGGGTGAAGAGCTTCTACCGCGAGCAGATCCCCCTGGGGCGCTTTGGCCGCCCCGAGGAGGTGGCCCCCTTGGTGGCCTTCTTGCTTTCGGAGCGCGCGTCGTATATAACAGGCCAGATTTTCAACGTGGACGGAGGTCTCGCGCTCGGCTAACCCGTGGGAGTGGCCGAAAAGAGCTTCCGGAAGTACCCTGCACCCGACGACGAAGGAGGTGTGAGCGATGGCCGACATCGAGGAGCGGATCAAGAAGATCATCGCCGAACAGCTCATGGTGGAGGAGGAGGAGATCACCCCGGAGGCCTCCTTCATCGACGAGCTGGGGGCCGACTCCCTCGACACCGTGGAGATGATCATGGAGATCGAGGATGAGTTCGGCATCGAGATCCCTGACGAGGACGCCGAGAAGCTCCAGACCGTAGGCGACGCGATCGAGTACGTCAAGCGCAAGGTCGAGGAGAAGGAAGGCCAGGCGGCCTAGGCCCTCTTAGGCCCTGGGCCCCGGACCCCGGACCCCCTCGAGTCGCATTCGGAGTCCAAGCCCAAGGAGGAAGGGAGATCTCCGCCGTAGGGGCGCACGGACGGAGTGCGCCCCTACGCGCTCCGGAAGCCTCACTCGACGGGACGAACGTCCCTCCCCATAGGGAGTCAGGCTGTAGACCCCTCCTCCCTCCCCGCCTATGCTCCAGAGAGGTGATGTGCTCATGAGGAGTGTGCAACGAGCGGGCCTTCGCGTGGGAGGCCTGATCCTTCCCGTTGTCCTGGCGCTTCTTCTGCTCAGCGTCCCCGCTTGGGAGGCCCCGGCGCAGTCGTTCACCGCGGGCCTGCGGGCGGGAGTCCTTACGGGCGAGTTCAGCGCCTTCGGGGAGCTCTTTCTCACCCCTTCGGTTTCGCTCAACTTGAGCGTGGGGGTTCAGACGGCGTCGTTTACGCTCTCGACCTGGGGTACGGTCTATCTCACCCGAAGCACCGGGCTGTTCGCCCCCTATCTGGGGCTGGGGACGAAGTTCCTCCTCGGCGGGGGGCGCTTCCAGACGTTCCTGATGGTGCTGGGGGGTCTGCGGGTCAACCCGCCGTTCGCCTCGTTCTTGAGCGTCTTTACGGACCTAGCGCTCTTTGTGCGCCTCCCGCGATTCGACCGCGCCGTCCTGGACGTGCGCCTGGCGCTGGCGGTGCGGTTCTGATCGCAAAGGGCTCCGACTCCGACGGCGCTCCTCCGGCCGGAGGAGGCGCCACAGGGCGCGCTCCATCGCCCGTCGGACGCGGACGGAAGGCTCTTCGAGTTCCGGGGCCACGGGGCGGACCCAAACGGTGTACATCCCCATCCGTTTGGCCCCCAGCACGTCCGTGAAGAGCTGGTCGCCCACCATGGCTACCTGAGCCGGGGGCAGACCCAGCCGCTTCACGATCGTTTGAAACCCTCGGCGCCGAGGTTTGCCGGCCTGAAACAGCACGGGGTACCGCTCGCCCAGGCAAGCGGACAGCTCCTCTCGGCCATCCCCCTCGTGGTTGCTCAAGAACCCCAGACGGAACCCCTCTTGCCGAAGGGACTCCAGGAATCCGAGGGTCCTCTCGTCGAGGCGCTGAAAGCCCCAGGGGCCGAGCGTGTTGTCCAGATCGAAGACGATCCCCTCGATGCCCCGGGCCCGCAGGCGCTTGGGGTCCAGCTCGAAGACGGAAGGGAGCCGCTCGTCGGGGAGGAGCCTGCGGGCGAGCGCCGCTCGGATGCCCATTACAGCTCCGTTCGGATTTCGCCCAGGGGGATGTAGCGTTTGACGCGCTCGAGGACGCGGAGGACTTCCCCCTCGAGTCCGGGAGGCACGAGAATCCGGACGAACCTCCGGCCGTTCCGGGCCAGCCAGTCGCGCCGCACGTGAGCGATTCCGTCGTATCCTTTCACGATCGTTTCCAAGAAGTAGATGTCCCGCTCTCGCATCTCGACGTAGATCGCCCGCGTATCGCTCGGGATAGAGGCCGAGGAAGACGGGGAGGGCGTCGGCGAACGGTCCTCTCTCTCGGCTGCGCGCTGGTGCACTCTTCCACGGGACATGCTTTACGGACCCGACGCGGTCGCGGTTGGGATGGAGACCAGGATCCCTACTCCTCGTTCCCTGCAGCGTCTGACTCTTCCCGCAGCGATTCCAGCAAGGCTTGAACCTCCTCGGGTCGGAAATCGGGGTAGTCCTCTTGGAGGCGGCGCAGGGCGTCGAGGGCCTGAGGGGTTCGTCCTTGCTCAGCGTAGAGGCGTGCCAACGCCAGGAGCGCCTCCTGGCCGTCTGGGCCGAGCCGCTTGGCCTCGTCGTCGACGTCGAGGCCAGCTTGCTCCTCCTCGATCTGGAGGATGGCCTCGTAGAGCGCGATCTTCTCCTCCAAGGGGGGATCGAGTTGCAGGGCGGAACGGAAGCTGTCCTTCGCCTGCTCGAACTCCTGCCGCAAGCGGTAGACCTCGCCCAGCCCTCGATAGGCCTCCCATGCTTCGGGGTCCCTCTCGAGGATGGCAAGGTACTGTTCGATCGCTCCGCTGAGCACCCGCTCTTGCGTGTAGAGGAAGGCCAACTTGAACCGCGTCTCCAGGTCGTTGGGGTCGAGCTCCAGAACCCTCTGTCCTGCCGTCCGTCGGATCTCGAACGCTTGGCCGCGATCGAGCGCCTCGCGGTAGGACTCGAGGGCCTGCTCCTGTCGACCCTGGGCGCGATAGGCGTCCCCCAAGCCCAGGAGGGCTTCGGCCGACGTGGGGTCGCGCTCCAGCACGTTCTCAAAAGCCTCTTGCGCCTCCTGCCACCGTCCGTCGGCCAGGTACGCTCGCCCCAGTTTCAGCTCGTAGTCTAAGGCGTTGCTCCTCCGAACGGCTTCGCGGTACGCTTCCTGGGCGCGGGCGTACTCTTGGCGCTCTTGGAAGACGTCCCCGAGGGTGGCGTAGGCTTCGACGAGCAGTCGGTCGGTCTCGGAAAGTTCGGCGATCAGTTCGCTAAGGAGGGCTTCGGCCGCGTTGAGGTTGTCCTCCCGTCCCTCCTCCTCGAGCTCGAGGCGGGCGAGTTGGAGGTAGACTTGGGCCAAGGCGAGTCGGGCTTCGTTCCGCTCGCGACGCCCCTCCGGGAGGAGTTCCAGGGCCCGCTGGAGGTGGTCCGCCGCGGAGAGATAGTCCTGTCGTTCCTCGCTCCGCTGGATCTCTGCGGCGAGGAGGTGGGCCCGCCAGCGGTCGGGCTCGGCGGCCAGCAGCGTCTCCAGCTGTTCGTACGCTCGGGCCGGATCGCCCTGCTGCTCCCAGAGGAAGCGGGCGTAGGCGTAGCGCAGCTCGGGGTTTTCGGGAGCCAGCTCGATCATCTGCTCGAAGAGGAAGCCGTCTCGCGCCTCGTAGCGGCTTCGCAAGAAGCTCTCCACCGCGCGTTCGCGCGCTTGGGCGATCTGCGCCTCCACGGCTTGTCGCTCCTCCGACGCCTCGTCCTCCGGCAGTTCGGCCCGTCTCTCCTCTAAGAGTCGGATCTTCTCCTGATAGAGCCGGCTCCGGTAATACCCGAGGTACGGGTCGTCCACGAACCGGTCTTCCGCCTCCTCGTAGGCGGCCAGCGCCTCGTCGAGGAGGCGGAGCTTCTCCTCCCAGGGGGTCTCTTCGGCTGCGGCATCTCGGAAGGCTTGTTCCTTCTGATAGGCGGCCAGGAGCGGGTCGCGGATCTCGAGGGTGGCCCGCTCGCGGAGCTCCGCCACCCAATCCTCGAAGCGGCGGGTCTGCTCCTGCTGGATGTAGGCGTTCTCGACCTCGTTCTTGAGGGCGAAGCTCGTGCGCTTCTCCAGCACCTGGATGAGGTGGAGCCCGAACTGGGATCGAACCGGCTTGGAGATCTCCTCGACGTCGAGGGAGAAGGCCGCGGCCTCGAACTCCGGGACCATCCGCCCGTACCCGAACCAACCCAAGTCTCCCCCCCGGTTCTTGGAGCCGGGGTCGTCGGAATACTCCTCGGCCAGCGTGGCGAAGTCGGCCCCCTCGGCGAGCTTCCGTCGGACTTCTTCGATCTTGGCGTAGGCGGATTGGACCTCCTCCTCGGAGGCGTCCGGCGAAAGCCGGATCAGGATGTGCCGAGCGCGGACCTCCGGCAGCGGCGGGAACTTCCCTTCTGCTCGAGCGGCTTCGAGCCACTCCGAGAAAAGCTCGTCCTTCCGCTCGTTGACGTAGTCGTCCTCGACGCGGTCTCGGACGTCCTCGAAGCCCGTGAGGCGCTTCTCCAGGAGCTGGATCAGGTGGAGTCCCGACTCGGTGCGGACGGGATCGGAGATCTCGCCTTCCTCTAGCGCGAAGGCCGCCGCCTCGAAGTCGGCGCCGAACGGTCCCCTGCCGCGGATCACGAGCATCTCGCCGCCGACGATGCGGGTCCGCTCGTCCTGGGAGACCTCCCGGGCGAGATCGGCGAAGGCCTCCCCGGCTGCAAGGCGGGCTTGGACCTCTTCGATCTTGGCGTAGGCGGACTGGACCTCCTCCTCGGAGGCGTCCGGCGAAAGCCGGATCAGGATGTGCCGGATGCGCGCCTCGTCGCGGGCGTATCGATCCCGGTTCTCCTCGAAGTACGCCCGCAGCTCCTCTTCGGTGGGTACCACCGCGGGGACCACCCGGTCGCGGTACTGGGCCCGGTTCTCCTCCAGATAATCGAGCAACTCCTCGTCCGTGGGGTCGATCTCGCCTACCACGACCTCCTGGAGCTTCTCCCGCTTGAGCTGGGCTTCGATCTCGGCGCGCATCTTCGCCTTGAACTCCCGCAGCGTCCCCTGCCGCAGGTTGAAGATCTGGCGGAACCTCTCCCGGATCCCCGGATCGCGCAATAACTCCAGAAGTTGTTCCTCGGTGAGCTGGTTGGTCCCTAAGAAGCGGTCGTACTCCTCGCGGAACCTCAGGTCTACCTGCGTGCGCGGGACGGAGATCCGACGCTTGCGGGCTTCCTGATCCAGCAGCTTGTTGCGAATGAGCTGATCGGCCGCTTGAGAGCGCAGCTGCAACTGGAAGTACGCCCCGCTGGCCCCCTGCAGCTGCTCATCGAAGTCGAGCCCGAACTGCTGATAGAGCTGACGCTGGCTGTTGAGGACGCTCTGGTAGGCCAGCTCCAACTCGGTGACGGAGATCTCCTCCCCGTTGACGAGGATGGCCGCTTCCTCCTCCGGGGTGGGGTTGATGTTGAAGATCTGCAGCCCTCCGGGGGTGAAGAAGATGATGCCCCCCAGCGTGAACCCGAAAATCACGGTCCAGATCGTGATGTTAATCCATCGTCGACTCCGCAGGCGTCTCATCTCGTAACGGTCACCTCAGTTTCCTGTCTCGTTCATCCGCACGTGTCTTTACCCACTCACTCACTCACGACACGGGGCCCTGCTTGTCGACCTCGGCCCCGCCTCCGCGTCGGGGCCGAGGGAGGGAGGAACCGCCGGATCCGAAGATCGGAGGGGCTAGGAATCCTTCCTCTCGAGGTCGGGGATTCCGCGGTCCCCTTCCGAGTCAGACGACTCCGAGGGGGGCTCCTCCGCGGGCTGCTCCGTCCAACCCCAAGCGGTCTGGGAGCCGGAGTGCGGCGGTTCGACCGTCGCATCCGGACGCGCATCCGCCCCCGCTTCCCTCTCCGGTGCCTCGGCGCTCGGGCCCGTCCCGGCTAGGACCTCCGGTGGAGGAGCGCTGGTCCGCTCCGGGGGGACGACGCCGGAACCCGAACCCGGATCGGTCGCGGTCGGGGTTGGGGTTGGGGTTGAGGGCGGAGAAGGGGCCGCCGTGGTCGCCCCGGTCTCCGCAGCGGCCTTTGCGGCCTCGATGAGACGGTGGCGCGGGACCACGTGGAAGCGCACGGCCGTTCGAGGCTCTCCCTCGATCTCCACGTCGACGAAGCTGGGGATGGCTACCAAGTCCACACCGCTGGAGGCCAAGTAGCTGCGGGCGATGGCGATCGCCTTGACGGTCTGGTTGACGGCCTTGGGCCCGATGGCTTGAATCTCGGCCTCCCCTCGTTGGCGGATGGTGTTGGCCAAGGCCCCGGCGGCGCGGATCGCGTTCGATTGAGCGGAAACCTTGAGCATGCTCATGGGATTTGCGACCTCCCTTGTGTCCGTGCGTGTCGTGTCGTATCGTATCGTGTTGCGTCACATCGTCCCGTCGGCGCTCGGTCTGCGCGTTGGGTTGAGATAGAGTATAGCCGAGCGCCTGAGAGGAGACAACCGCCGACGCACCCGCCGCCTACGCCTATCGGGCCCGCTGGCTGAACTCGACGCTGCGGATCACGTGCACCCGGATCTCCCCGGGATAGTCGAGCTCCTCTTCGATGGTGCGGGCGATCTCATAGGAGAGCTTGGCCGCCAGGTCGTCGTTCACCTCCTCCGGGCGGACCATGACGCGCACCTCCCGGCCCGCCTGCACGGCGTAGGCCTCCGCCACGCCGGGGAAGGAACGACAGAGCTCCTCCAGCGCCTGCACCCGCTGGATGTAGGCCTCGAAGGTCTCCTGGCGGGCGCCGGGTCGGGCGGCGGAGAGCGTGTCTGCAGCCTGAATAAGCACCGCCAGAACGGTGCGGGCCTCGATCTCCTCGTTGTGGGCCGCGATGGCGTGGACGATCTCCTCGGACTCGTGATACCGCCAGGCCAGCTCCGCGCTGATGAGCGAGTGGGACCCTTCCACCTTGTGGTCGACGGCCTTGCCGATGTCGTGCAGCAGCCCCGCCCGCTTGGCAGGGATCGGGTCTAAGCCCAGCTCCTCGGCGAGCATCCCCGCCAGGAAGCAGACTTCGAGGGAGTGCTGCAGCTGGTTCTGCCCGTAGCTGGTGCGGAACTTGAGCCGACCCAACAGTTTGACGAGCTCGGGGTGGATGTCCGTAAGGCCTGCCTCCTCGACGGCCCGTTGGCCTTCCGCCTGGATCTGTTGCGCGATGCGCTCCCGTGCCTGCTCGACTTGTCTCTTGATCTGGACCGGATGGATCCGACCGTCCTCCACCAGCTTCTGCATGGCCAGGCGCGCGATCTCCCGGCGCACGGGGTTGAAGCACGAGAGCACCACGGTGTCGGGGGTATCGTCCACCAAGACGTCGACGCCCGTGAGGGCCTCAAAGGTGCGGATGTTTCGCCCCTCGCGCCCGATGACCCGTCCCTTGAACTCGTTGTCCGGCAGGGGGACCAAGCTGACGGTGGCCCGTTCCACCTCGTCGGCGGCGTAGCGCTGGATGGCCGTCGCCAGGATCTTTCGGGCTTCCCGTTCGGCTTCCTGTTCGTAGCGCTCCTTGATCTCGCGGACCTTGCGGGCGAAGAAGCGCTCGGCCTCTTCGCTGACACGTCGCATCAGCAGCTCCCGGGCCTCCTCCTGGGAGAGCCCGGCGAGCTCTTCGAGCTGGCGTCTCTCCCCTTCGATAAGGGCTTCCCCTTCTGCGACGAGGGCACTCAGGCGCTCGCGGTCTTGGACGAGCGCCTGTTCCAGTCGTTGCAGCTGGTGGACCTTCTGCTCCAGCCGCTCCTCTCGCCGCAGGACGCGCGCTTCGATGCCTTCGAGCTTCTCCTCGCGACGCTTAAGGCGCTGTTCCGCCTCGTGCCACCGCCGCTCGATCTCTTGGTATGCGCGTCGGGCTTCTTCCTCCTTGCGTTGGGCCTCTTGGAGGGCTTGGGTCCACCGCTGCTCGGCCTCTTTCCACTCCCTCTCCCGCTCCCGGTGGGCTTGCTCCTGGGCCCGTCGCTCCTCCTCCAAGCGCTGTGCGCGCCGGCGGGCCTCCTCGACCTCTTTCGCCAAGCGTCGTTTGGCTACGGCAAAGCCGCCTAGACCGGCCAGCCAGACCGTCAGCGCGACCAGACCGATCCCGACGGCCCAGATCCCTGGATCCCACATCGACCATACACCTCTTTTCCGTTCGTACCGGCACCTTCACCCTCATCGTCCTCTCTCGGCGGTCCGCCCGGGGAGGAGGGCTCGTCGTCTTCTCCTCCCCGGGTGTCGCGTGGTCGGGTTGCAGCCACCCGTCGGCGACGTCGACAGCCCGGCTCGAGAGGCCGCAACGCAGAGGGGACCGGGTTGAACACCCCAGTCCGGGGCCCTCGGCGGAGCCGCCGGTCGCTCCTCCCCGGCCCGAAGGCGTCCGGGCCGGGAAGAACGTTGCATTATAGCCCCCATGCCTTGCGCGGAGCAATGGGCTCAGGGGCGTCGTAGGGCCAGCGCCGCCGGGAGAAACGTAAGCCCCAGCAAGGTCATATACCCGATGCCCATGACCGCAGACTGGCCTAACACCTTGAGCACGGGCGTTTCCGCCAACAGCAGGCTTCCAAATCCGATCATGGTGGCCAGGGCGTTGGCGAGAATGGGTAGCACGGTCGAGGCCAGTGCCCGCTCCACCGAGCGGAAGCCCAGATCCCGGTATCGATGCAACAAGTACACGCAGTTATCCACCCCCAGCCCCACCAGCAGAGGGGAGAGGAGCACGTTGGCCACGTTGAAGTCGATGCGCAACAGCCCCATGGTCCCCAGCAACCACAGATAGCCCAATCCTAGGGTAAAAAGCGACAACCAGGTGGCGAAGCGGAGCCCCTGCGTCCGTCCGAAGTCCCACTGCAACACCACGAAGATGAGGAGTACGGCCAGCGCCGTCGAGCGCCAGAAGTCCTGCTTCATGTAGTCCTCTAGAGTAGCCCGGATCATGGGCTGCCCCAAGAACCGGGGCCAGACCGCCTGGGCTTGTCGTACGAATGCATCGTACTTTACGCTATTCCACAGCCATTCCGGGCGCACGCGGGCGATGACGATCATCTCGCCCTCCTCGGTGGTGAAGCGCGCGCGCAGGGTTTGCTCCGTGGCGGCCAAGATCGCCTCCATCTCCTCCGGGGAGGGGATCGCGGCGGTGATGCGTCGGACCTGCTCGGCCAGGGCATCGAGGTCTACGAGCAGGGCCTGCAGACGGTCGAGGAGGGCCTCGACGTCCGTGGCCTCCAGCCGGAGGCGGAGCGAGCGGGTAGAGGACGCCAGCTCGGTGAAGGTGGCTGCGAACTCCTCGTCTCCCCAGGCGGCGAGCGCGTCGTCGGCGGCGTCCCGCAAGGCCTCTTCCAAGCGGACGAGCTCCGCACGGAGCTCGTCCGCGAGGCCCAACTGGCGTTGGAGTCGGCGCAGGCGCTCGCGAATCCCCTCTAAAGGGCCCAGCAGGTCGAGGGCGCGCACCTCGAGCAGGCGGGCTTGCACCTCTTCCAGCCTCTTGGGATCGGGGATCAAGCTGTAGAAGCTGGTGACCTGGTCGATGGCCTCCAGGGCCAGCAAGCCCTGAGCCACGGATCGGACGGTCTCCTCGTCGTCGTCCACGAAGAAGAAGAAGAGGTTCTCCACGTCGGGGCCCTGGGGCAGGTCGAAGTTCTCGGCGATGAAGGCCCGCACTTGCTGACTGGGCAGGCGGGTGGGCATCAGGGATTCGCTCACGAAGGCGAAGCGGATCTCGCTGGCGGGCACGGCGAACGCACCGCTCCCCGCCAGCACGAGCACCACGATCGCCCAACGTCCCCGCTGGACCATCCGCGCCAGGGGGCTCAGATCCCAGGGGCGGGGCGGTCTACCCCGCGCCCGGCGTCCCCGTAAGCGGTGGGCCGCCAGGAGGAGGGCCGGGAGGAGGAGCAACGTCAAGAGGGCCGAGAGGAGCACCCCCAGCCCTAGGATGACCCCCATCTGCACCAACCCGGGGGTCCGAGAGACGATCCCCAAGCCGAAGAGGACGGAGGAGGTCACCGTGCCGGCCACGAGCATGGCCTGGCCCTTTTGCATCAGGGTATCACGCAGCGCCGGGGCGAGCCGACGCGTTCCCTGGCGGACCTCTAAGTAGTGGCTGATGAACTGAATCCCGTAGTCGATCCCCAAGCCCAACACGATCGCGGGCAGGAAGGCCGTCAGCAGGTTGAGTTCCCCGAACAGCGCCTGCGCCCCGGCGAGGGTGAATACCAGGGCAATCCCGACGGGGAGGGTGGCGACCAGGGGGTAGAAGAGGCGCTTGAGCACGATCACAAACAGCAAAAAGACCCCTACGGCCGTGAGCACTGCCGTGCGGTTCATGTCCCGCCGCAGCGCGTCGTCCGATTCTACGGTGAAGACGTAATTTCCCTTGAGTCCCCACTCGATGCCCCGCTCCTCCAGGCGGAGGTCTTGCAGGGCGCTGCGGATCACCTGGAGGATACGACGGTTGTATTCTAGGCTCACCCGGGGGGCCAAGCGGGGCTGGATCTCCACGAGCAGGGCCCGCCGGTCACGGGAGAGCAGCACCTCCTCCAGTTCCGAGGGGGGAGGGAGGGGCTGCAGGGCGCTCTGCCAGGAGGCGACCGTTTCGGAGAGCGCCTGGACTTGGGTTTCGGCCCGCTTCAGTCGCTCCGGAAGCTCTTGCAAGGCTTGGGCGATCTCCGCGTTCAGACCTTGCAGGGTCTGTAAGTGCTTGTCGATCTGTTGGACGGCCTGTGCGAATTCCTCCGGGCGGAAGACGGGGGCCAACCCGCTCAGCAGTTGAACGAGCGCCGTGCGAATGCGGGCGTATACCTCGGGAAGGGGCTCCTCGGGCAGCGCGGGCAGACGGGCACCGGGAGCGGGCCCCGGCGCTACGGCAGCCGGACTCTCCAGCGTCCGGAGCTCCGCGAGGGACCTGCGCAGGGATTCGAGGCTCTCCTCGCTCAACGCCAACAGGTTGATCGGCAGCGTGGGCAGCTCCGGCTCCTCCCGCCGATAGCTCACGGAGAGGATCTCCGGATGGGGTTCCAAGATCTCGACCAGGCGCTGAGCGGTCTCGAGGAGCCGAGCCACCCCTTCCCCGGGCGTGAGCGAGGGGGTCGTCAGCCGGAGGAGAACGGTGACCTTCTCCGTCGAGCGCAGGACCTCGCCGTACTGGCGAAACCGGTCCAGGATCGGGTCGTCCGCGGGGAGGAGCGCCTCGAAGGAGCTGTTCACCCGCAGATCTTGGAGGGAATAGGCCGCCCCGCCTGCCAGGAGCAGCACGACGAGGATCACTCCCCAGGGGGCGCGACGGTTCAATCGATAGAGCCCATAGAGCAACCGCTGCCGCATGCCCCCTGTCCTCCCCTGGGAGGTCGGATTCGGACGACGATTCTGCAAGCAATCCCCTGTGAGGGGCGGCCCTGGGGTACGGTTCCGGTCCTACCCCTCTGCCGGTTCCGCGACCTCGGGGGACCGTTTCTCCTCTCGGCCTCGTTCCCGCTCCTCGGGGCTGGTGATGTCGATGTCGTAGCCCGTAAGCTTGGCCGTAAGGCGCACGTTCTGGCCGCCCTTGCCGATGGCCAAGCTCAGTTCGCTGTCCGGGACGAGCACCACGGCCTTCTTGTTCGCCTCGTCCAGCTCGATCTCCAGCACCCGGGCGGGCTCGAGGCTGTTCTGGATGAGCTCGCGCACGTCGTCGCTCCAGCGGATGATGTCCACCTTCTCCCCGGAGAGCTCCTTGACGACCTCCCGGACCCGGGCGCCCGAGGAGCCCACGCACGTCCCGACGGGGTCGAGCTCCGGGACGAGGGCGCGGACGGCCACCTTGGTGCGCACCCCCGGCTCGCGGGCCACCTCCACGATCTCGATGAGCCCGTTCTCGATCTCGGGGACCTCCAACTCGAGCAGTTTGCGCACGAAGCCCGGATGGGCCCGCGACACCAGAATGCGGGGGTCCCCTTGGGTCTCCTCGACGCGGTAGAGGTACGTGCGCAGGGTCTGGCCGGGGCGGTAGTGCTCGCCCGGGATGCGCTCGTCGGCGGGGAGGAGCGCCTCCGCTTTGCCCAAGTTGAGCCAGACGTTTCTCCCCTCGAAGCGGTGGACGCTCCCGTTGAGGATCTCGCCGATGCGGGTGCGGTAGCGGTCGTAGAGGACCTGGCGGCGGCGCTTGAGGATCTCCCGGCGGATCGTCTCCTCCGCGCGGCGGGTGGCGATCCGCCCCAGCCGAGAGAGGTCGAAGTCCACGACCTTCCCGTCGGCGACGATGGTGATATCCCCGGAGCTGCGGTCGATCTCCACCGAGAGCTCCTGTACGGGGCCGAACTCCTCCTGATAGGCGACCGCAAGGCCTTTTTTGACGGCCTCATAGAGCTCCTCGCGCTCCAGGCCCTCCTCCTTGGCCATCTCTTCCAGCGCTTCCAGAAACTCTACGTTCATCGATGCTCAGAGCTCCTTTGCTTGGGGGGACTCGTACTCGGGTCGGGGGAGACGCGCGCGGAGGCGACCCCGTCCAAGGGGATCTCCACCGGCCCTTGGGGGGTGCGAAGCTCCAGGAGGCCGTCGTGGCAGCTCAGAAGCTCCCCCTCCCAGACGCGCTGCCCGTGGAGGGGGCCGTAGAGCTTGACCCGCACCCGCTCGCCCACGGCCTGTTGGAAGTGCCGCTCCGTAAACAGGGGCCGGTCCAGTCCGGGGGAGGAGACCTCCAGCAGGTAGCTGTGCGGGATCTGGGCGTCGAAGGGCTCCTCCAGGGCGCGGCTCACCCGCGCGCAGTCGTCCAGGGTGACGCCGCCTTCCTTGTCGATGAACACTTGGAGGAGCCAGCGACCGGGGGCCTTCTTGTACTCGAGCCAATAGAGCTCCACCCCCGCGGCGCGGGCCACCTCCTTGGCGATCGTCACCAGTCGGTCTCGTTCCCAATTCATCGTGTTCATTTCGATTCTATGTTCCTTGCTGTTCGTACAAATCTCGCTCTCGGGGTCATTATACTCGAAATTCCCCCAGGATCAACGCGGAAAGCGCGCGCCTTAGGGGTCTGGGAGGCCGCGGAGACGGGACAAGCGTTGGCCGGACCCGGCACGATGGGTATCATGAAGGCGGTGACACCCGATGACGACCGAGGAGAACGGGTCTCTGCGGAAGAAGGGCAAAGAGCTCTATGAGACGAAGCTCAAAGCGATCCTCGAGCCCGAGCATCGAGGGGAGTACGTGGCCATCGAGCCGGAATCCGGGGATTACTACCTCGGGCGCACCATGTCGGAGGCCTACGAGAAGGCCGCCCGAGAACATCCGGACAAACGGTTCTATCTCGTCCGGGTCGGACATCGAACCGCTTTGAGCTTCAAGCACCGTTCCTCCCTATAGCCCATGAAGCTCGAGGGCTACTTCGACGAGCACCTTTCTCCCCGAATCGAGATCACCCTCCGGGGCAGGTCCAAACGGAGGAGGGTTTGGGTTGTCGTGGACACCGGGTTTAACGGGGAACTGCTGCTCCCTCGATCCCTTCTGGAGGATCTTGGGTTTCGCTACAGCATGACGTCGGAAGCGGAGCTGGCCGACGGGTCCATCGTGGAGACGACCCTCTACAGCGGGACGATCCGGTGGTTTGGCGAGGAGCGAACCGTCCAGGTCGTCGCCTCGGAGTCCGAGGACGGCCTGCTGGGTACGGAGATGCTCTTTGGAGTCACCCTCTTCATGGATCTCGATGAGGATCGAGTCATCCTGGAACGCAAGGAGGACTCAAGCCAAAGGGTTTGAAACCTTGAAACCCCAAGGGAGCATCTGGAAGGCCCAAGTGGAGGCAAAAGCCGCCGGACGGCGGCTGGACCGCTGGCTGAGCGAGCGGCTCCCGGAGCTGTCCCGAGCGCGGGTCCAGAAGCTCATCCGCGAGGGACGCGTCCGGCTGGACGGCAAGGCCGCAACGAAGCCGAGCACCCCCTTGGCACCCGAGACGAACGTGGAGGTCGAGCTCCCCTCCCCGGAGGGTTCCGCCATCGAACCGGAGGAGATCCCCCTGGAGATCCTCTACGAGGACGAAGATCTGGTAGCTGTGAACAAGCCCGCGGGGATGGTCGTCTACCCGGCGGCAGGGCACGCCCACGGCACCCTCGTCCAGGGGCTCCTGCACGGGGGACGGACGCTGTCCGCCGCCGCGGGCGCGGAGCGGCCCGGCGTCGTCCACCGGCTCGACAAGGACACGAGCGGCGTCATCGTCCTGGCCAAGAGCGACCTCGCCTACTATGACCTCGTGAAGCAGTTCCGGGAGCGCACCGTCGAGAAGGTCTATTGGGCGTTGGTCCACGGGATCCTGGAGGAGGAGGAAGGGGTCGTGGAAGCTCCGCTCGGACGCGATCCGCACCATCCCCTGCTCGTGGGGGTGCGCCCGGAGAGCCGCGGCGGCAGACCCGCGCTCACGACGTTTCGGGTCGTAGGACGTTTTCCGCCTTCCCCAGCGCAAGGCCCGGAGCGGGGCGTTACGCTCTTGGAGGTGCGCCCGCACACGGGGCGCACGCATCAGATCCGGGTCCATCTTAAGGCGATCGGCCACCCCATCGTGGGCGATCCCGTGTACGGGCCGAAGCGCCCCTCGCCCCGGCTGCCGAAGCGGCTGATGCTGCACGCCTGGCGGCTCGAGCTGACCCACCCCCGCACGGGGAAGCGGCTGCGGATCACGGCTCCTCTCCCGCCGGAATTTTCGGCCTATGGGGATCCCGCCCGACGCTCGCGTCCGAGGCCGGAGGGGGAGGCGACCCGGTAGCGATCACGGGGGTTCCCGCCCGCAGGGACCGCAGGAGGATGCGCAAATAGTCCAGCCCGGCCAGGTACCCCATGGCGATGCCCGAGTAGACGACCCACTCTGCGAGGGGTAGTCGAACGAACGCGGCGATCAGCCCCACCGAGAGCACGAAGGAGGCCGCTTTGCCCAGGGGGCGGGCCACCGGGGGCTCCCAGCCCTGTCGGAGCCACACTATCCCGCCCACCAGGATCGCCAGCTGGATGACCGTGAGGAGCCCCAAGGCCCAGGGGGAGAGCTCCCCCTTGAGCGCGAGTACGGCGAAGATCCCCAAAAACACGAGCTTATCCACCACGGGGTCGAGCGCTTTCCCGAAGGCGGTGACCTCCCGCCGCAGGCGGGCGAGGGCCCCATCGGCGAGATCGCCCAACAGGATCA
Source organism: Candidatus Bipolaricaulota bacterium (assembly GCA_026982655.1). GTDB lineage: Bacteria > Bipolaricaulota > Bipolaricaulia > RBG-16-55-9 > RBG-16-55-9 > JALUUA01. The sequence goes on from JALSGO010000153.1 coordinate 20,748, forward strand.
GCAAGAGGAGCGCAAAGGCCGTTCCGCGATCCCCCCGATAGAGCAGGTAGAGGGTAAAGGGCAGCAACGCCAAACGTGCCAGCGTGATGCCGGTGGCGAGCGTGATCCGCATAAACATATTTTACCGATCGTTGAAGAACTCGGTCAATGACATACGACTTCCCCCGTTGCGTTTCCTTCGCTTGAGAAGTACCCTCTGTACGTCGAGTTGGACTGGGATCCGCTTGACCGGACCGAGCCTAGAAGGAAGAGAGCACATACGGGACAATGCGGTTAGGTTGTCACCTCTCCATCGCCGGTGGGCTCCATCGCGCGTTCGAGCAGGCCCGCAAGCTCGAGATCAACGCGATGCAGATCTTTTCGCATAACGCTCGCTCCTGGAAGTTCTCCCCCCTGACCGACGAGGAGGTCGAACGGTTCCGGCAGGCGTGGGCGGAGAGTCCCGTCGAGTACGTCGTGATCCACACGAGTTATCTGATTAACTTGGCCTCCCCCAAGCGGAACGTCTACTACGGCTCCATCAACGCCCTGCGCAAGGAGATCGAGCGGGCCGGGCAGCTGGGCATCTCCCACGTGAACACCCACGTGGGGGCCCACCTCGGGCGGGGCGTAGAGGAGGGGCTTCGACGGATCGTCCGCGCCCTCGACGCGGCGCTGGAGAGCCCCGAGGCCGAGCGCTTCCCCGAGGTCCTCATCCTTCTAGAGAACGACGCCGGGACGGGCACCTCGTTGGGAGCCCGATTTGAAGAGCTGGGCTTCATCCTCGATAATGGGAGACATTCGGAGAGGCTGAGGATCTGCTTCGACACGTGCCACGGATTTGCCGCCGGATACGACTTCCGCACGCCGGAGGGGCTGGAAGGGATGCTGGAGGAGATGGACCGCGCGTTCGGGTTGGAGCGGTTGGTGCTCGTCCACGCCAACGACTCGAAGCACCCCTTGGGCTCGCGGAAGGACCGCCACGAGCACATCGGACGGGGCCACATCGGCCTGGAGGGCTTTCGATGGGTGGTGAACCATCCCAAGCTGCGGGATCTCCCGTTCATCTTGGAGACGCCCAAGGCCGACGAGGAGAGCGAAAAGCTCGATTCCGAGATGGATCGTGTGAACCTGGCCACGATCCGCCGGCTGCGGAAGCGGGAGGCGGGGGATCTCAACCCCTAAAGCAAATCGGGGAAAGAGGAGGCAGAGGAGGAGGAGAGAGATGGACATCTTTCTGGACACGGCCAATCTAGAAGAGATCGAGCAGGCGGTGAGCTGGGGGGTCTTGGACGGGGTGACGACCAACCCCACCCTGCTCCCCAAGGAGATGGAGCGCACGGGCAAAGGCCCACGGGAGATTCTCGAGGAGATCTGCCGCATCGTCGACGGCCCCGTGAGCGCCGAGGTGGTGAGCACCGACGCCGAGGGGATGTTCCGCGAGGGCTTGGAGCTGGCGGAGATCCACGAGAACATCGTGGTCAAGATCCCCATGACCCCGGAGGGGATGCGGGCGACCAAGCGCCTGCGCCAGGAGGGGATCGCGGTGAACGTGACGCTCATATTCAGCCCCTCGCAGGCGCTGCTGGCCGCCAAGGCCGGGGCCGCGTTCGTCTCCCCGTTCGTGGGGCGGATCGACGACGTGAGCGGCGACGGCATGGAGCTCGTATCCCAGATCGTCCAGATCTTCGACAACTACGGGGTCGAGGCGGAAGTGTTGGCCGCGAGCCTGCGCCACCCTCGCCACGTGGTGGAGGCCGCCCTGGTGGGCGCGGACATCGCCACCATGCCCTTCTCGGTGCTCCAGAAGCTCTTTCATCATCCGCTCACGGACGTGGGCTTAGAGAAGTTCCTCGCTGACTGGGAGAAGGCCGGAAGGCCGGAGATCCGCACCCCACCGTCGCCTTCGGAATCGCGCTGACCACCCCATCCCCATGGACATCCAAGAGAAGAAGCTTTTGGCCAACCGTCTGCGGCAGATCGCCCTCCGGCTCGTCTACGAGGCCCAATCGGGACACCTGGGCGGCTCCTACTCCGCTGCTGAAATTTTAGTTGAGCTGCTCTTCGAGCAGATGCGCCTCGACCCCACCCGTCCCGACGCCCTCGACAACGACATCCTGGTGATCGACAAGGGCCACATCACCCCCGGCTACTACGCCGCCCTGCACCTGCGGGGGCTCCTCCCGGAGGAGCTGCTCCCGACCTACCGACGGGCGGACGTAAGCGCCCCCCCCGGGCAAACGAAGACGCTCCAGGGGCACCCCAAGTACCGACCCGAGTTGGGGATCTGGTTCTCCACCGGCAGCTTAGGGGTGGGGATCTCCCAAGCCGTGGGGATGGCCCTCGCCGAGAAGATTCGAGGCCGCGATACGCGCGTCTACGTCCTGCTCAGCGATGGGGGCATGCAGGAGGGGATCGTCTGGGAGGCCGCCCGCAACGCCGCCTATCACCGACTGGACAACCTCACCGCCGTGCTCGACGTAAACTGGATCCAGAACGACGACTTCGTCTTCCACGAGACGGAACTGCTCCCGGTGGCCGCGAAGTGGGCGAGCTACGGCTGGGCCGTCGTCGGAGAGGAAGTCCCGTACGAGGAGCGCACCCCCGAGAAGCTCACGGGCCACGACTTCGACTGGCTCTCCCGGGCGTTCCGGGAGGCGAAGGCCGTACGGGGCCGGCCCGCGATCGTGATCGCGAACACCCTCAAGGGGAAGGGCATCCCCGAGATCGAGGACGATCCGGCCTGGCACGCCAAGGCCCCTTCGCAAGAGCAGTACGAGCGCTGGATCCGGCATCTGCAGCAAGAAGAAGAGCGCCTGAAGGCGGGTGAGCCCGTGTGATCCGCTACCCTCTGGAGCTCACGCGCTTCGTGGACGAGCAGGGCAACCCCAAAGCCGTCGAGCGGAGCTACGTGCGGGACGCCTTCGGGGAGGCCCTCGCCGAGTTGGGTGCCCAAACGGACTTCGTCGTCTTGGGAGCGGACCTCGACAAGTCCACCAAGACCCTAAAGTTTCGAGATCGATTTGGGATCTTCGGGCAGGATCCCTGGGGGTGGAAGGGCCGCTGGATCAGCTGCGGGGTATCCGAGGCGTTTATGTGCGCCGCGGCGGGGGGCCTGGCGGCCCGCGGCGTAAAGCCCGTGATCACCACCTTCGCCCGCTTCCTGGAGCGGGGGTATGAGCCCCTGATCCAGTCCGTAGCGATCCCGGGGTTCGACTGCTTCGTGTTGGGGAGCCACGGGGGGATCGCCACGGGCCAAGACGGCAGCTCCGCCCAGGCCATCGAGGACCTCGCCCTGTTCCGGGCGCTGCCCCACGCCACCGTGATCTGCCCCGCGGACGCCCGGGAGACCCGACAGGCCGTCTTCCGGGCGTTTGAGCAGAAGGGCATCGTGTATATGCGCCTCTCGCGGAACCGACTGCCCCACCTCTTCGAGGAGGGCTACGACTTCCGGCTGGGGGAGGCCGTAGAGCTCCTGCCCGGCGAGCGGATCACGCTCGTGGGGACGGGAGAGACGACGTATCACGCCCTCATCGCCGCGGCCAAACTACGCAGAGAGGGACTTTCGCCTCGGCTCATCCACCTGCCCACCCTAAAGCCCTTAAATCCCTCTTCCTTGAAGGAAGCCGCGCAGGACACGGAGCTCTTCGTGACGGTGGAGGACCACGGCCCGCGGGGGGGCTTGGGCGATGCCGTCCTAGAGGCCCTTTCGGAGGCGGGCACGCCGCGAAGGGTGCTCAAGATCGGGGTGGAGGTCTACGCCGAGTCGGGTACGCCCGCGGAGCTCTATCGCAAATACGGGCTGGACGCGGATGGGATTGCCCGGAGGGTGCTGGACCGCTAAACCGGCTTGGGGCGGATGAAAATCTCCGGCCCTGCCTGCAGCGGGAGGAGCGGCGTCTCTCTCACGACCTCAGCCGCGTCCGGGGTCGGGGTGCGGTACCCCCCCCCAGATCCTTGATCCCGAAGGGAAGGTGGGCTAGACTGGGGCGGTGCCTGTCCGGGTCCGCAAACGGATCCTGAGGGGACGGGTGGCCAAGTGCTCAGACGGAGGACGAGGCAGACCGGATTGGATTGGATTGGATTGGAGAAAGGAGAGGGTACCCATGGAGACGAAGACGCAAGTCTACCGGGTCCGCGGGAGCTGGGAGGGGGCCCTGGTCGGGGGCCGGGGCGTGATCGAGAACGAGCGGGGAACGTTTCAGACGGAGTTTTCCGTGCCCAAAAGCTTCGGCGGACCCGGAGGGATGACCAACCCGGAGGAGATTTTCCTGGCCTCTGCGTGTGCTTGTTATCTGGTGACGCTGGCGATGATCGCGGAGAAGATGAAGCTTCCCGTGAAGAACCTCACCTGTACGGCCGAGGGGACGGTCATCCCCGACGAGCAAGATGGTTATCACTTTCGCGAGATTACCCTCCGCCCGCACATCGAGATGGACGTCGAGGGCAACGGCGACAGCGCCCAATACGAGGACCTCATCGCCCGCGCAGTGGCGCTGGCCGAGCAGCGCTGCATCATCTCCCGAGCCGTGAAGGGCACCGTCCACTACGAAGTCCAGCACACCGTAGCTGCAGCAGGGTAGTTTACCCTGCTACAAGCCGGCGGAATCGGACAGCGGAAAGACCCCCGCCTCGCGCGGGGGCCTTTCGTTCGCGTTCTCTAAGGGGTGACTGCCGTCGTCCGTCAGATCCGCTCGATCACCGTGGCGATCCCCTGGCCGAAGCCGATGCACATGGTGATGAGCCCCAGCTGCTTGTCCTGCCGCTCCAGCTCGTGGAGCATCTTGGTGAAGAGGATCGCTCCCGTGGCGCCCAAGGGATGACCGTGGGCGATCGCCCCGCCGTTGACGTTCACCTTCTCCCAGTCGACGTCGAGCTCCCGGCCCCAGGCGATGGGCACCGAGGCGAACGCCTCGTTGATCTCGATCAGATCGATGCTCTTGAGCGAGAGGTCCGTCTTCTCCAGCACCTTCTGGGTGGCGGGGATGGGGCCCGTGAGCATGAGGGTGGGGTCGACCCCCACCACCGCCGTGCCCAGGAGTCGGGCCCGGGGGGTGAGGCCCAGCTCTTTGGCCTTCTGGCGGGTCATCAGCAGGAGCAGGGAGGCCCCGTCGCTGATCTGGCTGGAGTTCCCCGCGGTAATCTTCCCGTCGGGCCGGAAGGAGGGCGCAAGCTGCGCCAGCTTCTCCAGACTCGTGTCCCGACGCACGCCCTCGTCTTGGGTGATCGTCTCCTTCTGTCCTTCGATCTCGACCTCGACGGGGACGATCTGGGCGTCGAAGCGCCCCTCGTCCTGGGCGCGGGCGAGCTTGCGGTGGCTCTCCAGCGAGAACTCGTCGAGCTCCCGGCGGGAGATGCCCCACTTCTCGGCGATCCTCTCGGCTGACTCCCCCTGCCAGACGATCTCGTACATCTTCAGGAGCTTGGGGTTCAAGGGCTTGTCGATGTCCGAGCCCATCGGCTCGCGGGTCATGCTCTCCACTCCGCCCGCGAGCACCACGTCCGCGACGCCCATCGCGACCTCGTGGGCCGCGAAGACCACCGCCTGCTGGCCGGAGCCGCAGAGGCGATTCACGGTCGTCCCCCCGACGGTGATGGGCAGCCCCGCCGTAAGCGCGATCAAGCGAGCGACGTTGCCCCCCTGCTCCCCCCGCTGGGTGACGCAGCCCAACACGAGATCCTCGATGAGCGGAGGGTGAATCGCCGTACGCTTTAAGACCTCTTGGACGACGATCACGCCCAGATCGTCGGGGCGGACGTCCTTGAACGCCCCCTCCTTCTTGCCGATGGGGGTGCGAACCGCTTCGACGATCACCGGCTCCCGGGGGTTCATAGCCATGGCTTCCTCCCTTCCCCTCCCCTTCCCCTTGTCGTGGTCGTTGGGCTTTGGGCGAGCTGCGGCGTCGCACCCGAGCTACAGTTCGCCCGCCTCTTGGAGTCCATCCAGGATGTCCTTCACGAACGAGTCGACGTCGTTATAGGGGAACTTCGCCCGCCCGGCGAGCTTCTGGGAGAGCTCCATGGCGGACCAGCTCTTGTCCCCGGCCTTGAACTGGGTCATCGGCCCTTGAGGCAGGACGGGCAGAAGGTCCATCACGCTGTTGATGGGGTAGTTCGCCTTGCCGAAGACTTCCTTCAGTTGCTTTTCCAGCTCTTCGCGTGCGCTCATGCTAAGCACCTCCGTGGGGGTATGCTACGGCCTGATGGAGGGGGCTGTCAAACCCCCTTCTCCCGGGTCGTTTCTCTGCCTTTCCTTGACGCGCTGTTTTCCACGGGGTAAGCTGTGTGTGCATCCCCTTGTGGGATGCGCTATCCCACAGGAGGCATCGGGCATGCGCACCCGAGGGATCGACTGGCCCATAGCCTATGACTTGATCTGGACCCTTCTCACCGCTTCCCGACCTCTGGGCCGCCGGAGCCTGGAGCAGAGGACGGGGATTACCGAGATGACCGTCCGGACGCATCTCAACAAGCTGCGTGCCGCCGGGTACGTGAAGATGGCCAAAGCCGGGACGGCGCTGACGGCTCAAGGACAAGAGGCGTTTGCTACCTTGAAGGAGCGGGTCCCCTGGCTAGGCCCGCTGACGCTGCGCGACCTGGCCCTGGACCGCTACGGCGTGGCGGCGATCCTGCGAAACTTCCCTCAGGAACTCAAAGAGAGTTGGAGGTACCGAGACGCAGCGATTCGAGAAGGGGCCAGCGGAGCTCTTCTCCTCGTACGAACGGAAGGGGGGTGGGCGTTTAGCGACGAGCCCCTGTCGTTGGCGGAACAGTACCCGCAGGACGCCGCGCTTCTAGAGCGGGCGCTACCCTTCAGCGGGGCGGAGGATGCCCTCGCGGTCGTCTTCGGACCGGAGCCCTCGGCGTCCCGGCGTGGGCTGTGGCGCATCGTCGTTGAACTCCTTCCTCCACCGAACGTTTCACACCATACCCAACAAACAGGAGGTTGATCTGTCATGCCCATCGCAAGACTCATGGGGTTGATCTCCGCAACCCTCATGCTGCTAGGGGCCGGAGGAATCGTCCCTATCCTCGCCCAGTCCAAGGTCGTCCTCGTGGACGACCGCGGCCAGGAGATCGAAGTCCCGCTCCCCGTCGAGCGGATCGTCGTAGCGGGGACGCCCCTCTACACCGAGATCCTGGTCGACTTGGGCGCGAAAGACCTACTCGTGGGGGTGACGGACTCCCCGAACAACCCGCCCGAGGTGGCCGACGTCCCCCGGGTCGGCTCCCCCTTCCGGCCCAACGTCGAGGTCATCTTGTCCCTGGAGCCCGACGTGGTGCTGGGCGCCGTCGGGGACGCCCGGGATCGACTGGAGGCCGCGGGGCTCATCGTGGTGACCCCGGTCCTTTTTATCGCCCAGATCCCCGATATCTTCCGCCTCATCGAGGTGGTGGGCCTCCTGGCGGACCGCGAGGTGGAGGCGGAGATCGCGATCGGGCGGATCTCGGAGCGGATCGTCGCCCTGGAGAGCGCGGTCGTCCAGCGGGATCGGGTGCGGGCCGCGTTCCTGTTCGCGCCGCCGGACGTGGCCCCCTTCGCCGTGGGCCGCGGCTCCGTGGAGGGGGAGCTCCTGGCGCGGGCCGGGGCGGAGAACGTCTTCGCCGATATAGAGGGCATCCAGCAGGTGAGCTTCGAGGCCGTGGTCGAGCGCGACCCCGACGTGATCTTCACCGACCCCTCCCAGATCGAGAACCTCACGCAGAACCCCCTGCTGCAGGGCGTGAGCGCGGTGCGGGAGGGACGCGTCTTCGGCGTGAAGGCGAGCCAGCTCACCTCCACGCGCGTGGCCGAGGCCCTGCAGGTCATGGCGGAGGCCCTCCACCCGGACGCCTTCCGCGCGAACGAGTGATCCCGCCGTGATCTCCCCTAGGGCTAGAAGGACCCTGCCCCGAGCCCGAGCGGAGGCCCCCCGACGGGCCCGGGCCGGGGCGCCGAGTCCGGGACCCCGCTCCCGAGCCCGAAGAAGAAGACCCCGGCCCGCGGTCGTCCTCCCCCTCTTGGGGGGCCTTCTGGTCGCGGCGTTGGGGCTGGCGGTGGCCCTCGGACCCGTCCCGATCCCCCCCCGGGAGCTTCTCGGGTATGGGGCGCAGAAGCTGGGCCTCTCGCCGGGCGCGGAGATCCCCCCGGCTCATCTCGTGATCCTCGAGGGCGTCCGACTCCCCCGGGCGCTGGCCGCGGCCCTCGTGGGCGCTTCTTTGGGGGTCTCGGGGGCCGTGATGCAGGGGATCTTCCGCAACCCCTTGGCGAGCCCCTACGTGCTGGGGCTGGCGAGCGGGGCGGGCGCCGGGGCCGCGCTCGTGATCGCCCTGGGGCTTTCGGCTGGGGGCCCGCTCGCGCTGCCCCTGGGGGCGCTCCTGGGCGGGACCGCGGCGGTGGCGCTCGTCTACGGGATCGCCCGCGCCTCCCGGCGCCCGGGGATGCCCGGGACCCTCACGCTCATCCTGGCGGGCATCGCGCTGAGCGCCCTCTTCTCCGCGCTCACGAGCTTGTCGATCGTGCTCAGTTCTGAGCCCTTGAAGGCGCAGACGATCGTCTTCTGGCTCATGGGGAGCCTGGGCCGGGCGCGCTGGGATCTTCTGCCCGTGCTGGCGGCAGCCGTGGTCGTAGGGCTGGGCTCGCTCTTCCTCTTCGCCCGCGACCTCAACGTGTTGTCGCTGGGGGAGGAGGGCGCGCGCCACCGGGGGGTTCGGCCCGAACGCCTGGAGAAGCTCCTGCTCGGGGTTGTCACGCTTCTTACGGGCGCGGCGGTGGCCCTGGCGGGGACGATCGGGTTCGTGGGGCTGATCACACCGCACGCCCTCCGGCTCGTCTTGGGTCCCGATCATCGGGTGCTCCTGCCGGCCTCGGCGTTGGGTGGAGCGCTCTTCTTGCTCCTAGCGGACACCGCGGCCCGCACGGCGCTCCCGCCCTTGGAGCTCCCCGTGGGGGTGCTCACGGCGCTCTGCGGCGCGCCCTTCTTCCTGTACCTGCTGCTGCGGCGCCCGGTCTTCCCGATCCGGGGAGGAGATACCCGATGAGCCCTCCAACCCTCCAACGGCGGGTGCGGCTCCGCGTCGAGAAGCTCTCCGTCTCCTATGGGCAGGAGGAAACTTGGGCTCTAGACGACCTCTCCCTCGAGATCTACGAGCGGGAGTTTCTGGCCGTGGTGGGGCCGAACGGATCGGGGAAGAGCACCCTGCTGCGGGCGCTCTCGGGGGTGCTCCCCCCTCGGGCTCGGGCGGGAGGGGAAGGGAGAGGGAGAGGGGGCGCGATCTACCTCGACTTCCGCCGGTTGGAGGAACTCCCGCCCCGGGAGGTCGCGCGGGTGATCGCCGCCGTCGAGCAGGAGCCCCACGTCGGCTTCGACTTCGCGGTCCGCGAGGTGGTGGAGTGGGGAAGGCACCCCCACCGCGGGAGGCTCTCGCCCTGGACGGCGCACGACGAGGAAGCCGTCCGACGGGCCCTCTCGCTCTTCCGCCTCGAGGAGCTTGCGGAGCGCTCCATCACGGAGCTCTCCGGGGGCGAGCGGCGGAGGGTCTTTCTGGCGATGGCCCTGGCCCAAGAGCCCCAGATTTTGCTCTTGGATGAACCCACGGCCCACCTCGACCTGCGGTATCAACTCGAGATCCTAGAGCTCGTCCGGCGGCTGGTGAATGAAGAGGGCCTGACGGCGGTCGCGGCCTTGCACGATCTCAACGCCGCGCTGCGCTACGCGGATCGGGTGGCCGTGCTCGCCCGCGGGCGGTTGGTCGCCTGCGGGCCGCCCCGCGAGGTCTTAACCCCCGAACTCGTGTGCCAAGTGTGGGGAGTGAAAGCGGAGGTCCTCGCGCACAACGGGTACACGTTCGTCCTTCCCGTCGTTTCTTCCCCTTGAGGGAAGGGCGAAGAGGGCCCGCGCTCGCGGGGTTGCGAGGACGAGCCCCTCCGGATTACAGTAGGGACGAATGGCCCATCGAGTGGAAGTCGCCTTCCGACCCGAGTTCGCGGACGCCCCGGGGCGCTCCGTCTGTGAGCGCATCCGTTCGGGGCTGGGTCTGCCCGTCCGGAGCGTTCGCATCGTGGACGTCTACACCCTCGACGCCCCCCTCTCGGAGTCCGAGCTTCGACGGATCGCCGAGGAGCTGCTCCACGACCCCGTCGTGCAGCTCTACGCCGTGGATGAGCCTTTGGCCCAGGGGTTTCCGTGGGACTGGCTCATCGAAGTGGGCTTCAAGCCCGGCGTGACCGACACCGTGGGCGAGACGGCCCGCGCCGCGATTCGCGATCTCTTGGGGAAGGACGTTCCCACCTACAGCTCCAAGCAGTACCTCTTGCAAGGTGCCCTCACAGAGCGTGATGCGCATCACATTGCCGTAGACCTCCTGGCCAACGAGCTGATCGAGCGCTTCTCGCTGTGCGAGCGCTCGCGGTGGGAACGGGAGGGCGGGCGGTTCCCCGTCGTCGTCCCCGCCGTGCGCTTGGAGCACGAGCCCACGGTTGGGTTTATCTCTCTAGACCGCCCCGACGAGGAGCTGGAGAAGCTGAGCCGCGAGCGCTTGCTCGCCTTGAGCGTCGAGGAGCTTCGGGCGATCCGGGAGCACCTCCGCGCGCGCCGGGAGGAACGGGAGGCCGTGGGGCTCCCTCCCCACCCGACGGACTGCGAGCTCGAAGCCTTAGCCCAGAACTGGAGCGAGCACTGCAAACATAAAATCTTTAGAGGGCTCATCGAATACCACGATGAAGATGCAGGAACTGTGGAGACGATCGACAGCGTCTTTAAAACGTACATTCAGGGAGCCACCGAGGAGATTCGACGGAGGAGCCCCTACTGGCGCGAAGCGCTCGTGAGCGTCTTCGTGGACAACGCCGGGGTCGTCAAGCTCGACGATGAATACAACGTCGCGTTCAAGGTGGAGACGCACAACTCCCCCTCGGCGCTCGACCCCTACGGGGGGGCGCTCACGGGGATCGTGGGCGTAAACCGCGACGCGCTGGGCGTGGGCCGCGGGGCCCGGCTGCTCTTCAACACCGACGTCTTCTGCTTCGCGCCGCCGGACTACGCTAAACCCCTGCCCAAGGGCTTAAAGCACCCCCGCCGAGTGCTGGAGGGCGTGGTGCGCGGGGTCGAGCACGGCGGCAACAAGTCGGGGGTCCCCACCGTAAACGGCACGATCCGCTTCGACGAGCGGTACTTGGGGAAGCCGTTGGTCTATTGCGGCACCGGGGGGATCCTGCCCGCCCGCTTAGACTCTGAGCCCACACACGAAAAGCGGGTGGAGCCGGGGGACGCGATCGTGATGGTCGGGGGCCGGATCGGGGCCGACGGCATCCACGGCGCGACCTTCTCCTCGGAGGCCCTGACGGAGGAGAGCCCCACCTCCGCGGTCCAGATCGGGAACCCCTTCGTCCAGAAGGTGATGGCCGACATGCTGATGGAAGCGCGCGACTCGGGGCTCTACCGGGCGATCCACGACAACGGGGCCGGAGGGCTGGCCGTAAGCGTAGCCGAGCTGGCCGAACTCGGCGGCGTGGGCGCGGAGCTCCACCTCGACCGGGCGCCCTTGAAGTACCCGGGGCTCGACCCCTGGCAGATCCTGGTGAGCGAGTCCCAGGAGCGGATGACGCTCGCCGTCCCGCCCGAAAAGCTCCCCGAGTTTCTGGAGCTGGCCGAGAAGCGCGAGGTCGAAGCGACCGTGCTGGGACGCTTTACGGCCACGGGCAGGTTTCACGTGCTCTACGAGGGGAAGACCGTGGCCTATCTGGACGTCGGGTTTTTGGTGGACGGCGCGCCGAGGAAGCGCCTTCGGGCCGTCTGGCGCAGGCCCCGCCATCGGGAGCCCGACTTCCCCGAGCCCCCGAACTTGGGCGAAGCCCTCCACGAGCTGCTCGGGCGGCTCAACGTCTGCAGCAAGGAAGCCGTTGTGAGACAGTACGATCACGAGGTGCAGGCGGCCACGGTCATAAAGCCCCTGGTGGGGCGAGAGGACGACGGCCCGAGCGACGCCTCCGTCTTGTGGCCCCTGGAGCTGCAGCGCAAGGGCTCCCGAAAGGGAATTGTCATTTCGAACGGGATCAACCCCAACTACGGGGACCTTGACCCCTACTGGATGGCCGCCCTGGCCCTCGACGAAGCCGTACGAAACGCCGTGGCCGTGGGGGCGAACCCCGAGAAGATCGCCCTATTAGACAACTTCTGCTGGTCAAGCTCCGACGAGCCCGAGCGGCTGGGCCAGCTTGTCCGGGCCTGTAAAGCTTTGTACGAGCACGCCGTCGCGTTCGGGACGCCGTTCATCTCGGGGAAAGACAGCATGTACAACGACTTCGTGGGCGAACTCGACGGCCAAACGGTCAAGATCTCCGTTCCCCCGACGATCCTCATCTCCGCGCTGGGGATCATCGAGGACATCGAGAAGGCCGTCACGATGGACCTCAAGGAGCCCGGCAACCTGCTCTACGTGCTGGGCGAGACGCGCGAGGAGCTGGGCGGCTCGGAGTACTTCGCGATGCGGGGCTTCGTCGGCACCCGAGTCCCTCGGGTGGACGCCCGCGCCGCAAGGGAACGCTACCGCCGGCTGCACCGAGCGGTCCAAGAGGGGCTGGTGCGCTCGTGCCACGATTGCTCCGAGGGCGGGCTGGGGGTGGCGCTGGCGGAGATGGCCTTCGCCGGAGGGCTCGGCCTCCGGGTCGACCTCCGGAAGGTGCCGGGGGCCTCTTCGTTCGAGCGCGACGATCTCCTGCTCTTTTCGGAAAGTCCCTCGCGGCTTCTGGTGGAGGTGCGCCCCGAGGACCGAGGGCGCTTCGAGGCGCTCTTTGCCGGGACGAGCTATGCCTGCGTGGGGCAGGTAGGGGAAGATCCCCTGCTGGCGATCTGCGGCTTAGACGGTTGGGAACGGGTTCACGAACCCCTCTTGAAACTGAAGAATAGCTGGCAGAACCCTCTGTCTTCCGACGTCTCCTAAAGTCGATAGGGTCTGAGATTGGAAGTAAGCATCCGGCCCGCCCCTCCCTCCCCCGCAGGCCGGGGGAGGGAGAGGGGCAGAGCCGCGATCCTAGGAGAGGACTTGGGCTTGATATCCGGCTTGTTCCACGGCCTGGAGGAGTTGAGGAGTGACCTCTCCAGCGTCGGAGCTCAGCTCCACTTCGGCGGTGTTGTCCCGCAGGGACACGGTTACCTTGGTGACGCCGGAGACCTTCTCCAGCGCCTCCGTCACGTGCTTCGCGCAGTTCTCGCAGCTCATGCCTTGGACGCTCAGCTTGACCTGAGGCATGGCATTCCCTCCTTTTTATGCGGGATTTCGCCCCGACTTGGATAGGGATGTATAGCGGGCGACGCCCCAGGGTAACGAGGAGGAGGGCCCCTGTCAAGCGGATTGGGATCCTTGCTCATCGGCATACAGCACGTCGGGGATGCGCAGCAGGGGTGGGACCCCTTTCCCCTGGGCCAAGGGACGGGCGATGGTCTCGTGAAGAACGCGGAGGGCCTCGCGTTGGGAGCGCCACACCAGCTCCTCCAAGGCTTCGTCCAGGGACGTCCAACGGAAGTTGTCATGCTCCGGTCCCAGGGTGATCGCGCTCCCGTCGGGGAGGCGGGCGGCGAAGCAGGGCACGAGTCGTATTGCATCCTGGGAGGGGCTGTAGTGCGCTTCCACGTAGTCCAGCTCCCAGAAGCCCGCGGGCACCGCACCCGTCTCCTCCCGGACCTCGCGCCAGGCGGCTTGGACCGCGGTCTCCCCCGGCTCGATGCCCCCGTGGACGACCTGCCACGTCCCCCCCAAGCGGTCTAGGCCCTCCCGGCGGCGGAGGAGCAGATACTCCGGCCCCTGCGCCGCCAGGCGAAAACAATATACGCTCACGAGCGGCGAGAGGATCTTGGGCATCTTAGAAGTTAGAAGGCCGTGATGTGGAACCCCCCGTCGACGTAGAGCACCTCGCCCGTGATGCCGCTGGCCAGATCGCTCAGCAAGAACAGAGACGCTTTGGCGACCTCCTCGTGGGTGACGTTGCGCCGCAGCGGGGCGCGCTTCTCGTAGACGTCTAAAATGTGCGTAAACCCGGGGACGCCGCGCGCGGCCAGCGTGGGCACCGGCCCCGCCGAGACGGCGTTCACCCGGATGTTCCTGCCGCCCAGCTCCAGCGCCAGCTGCCGCACGATCTGCTCTAGGGCGGCCTTGGCTGTCCCCATCACGTTGTAGGTGAGCACGGCCCGCTCCGCGGCCAGGTAGCTCATGGCGATCACGCTCCCCCCGCCTGCCCTCTCCATCAGGGGAAGCGCTCCCCGGGTGAGCGCGATCAGCGAGTAGGCGCTCACCTCCAGGGCCTTCTGAAAGTCTCCCTTGGAGGTGTCTACGAAACGACCCTGCAGCGCTTCCAGGGGCGCAAAGGCGATGCTGTGGACCAACATGTCCAACTGCTCAAACTCCTGCTCCAGGGTCTGGAACACCTGGGCAATTTGTCCTTCGTCGCGCACATCACAAGGCAGCAGGAGCCCGTCCACCTCGGAGACGAGCGCCTCCAGCTTCGTCTTCGCCCGCTCGTCCTCCGTGATGCGCCGGGAGGTGAACGCCAAACGGGCTCCCGCCTGATGGAGCAGTCGGGCGACGGCCCAAGCGAGGCTCCGCTTGTTGGCCACCCCCGCAACGAGCGCGGTTTTGCCGGAGAGGTCGATAGCATACATCGCGGTTTCGATGCCTCCTTCCCTACCTAACGGGCCGAAGTCCCTCTACTCTACCCCCTGCGCAGGCCGGAGCGCAACCGTCTCGGGACTTGTGGGAGTGGGGACGTCGCGCTATCCTGAGGGCCGTGATCGAACCATGAGTCGGAGGACGCAACCACGCATCTGGGCAGAAGAGGTCAAGGCACACGTGGGCAGCGGGGTCCGCCTCAAGGGCTGGGTCCACACCGTGCGCGAGCTGGGCAAACTCGTCTTCGTGGTGCTGCGCGACCGCACGGGAACGGTCCAGTGCAAGATCCGAGGGCAAAAGGAGATCGCCAAGCAGCTCGAGGAGGAGGCCGCCATCGAGCTCGTGGGCACCGTCGTCGAGGATCCCCGAGCCCCCGAGGGCGTCGAAGTCGACGTCGAGGAGCTCGCCCTCTTGGCCAAGCCCGTCGAGCCGCCGCCCATCCAGATCAACCGCCCCTTGGACCTCATCGGGATGCGCTTGGAGACGATCCTCAACCACCGGGCCTTGAGCCTGCGCCACCCCGAGATCGGCTCCGCGCTCAAGGTCCGGGCCGAGTTCATCTGGGCCTTCCGCGAGTACTTGAGGAGCCAAGGCTTCCTCGAGGTCCAGACCCCCAAGATCGTTGCCGCCGGGACCGAGGGCGGCACCGCCCTCTTCGCGGTGCAGTACTTCGAGCGGACGGCGTACCTAGCCCAGAGCCCCCAGTTCTACAAGCAGATGCTCGTCGGGGCCGGGTACGAGCGGGTCTGCGAGGTCGGACCCGTCTACCGCGCCGAGGAGCACAACACCACCCGCCACCTCAACGAGTACATCAGCCTGGACTACGAGATGGGCTTCATCGACGACTTCCGCGAGATCACCCGGCTGGAGACGGAGCTCCTCCGCTTCATGTTCGAGCACGTGGAGCGCGCGTGCCCTCGCGAGCTTGAGATCTACGGGGCAGAGCTCCCCAAGGTCCCTTCGGAGATCCCGCACGTGCGCCTCGACGAGGCCCTCTCCATCTTGGAGACGAACTATCAGAAGCGCTGCGAGGGGGACCTCGACCCCGAGGGCGAGAAGCTCCTGTGCGAGTACGCCCAGGAGCGCTGGGGGACGGAGTTCGTGTTCGTCACGCACTACCCGCGGGAGCACCGCCCCATGTACGCGATGCCCTCCGAGGAGGACCCCTCGCTCACCAACAGCTTCGACCTCCTGTACAAGGGCTTGGAGATCACCACGGGGGGCCAGCGCATCCACGACTACCACATGCTGGTGGAGAGCATCCGCTCCCGGGGGCTCGACCCGGAGGACTTCGCGTTCTACCTGGAGATCTTCAAGTACGGGATGCCGCCGCACGGGGGGCTGGCGATCGGGGCCGAGCGCCTCACCGCCCAACTCTTGAACCTGCCCAACGTCCGCCAGGCGAGCTTCTTCCCCCGCGACCGCACCCGGCTGGTCCCCTAGACCGGCCTGTACCCGTGTGACCTGACCGAGGCAAGTGTCCCGAGTTCGGCCGTAGGATAGAGAGCATGATGTCGGTGCTGTGGGTTCCCCCTCCGGACGAGGGTGGGGGACCGAACCCGGACCTCTATCTCCTGCAAGCCGTGAACGAGGCGAGGCACGAGATCGTCATCCCCGCGGATCCCCCTCTGACGCTCGTGGCCCTGGAGGCCGGTCCGGCGGATGCCCCCCGGACGATCGTCTTCGTCCACGGCTTCGGCGGCTGGAAGGAGCAGTGGCTCCCCCAGATGCGCTGCCTCTCGGAAGAGGCGCGGGTCCTCGCGCTGGATCTGCGGGGCCACGGCGAATCGTCGAAGCCGCGCTCCGAGTATAGCGTCTCGGAGCTCCTCCGCGATCTCGAGGCGGCCGTGGAGGCCCTCCGCGTGAGGAAGCCCTTTGTGTTGGTGGGCCACTCCTTCGGGGCGGCCCTGGTGGCCTCGTACGCCGCCGCGCATCCCGATGAGGTCGAGAAGCTCGTGCTGATCAGCCCCTCGAGCGATTACACCCTGAGCTGGATCTACCGCTGGGGGTTCTACGTGCCGGACGTCCTCTTCGACGCCGTGATGGGGATCGTCAACCGGATCCGGCCCACGTTCTTGGCCCCGGCGTACGTGCTCAAGGCCCTGTACTTCCACGGCCTCCGCGTCTGGGACGCGGAGGCCGTGCTGCCCCGGGTCCAAGCGCCGACGCTGGTGATCCGTCCCCGCTGGGATCCTCTCTTTGCCCCCTCGATCGTGCAGCGGGTGACCGAGCTCCTCCCGAATGCAGAGGAAGTCGTGGTCCCCAGCGTGATGCACTTCCTCATGAGCGCGCACGCCGAAGAGGTCAACGAGGCCTTAGCCGCCTTCCTCGGCCTGTCGTGTCGACTTCAGGAGAGGGGGCTTCCGGTGGATCGACCCTGAGCCGACCGACCGGCGCTCCGAAGGCTATATTATGAGTTGAATCGGTCACGGATTCCTGTTCTGGGCGGTCTCTCGGACGGGACGGACGAGCGAGAAGGAGGGAGGACGGAGTGGATGCGATGGACCGCTGGCGGCGTCGAATCGACGAGATCGACAAGCAGATCGTAAGGCTCTTAGGGGAGCGTACGCGGTTGGCCCTGCAGATTGGACGGGAGAAGCGGGCTCGGGGCCAACCCCTCCGCTCCCCGGAGCGGGAGCTGGAAGTGCTGGCCCGAGTTGTGCAGGCGGGCAACTACGGTCCGCTCAGCACTCATGCCCTGCTCAGGATCTACCACACGATCCTCGAGGAGACCGGCCGCTTACAACAGGAGGAGCTCACCCTGCGCCCGCCCTCCCCTTGAGCGGTCCCCGGAATGAAGTAGAATGGGGATGAAGGGGTCTCACGGAATCCGCAGGGCCTTTGAGGCGCTTGTCCTGAACTCCACGGACCTGGAGCCGTTTGTCGAAGACGGCACGGTAATCGGGAACATGCTCTTGGACGAGCCGCGCGATTCCACTTGGGAAGTACGACGAGGGCTACTTCCGCCCCCCCGAGATCCGGGCTGCTCTCGTGGGGGCCGCGAGCATCGCGCGCGAGCGGACGGCGCCCGCGGGCGCACGGGAACCATAACGTCGTTCCGGAAGCGCGAGCAGAAGCCCTTTTGCCTTGACAGCTTGTCCCCTTCCCTCTAGAATGCGATGCCCTATTCGGGTATTTCCATGGGGAGGGGCATCGCACGATGCGCAGCCTGCTGCGTCACCTCTGGCGCTACCGAACTCGAGTTTTGTTGGGCATCCTCTCGCTCTTGGTGGTCGATTTGGGCCTCATCGTCGTGCCCCAGATCACCCGGTTCGCGATCGACGCCCTCAAGCTCGGACGCGGCCAGGATCTCCTCACCTTTGCCGGGCTCATCCTCGCGGCCGCCGCCGTCGTGGGCGTCTTTCGGTTCTTGTGGCGCTTCTTCCTGTTGGGGGCCTCCCGCCGCATCCGGAGGGACGTGCGCCGAGAGCTGTACGAGCACATCCTCACCCTCGACGCCCGCTTCTTCCAGAACACCAAGACGGGGGACCTGATGGCCCATTTCACCAACGACGTGGACGCCGTCATGATGGCCACGGGCTTCGGCGTGCTGGCGTTCGCGGACTTTCTGATCATGGCCACCTTCTCCATCAGCGCCATGATCTCGATCAGCCCTCTCCTCACGCTCTACACCTTCGCGCCCCTGCCCGTCCTGACGGTGCTGGTGATCGCCTTTGGGCGGCTCATCCACCGGCGCTTCCAGGCCGTTCAGGAGACGTTTGCGTTGCTTACGGAGAAGGTGCGCGAGGCGTTATCGGGGATTCGGGTCATCAAGACGTACGCCCAAGAGGCGGGGATGGCCGCGGACTTCGCCCGGACCAACGAGCTCTTCATCCGCAAGAACATGCACCTGGTGAGAATCTGGGGGCTGTTCGAGCCGATGATCGCCTTCATGAGCGGGCTTTCGGTGTTGATCGTGCTCTATTTCGGGGGCCGGGCCGTGGTGCAGGGGCAGATCACCCTGGGCGAGTTCGTCGCGTTTCAGCAGTACCTCGCTCTGCTCACCTGGCCGATGATGGCCCTGGGCTGGATGGTGAACATGATGCAGCGCGGTGCCGTCTCCATGGAGCGGATCGACAAGATTCTCGCGACCCGGCCCCAAATCCAAGACGCGCCGAACGCCGTCCCCTGGGAAGGCCCCGGACGCATCGAGTTCAGGAATTTGACCTTCCGCTACGAGCCGGAGGCCCCGCCCGCCCTGGAGGGGATCACGCTCACGATCGAGCCCGGGCGGACCCTGGGGGTGATCGGCCTTACGGGAGCGGGGAAGAGCACGCTGGTGCACCTGATCGTGCGGGTCTTCGACCCGCCCCCCGGGACGCTCCTCCTCGACGGGCGGGACGTCCGCGACTATCGGCTCCGGAGCTTGAGGAGGCGGATCGCGCTCGTCCCCCAGGACGGGTTTCTGTTCTCCACGACGATCCGGGAGAACATCGCCTTCGCCCGGCCCGACGCCTCTCTCGAGGAGATTGAAGAGGCGGCCCGGCTGGCAGGAGTTTATGAAGAAATCTCGGAGATGCCTCAGGGCTTCGAGACGCTTCTGGGCGAGCGGGGCGTCTCTCTCTCCGGCGGCCAGCGGCAACGGGTGGCGATCGCCCGCGCGATCCTGGCCGACCCCGCCGTGTTGATCTTGGACGACGCCCTCTCCGCCGTGGACGCCGAGAAAGAAGAGGAGATCCTACACAATCTCAGAGATGTCCTGCGCTCGCGGACCGCCATCGTGATCGCCCACCGGATCTCTGCGGTGAAAGACCTCGACCACATC
>JALSGO010000154.1 GCA_026982655.1 Candidatus Bipolaricaulota bacterium
TCTCCACAGGGTTTTCCACACCCACTCTTCTCTGCCCTTCTGAAAAAAGTGGGGTTTTCCACAGGGAGGACGGCCCCCTACAACAACTACTACAGAGATATAAACATAAGACAGCAGTTGTTGTAGACGAAAGGCATTGCCCTTAGGGGATCCCGGGAGTACAATGCCTCTACGATGGGGGACATCACGTTGGGGGAGATCCGAACGCTCTTAGCCCATCTGGGGCTGGAGCGGGAGTTCAAGGAGCAGGAGCCCCTGCTCTTCTGGCCGGAGGTGGCCGGACCGCAGATGAGCCGCCTCACGGAGGCCCTCCGCGTCCGCGAGGGGGTGCTCTACGTGGAAGCGGCCAACCACGTGGTGGCTCAGCAGCTCCGCCTGATGCAGGACGTCTATCTCAAGAAGCTGAACGCCCTTTTGGGAGAGCCCGTAATCCGGGAGATCCGCTTTCGGGTGGGCAGCTCCTTCGCCGCTCGACGTGCCCCTAGAGCGCAAGAGAGGGTGCGGGAGCAGCTCAGCCTCTTGGAGCGCGAACGGCTCGCGAAGCTCCTCGACGAGGTCGAGGACCCCAAGCTGCGAAGGGCCTTTGAGGGCTTCCTCCTTGCATCCCTTCGGCGGGATCAAGCCCGACGTGCCCAAGGGGGCCATCGCTGCCCCGTCTGCGGCGTCCACCACCACGAAGAGGACGAGACCTGCTATTACTGCCGCTTGGAGGGGCGGGCCTCTTCCCCGCCGTCGTCGCCCTCCGCACGGTCATGACGCGCGAGAAGCTCACGATTGGGTTCTTCACGGACACGTATCGCCCGCAGATCAACGGCGTGGCGACCCTACTGCCCATCCTGGAGCGGGTCCTGCGCGAAGGGGGCCATGAGGTGTACGTCTTCGCCCCGGCGTACGAGACCCGCCGCGCTCGGCGGGAGAACGGGCGCATCTTTCGGTTCCCCGCGTTCCCCTTTTGGTACCACAAGGAGAGCCGGGTGACGATCCCCTACCACCGCGAGGCCCGCCGGGTCTTCGAGAAGCTAGATGTCGTCCACAGCCACACGCCCTTCACCCTGGGGATGCTCGGGATCCGCGTCGCGCGACGCTACGGGATCCCCCATCTGCACACGTACCACACGCTCTTTACGGAGTATTTGCACTATCTGCCGCGGTA
>JALSGO010000155.1 GCA_026982655.1 Candidatus Bipolaricaulota bacterium
CTTACAGCGGTGAGATCACCTGGATCCAGGCGGCTCAGATCATCGGGGTCTCACCGAGGACCATGCGGCGCTGGAAGGCGCGGTACGAGACGTACGGGTACGATGGGCTCTACGACCGGCGGCGCCGGCGGCCTTCGCCAAAGCGAGTTCCGGCCCATGAGGTTGAGCGCATTCTGCGGCTCTACCGGGAGCGCTACGAGGGCTTCAGCGCACGCCACTTCCACCAGTTTGCCGTACGAGAGCACGGAGTGACGCTCTCTTACACGTTCGTGAAGCAGGCCTTGCAGACGGCGGGGCTCGTTCCGAGGCGCAAGAAGCGAGGCCGCCATCGGCGGCGGCGAGAGCGCAAGCCCTGCTTCGGGGAGATGCTGCACATCGACGGCAGCAAGCACGAGTGGCTGAAGCTACGCCCGGGAGAGAAGCAGACGATGGTGGCCATCGTAGACGACGCGACCAGCCGCCTGCTCTACGCTAGGCTCGAGCAAGGCGAGGACCTGTGGGCCATCTTCAGGGCCCTGAAGGCGGTCTTCGGAGCCCACGGGCTCCCGTTGAGCCTCTACTCGGACCGGGCGAGCTGGGCCTTCTACACGCCCAAGGCCGGGGGGAAGGTGGACCGAGAGCGGCTGACGCAGGTTGGCCGGGCGCTCGAGGAGCTCGGGGTAGAGCACATCCCGAGCTACTCGCCGCAGGCCAGAGGACGCAGCGAGAGGCTGAACCGGACCCTGCAGGAGCGAGTGGTCCAGGAACTCAAGGCCGCCGGGATCGCTGATGTGGAGGCAGCCAATCGCTATCTCGAAGAGCGCTACATGCCGCTGCACAACGAGCTCTTCGCGGTGCAGGCCAAGGAGCCAGAGAGCCTCTTCATGGTTTGTCCCGGGACCAACTTGGAACACCACCTCTGCACGAAGGAGAAGCGTGTCGTCGGGCAGGACAACGTCGTGTCCTACTGCGGGAGGGCGCTACAGCTCGAGAAGCAGAGAGGCCGCGCGACGTGCGCCAAGCTCAAAGTGGAGGTCTGGGAGCATCTCGACGGGTGCATCACAGTCTGGCACGGGAAGAAGTGCTTGGGCTCCTTCGAGGGGTCCCAAAAGGAGCGGCAGCTTCGG
>JALSGO010000156.1 GCA_026982655.1 Candidatus Bipolaricaulota bacterium
CGAGACCAAGGAGCAGGTCGAGAGCCTGGGCGCGAAGTTCGCCGAGCTGGGGCTCGAGACGGAGGAGGCCCGCGCCGAGGGGGGCTACGCCCGCGAGATGGACGAGGAATTTTACGAAAAGCAACGGGAGATGATGCTCCGGGTGGTGGCCGAGAGCGACGTGGTCATCACCACGGCAGCGGTGCCGGGCAAGCGCGCCCCGGTGCTCGTCACCGAGGAGATGGTCCGACGGATGCAGCCGGGTTCCGTAATCGTCGACCTGGCCGCCGAACGAGGGGGCAATTGCGAACTCACCAAGCCGGGCGAGACCGTCCAAGCCCACGGGGTCACGATCCTGGGGCCGGTGAACCTCCCGGCGACGGTGCCCTACCACGCCAGCCAGATGTACGCGCGCAACGTCGCGAACTTCTTGCTGAACATGCTCAAGGACGGGGAGCTTCACCTCGACCTGGAGGACCCGATCACCCACGACACGCTGGTGACGCGCGACGGGGAGGTCGTCCACCCCAAGGTGCGCGAGCTGTTGGGCCTTCCGCCCGCGGTGGAGGCCGGGACCGGTTCGTAGTCGTGAAAACGACGGACAGGGGACGACGCAGACCCAGAGGCAGACGACAGGCTCACACAAGCGAAGGAGGCGAGTAGGCATGGATTTCATCACGGCATTGACGATCTTCGTGCTGGCGGTCTTCGCCGGCTTCGAGGTCATCACCAAGGTGCCGCCGATCCTGCACACGCCCTTGATGTCCGGGGCGAACGCCATCTCCGGGATCACGATCGTCGGAGCGATCCTGGCGGCGGGGACGAAGTACACCACGCTCTCGATGACCCTGGGGTTCCTGGCGGTCGTCTTCGCCACGATCAACGTGGTGGGGGGCTTCGCCGTCACCCACCGGATGCTCCAGATGTTCCAGGGTCGGGGCCGAGAGCGAGGAAAGGACTGATCCGCCATGAGCGAGACCCTCACGCAAGCGTTGGTGAACCTCGCCTACGTGATCGCGGCTTCGCTCTTCATCTTGGGCTTGAAGGGGCTCTCCCACCCGCGCACCGCCGTGCGGGGGAACCTCCTGGGCGCCGCGGGGATGCTCCTGGCCGTGGTCGTCACCCTCTTGGACCGCCACATCATCGGCTTCGAGCTCATTCTCGCGGGGTTTGTGATCGGCGCGGCGATCGGGGCCACCCTGGCCGTCCGCATCCAGATGACGGCGATGCCCCAGCTGGTGGCGCTCTTTAACGGCTTCGGCGGGGCGGCCTCCGCCGTGGTCGCAGGCGCCGCGCTGATCGACCCTACCCTGCAGCCGTCCGGGGGGATCACCCTGCAGTTCAGCGTCGCGACCGTCCTCTCAGGGCTGATCGGGGCGGTGACCTTCTGGGGAAGCCTGGTGGCCTTCGGAAAGCTCCAGGGCCTGATCACGGAGAAGCCCGTGCTCCTTCCGGGCCGCCACGTCCTCAACCTCGCGTTGCTGCTGGGCTCGCTGGCCCTAGGGGCCCTGTTGGTGGGCGCGCCGCAGGAGTTCTGGCTCTACTGGACCGTGGTCGCCGCCGCCTCGCTCCTGGGCGTGTTGCTGGTGATCCCCATCGGCGGGGCGGACATGCCCGTGGTCATCTCGCTGCTCAACTCCTACTCGGGGCTCGCCGCGGCGGCCACCGGCTTCGTGCTGAGCAACAACGCCTTGATCATCTCGGGGTCGCTCGTGGGCGCGGCGGGTCTGATCCTCACGAACCTGATGTGCAAGGCGATGAACCGCTCGCTGCCCAACGTCTTGTTCGGCGGCGTGGGCGCGGTGGTGGCCACCGCCCAAGAGCAGGAGGACATCTACGCCGGGAAGGTCAAGGCCACCTCGCCCGAGGAGGTCGCGATGCTGCTGGAGGGCGCCCGGCGGGTGGTCTTCGTCCCCGGCTACGGGATGGCCGTCGCCCAGGCGCAGTACGCCACCCGCGACCTCTACCAGCTCCTGGAGGCCAAGGGCGTGGAGGTCGAGTTCGCCATCCACCCCGTGGCGGGCCGGATGCCCGGCCACATGAACGTGCTGTTGGCTGAGGTCGACATCCCCTACGACAAGCTCAAGGGCCTGGAGGAGAGCAACTCCCTCTTTCCGCAGACGGACGTGGTCATCGTCGTGGGGGCCAACGACGTGGTCAACCCCGTTGCCCGCGACGTGAACGACCCGAGCAACCCGATCGCCGGGATGCCCATCCTCGAGGTGGACAAGGCCAAAACGGTGGTGGTGATCAAGCGGAGCCTCAGCCCGGGCTTTGCGGGCATCCCCAACCCGCTCTTCGCCGCGGACAACACCCTCATGCTGTTTGCCGACGCCAAGAAGGCCCTCACCGACATCGTGGCCGCGCTGAAGGAGTCCTAACCGCTCTTACGGGCAGAGCTGATGAACGGGGGACGGCGGGGATGGCCGTCCCCCCGTTACATCCGGGGCCAGCGGGCGATCTGGCGGCGGGCCTGCTCGTACCCTTCTTCGATGAGCTCCCGGGAGCGGCGGAAGTCCCAGAGGGGGACGGGCCTCTCTGCCCGAAGGTTGAGCACGAAGAGGGGGACGCCCCGCTCCTTGGCCAAGCGCGCTTCGAGGTAGATCTGGCGGTACTCGACGGCCACGAGCATCCGGGCGAGCAGGGGGCCGACCCCGGAGCGGTCCGCGGAGGCGACCGCGTCCACGTCCCGCGGGTCGGCGAGGTTGAGCGCGACGATCCGGGTCGCCCCTTGCGAGAGCGCCGGCTCGACGGGGAGGACGCTCAGAAGCCCGCCGTCCATGAGCAACCGCTCCCCCCGCTCGAGGGGCGTCACCCACGGGGGGAGGGCGATGGAGGCGAGCAGCCCCTCCAGCACGCTCTCGGAGGGGTCCCGCCCGTAGTAGACGGGGTCGAAGCGGGCGAGGTCCGTGGCCACCAACACCAAGGGCAGCTCGAGGTCCCCGAAGGTGATCTCGGGCCGGATCCCGTGCTCCACAAAAAATTCCCGGAAGCGGGCGAGCTGCCTCTCCCGCGCCCGGGGGCTCCCCAAGAGAAAGCGCACCGTGATCCTCAAGAAGTTGGAGGGCAAGAGGTCGCGTCCGGCGGCGTCGTGCCAGACCTCCTCCAACCCCCGGAGCCCCTCGGGGGTGAAGCCGTGGACGGCCAGATACGCGGCGTTCGCCGCGCCGATGGAGGTGCCCACCAGCAGGTCGGGCCGCAGGCCCGCTTCGTACAGCGCCCGCAGGGCGCCCACTTGGAGTGCGCCGCGGGCTCCCCCGCTCCCCAACACGAACGCCCGCTTCTCCGGGGTGGGCCGATCCGTAGATCCTACTTCCACTTACGCGCTCTCCCGAACGGCCTCGATCACGTAGTGATAGGGGTAGATCGCGTGCGTCGCCAGGCCCCCGAAGCCCGCAGCCTCCAAAGCCTCGCAGACCGCCTCCCGGGGCACGCGGTGCTCCAAGGGCGGGCCCATCTCCATCTCGACGGGCTCCCAGTCGATCACGATCAGCTTCCCTTGGGGCCGTAGGATGCGTCGGACCTCCCTTAGGAACTCGAGGGGAGCCTCCAGCTCGTGGAAGACGTTCGCCAGCCAGGCCCCGTCGACGCTCGTGGCCTCCAGGGGGATCGTGTGCTCGCCGTTTTGCAGCGTGACGACGATGTCATCCAGCCCGCGCTCCCGAGCGCGCCGGCGGCACATCGCAAGCATCTCCGGCGCGATGTCCAGCGCGTAGACCTTGCCGCCGGGCCGGACGCGCTCGGCCACCGGCAGCGCGAAGTACCCCGGGCCGCAGCCGATGTCCGCGTATCGCTCTCCGGGCCGGGGATCGAGCAACCGCAAGAGGGGCTCTACGGGCTGAAACTCCGCGCGCTCCGCGCGGAGGAGCTTCTCCATGCTCGCCGGGTCGAACTTGTGGCTCATGGTCCCCCTCTAGGCCGCCTGCAGGACGAGCTCGACGAACTGCGCCTCGGGAAGCGCCCCCTCGAACTCGTCCTGGAACTCGTACGTCCGCAGGGTGAGCTTGTCGCTCAGCGTCGTCATCACTTCGAGAAGCTCGTGGGTGACCGAGCAGGGCTCGCACTCGAACTCCTGGGTGAAGTAGTGGATCGTGACGGGGCTCTCCATCTGCGCCAGGATCTCTTGAACCTTTTGCTTCTCCTGCTCCGAAAGCATAGGCGGACGCTCCCTTCGTAGTGTGCTTTATGGGCTGCGCCTTGGGCACGCGGTGCGGACCGTATCGTACTCGCAGGGAGAAGCGGTAGCAAGCGCAAGCGCGACGGCTAGCCCCCCAGCAGGCGCATGAGGAGGTCGCCCACCACGTAGCCCACGATGGCCACCCCTAAGCCCACCAAGAACATATCCAAGCCGCTGCGGAAGACCCCGCGGCCCGTAAAGAGGCTTCGTGCGGCTCCGACCCCGAAGTGGGAGAGCATGCTGATCGCAAACGACGTCCAGATCGTGACGGGGTTCATCCCGAAGAAGAACGGCACCACGGGGATGAAGGCCCCGAAGGCGGTGGCCACGCCCGTAAGCAGCCCCTCGCGCAGGGGCGAGACGAACTCGCCCGCGATCCCCAGCTCCTCGCGGGCCTTCTCCTGGAGCGCGATCTGCGGGTCGGCCATCACCTGCTGCGCCGCGCGCCGCGCCGCCTCCGGGGGCATCCCCTTCGCCTCGTAGAGGAGCGCAAGCTCCTCCGTCTCGACCTCGGGCATCAGCTCCATCTCCTCCCGCTCGATGGCGATCTCGTGCTCGTAGACCTCCCGCTCGCTCTTGGCGGCGAGATACCCGCTTGCGCCCATGGAGAGCGCATCGGCGACCAGTCCGGCCAGGCCCGAGAGGAGCACGATGTGGGCCGGGACGCTCGCGCCGAGCACGCCCATCACCAAGCCGAAGTTGGCCGTAAGTCCATCGTTGAACCCGTAGATGACGTTGCGGAGCATCCCGCCCGCTTCCATGCGGTGCCAGGGCTCCCCGGCGCGGCCCAGGAACTCGCGGAGCATCTCGGCGTGGACCGCCTCGTCGCGGGCGACCCGCTGGAGTTCGGGAGAGCGATCTTGGCCCTCTTGCAGGTAGCCCTTCACCTCGCGGGCCTCATCGAGGATGCGCAGATTGAGCACCGCGGAGGCGGCCCCGCGGCGGGCCATCCAGGCCATCACGCGGGCCCGCAGGCCGGGCCGGAACTCCCCCACCGAGCCGCCCCGCTCCCGGATCATCCCCTCGAAGAGCCGCTGGTGCTCCCGCTCGACCTCCGCGAGACGGCGGTACAGGGATTGACGCTGGGGGTCGGGGTCGAGTTCCGCCAGCACCTCGTAGAGGTAAGCCGACTCCCCCTCGTCCTGCCAGTGTTCCCGAAGGCGCTTGAGGTCCATGGGGCGTTCACACTCCGACTTGAGGGCAAAGCTCGTTGATCACGCACTCCCCGCACTTGGGGTTCTTCGGGGTACAGACGGCTCGACCGTGTTCCTTCATCAGCCAGGGAACCCGCTTCCACTCCTCTTTGGGGAGGAGGGCCATTAAAGCCCGCTCGATCTTGTCGGGATCCTTCTCGCGGGTGAACCCCAAGCGGCGGCTCACCCGAATGACGTGGGTGTCCACCACGACCCCCTCGACCTTGCCGAAGGCGTTCGTGAGGATGGCGTTCGCGGTCTTGCGCCCGATCCCCGGGAGCTTTACGAGCTCCTCCATCGCGTCCGGGACTTGGCCGTCGTATTGCTCCACTAAGATCTTGCACGCGCCCTGAATGGCCTTGGCCTTGTTGCGGTAGAAGTTGATCTGCCGGATGTCCTCTTCCAGCTGCTCGAGGGGCGCGTTCGCGTAGTCCTGGGCCGTCTTGTATTTCTTAAAGAGCGTTTCCGTGACGGCGTTCACCCGCTCGTCGCGGGCTTGGGCGGACAGAATCGTGGCCACCAGCAGCTCCAGCGGCGTGCGGAAGTTCAAGTAATACCGGGCGTTCGGGTACGCCTCCTTCAGGCGCACGAGGACCTCCGCCGCCCGCTCCCGTTCCTTCTCGTCTAAGCCCCTGCCGTTTGAACGTGTCATGGCGTTATGCCCGGATCTCCTGGCGCTGGAAGAGCACGTATCCCAGCACGAAGAGCAGCAGGGTCGCGGCGATGAGCCCCGTAAGCTGCGGCCAGATCAGCAGCAGACTTTGACTCAAGGGCAACGGGGTGCCCAGGATGGCCCCCTGGAGCTGGATGGGGAGCACCGGTCCGAGCGCCCGCACCGTGGGGTGGAGCAGCGCGAGCACCGCCTCTCCGTAGAGCGTGTTCGGCGAGAGGCGGGCCAGGCCCAGCTCCAGCTGCGCTTGCGAGAGGAACTCCTGCGGGAGCCCGAAGCGAATGGGTTGAAGCCCCTGCGCTACGAGCTGGGCGATCATCCCCCAGAAGACGGTGAAGAAGAGCCAGACGGCGATCGACGAGAGGGCGGCGGTCGCGGGCTGCCGGAACACAATGGAGAAGAGCAGCGACAAGCTGAGCCAGACGCCCCCATAGGCAACGGTGGCCACCAAGAACCAGAGGCTGCGGGCCACCTCCTCGCCGTTGGGGGGGACTCCTAAGCGCAGCAGGCCGAGCCCGTAGA
Source organism: Candidatus Bipolaricaulota bacterium (assembly GCA_026982655.1). Lineage (GTDB taxonomy): Bacteria > Bipolaricaulota > Bipolaricaulia > RBG-16-55-9 > RBG-16-55-9 > JALUUA01. Next base: position 6,542 of record JALSGO010000156.1, read on the forward strand.
TGAGGAGCCAGATGGCCGCGAGCACCAAGGCGAGCGTGAAGAGCCCCGCCAAGAACTTCCCGAAGAGGAGCGCGTCGCGGTAGATCGGCTGGGCGAGCACCCGCGAGAGCGTCCGGCGGTTCATCTCGCCGTTTACGGCGTCGAACCCCAGCGCGATCGCGATGAGCGGGACCAAAAACCCCAAAAACCCCACGAACGCGGGTAAAGGATCTCGGTCCGTGGTGAACAAGCGCAGGAAGAGGAACGGGTCCTCCCCCACGGTCGTCCGGAGGTTCTGAATCGCCACGTAGACGGTCCCGATGGCCGTAAGCACGATCAAAAGCTCCAAGATGCGCATCCGGACGCCCGTGAGGTGGTCGGCCATCTCCTTGGCGACCACGGCCCACAGCCCCGTCCACGGGGAGCCCTCCCGGGCGCGCTCCCCCTTCCCCTTACGCGTTGTCGTGCTCGGCGTTGCCGCCATCGGCGCTCACCTCCTGGAAGTAGCGGGCGTAGACTTCGTCGAGGCTCGGCTCCTCCCGTTCCAGGGAGAGGAGCCCGGCTCCGGCCTCGATCGCGGCGCGGGCGACCTCGGAGCGCACGTCCTCGCCCGCCTCCAGCTCGTAGGCGCTCCCGTCGAGACGGCGGGCGCGCACGACGCCGGGGATCTTCTGCAGCCGCTCCGTGAGGTCTTTCGCGGGGTCGGCCACTTCGAGGCGGATGCGGTACGCTCCTCCCAACACGCGCTGCGCCAGCTCGGGGACCGTCCCCTCCAACACCATCTTCCCCCGGTGGAAGAGGCCCACCCGGTCGCAGACCTCCTGCACCTGGTGCAGGAGGTGCGAGGAGAGCAGGACGGTGATCCCCTCCTCCTTGAGGTCCCGGATGGTCCGGAGGAACTCCCGCGCCGCCTCCGGGTCGAGCCCCAGGGTGGGCTCGTCGAGGACGATCACCCGAGGCCGTTTCAAGAGGAGCTCCGCCAGCCCCAGGCGCTGCTTCATCCCGCGGGAATACGTCCCTACCCGGCGGTCCGCCACGTCCGCCAGGCCCATTCGCCCCAGCGCCTCCTCGATGCGCCTCTGGGCCTCCCGCCGCGGGATCCCGTTGAGTTTCGCTATATACGAGAGGTTCTCCCGGGCCGTCAGCTCGTCGTAGAAGCCCACTTGATCGGGGAGATACCCCACGTGGGCCTTGACTTTGAGGGGCTGGCGGACGGGGTCGAAGCCGAGCACCCGCGCCGAGCCCTCCGTGGGCTCCGTGAGCCCCAAGAGCATCAAGATGGTGGTCGTCTTCCCGGAGCCGTTGGGGCCGAGCACCCCGAAGACCTCGCCCTCGTAGACGTTGAGATCGAGGTGATCGACGGCCACGAGGTCCCCGTAGCGCTTCGTGAGCCCCTCCGTCTGGATCACGACGCCGTTGCCGCTGCCCGCCA
>JALSGO010000157.1 GCA_026982655.1 Candidatus Bipolaricaulota bacterium
GCGCAGTTGCTCGGCCAGCTCCTCGGGGACGTTCTTGATAGACAGATTGACGGCCATGGAGATCCCTCCTCCTATGGATCCATTATGGAGCTATTATAGATCTCAAAGGCATCAGGGGCAAGCCGTCCCTCGGGCTCATCTCCTTCACGAACTAAAACTTATGGGACCGAGGTGGAGAAGTCGCAGACATGTGGGACGGTTTGGGGGGACTTTGCGGCAGACAGCAGGACCGGTGGGGAAGGGGTGGCTTCTGGGACACAACTTAACGGCTTAGGATTCCAGCTATTCGTTTTTCGGGCAGAAGGAGCGATCTCTCTAAGTTTTACGGTTCTTAGGTCTCCGTAGGAAGGAGTCCCGATCGGCTAGGGGCCGGAGTTCTCCGGCCTGTGGGCCTGCTTCCTCCGGACCCGAATCTTCCCGGGGGAGATGACCACCAGCGCCCCCTCCAGGGACTCGTCCTTCAACTCCGCCAACGCGTCGGCAATCTCCCGAACCCGCCGAGGGGCCGAGAGTTCGTTCGGCAGCCGGGCGACCACGATCCCGTGGTGGGTGCCCAACGGAAACTGCAGGGTGTCTGCGAACCCCACGTCCCCGGTCACCAAGATGGCCTTCTCCTGTTGCGCAAACCGAAAGACCTCCTCGTCGGGCCGGCCCCGCAGGCCCTCATCGCGGACGTCCTTGACCGTATAGCCCAACTGCTGAAGGGCCAGCCCTAACGAGCGGGGCAGGTTCTCGTCCACCACGATTACGGTCATTTCAGGCTGAGGGGACAGCCCGGACCTCCTCCTCGGCCAACACCCGGGCTGCGTACCGCAGGGCCGCTTGGATGTCCTCTCGAGTGAGGTCGTACTCGCGCATGACCTCCTCGTAGGTCATCCCGCCAGCGAGCTGGCCGATCACCAGCTCCACCGGGACGCGGGTGCCCTGGATCACCGGCTTGCCGAAGGCCACCTTCTCATCGACCACGATCCGAGGGGCGATCTCCACTGCCATATCCGTCACCTCTCCCGCTTCTCTCCCCTTGCTTTGGCTCTTGTTGATCCATCGTATCGAGAGGGCGGAGGAAAGTAAAGCTGGGGTCT
>JALSGO010000158.1 GCA_026982655.1 Candidatus Bipolaricaulota bacterium
CACCGGTACGGACGGGGTCATTCGAGATCACCGTCGGTGAGGGTAGCACACGATCGCGGCATTGCACAAGCCGGTCGACACGACTACCATAGCTCCGGTGAGCAGGATGGCCGACGGGAAGGTCACAATCCCTACGCTCTTCGAGATGAAGGCCCGGGGCGAGCCGATCAGCATGATCACCGCCTACGACTGCCCCACGGCACGGCTGGCCGACCGGGCCGGGATCGACGTCGTTTTGGTGGGCGACTCCGTGGGGAACAACGTCTTGGGGTACGAGAGCACCGTGCCCGTCACCCTCGAGGAGATGCTCCACCACACCCGCGCCGTGCGCCGCGGGGTCGAAAGAGCCCTGCTGGTGGGCGACATGCCCTTCCTCTCGTACCAAGTCTCGGTAGAGCAGGCGATCGAGAGCGCGGGGAGGTTTCTCAAGGAGGCCGGGGCCGACGCCGTCAAGCTCGAGGGCGGCGAGGAGGTCGCCGACCGCGTGGAAGCGCTGGACAAGATGGGCATCCCCGTGCTGGGGCACATCGGGTTGCTCCCCCAGAGGGTCTCGCAGACCGGGGGGTATCGCGTCCAAGGGCGCGAGGAAGCGCAGGCCCGCAGGCTCCTCCGCGACGCGAAGGTGCTGGAAGAAGCAGGGGCCTTCGCGCTCATCCTGGAGCTGATCCCCTGGCAGCTGGCTAAGCTGGTGACCGAGAGCGTCAAGATCCCCACCATCGGGATCGGGGCCGGGCCCCATTGCGACGGCCAGGTGCTCGTCTTCCACGACGTGGTGGGGCTCTCGGAGCGCCGACTGAAGCTGGCCAAGCGCTACGCGGAGCTGTCCGAGATCATCGGGAATGCTTTAAAAGCATACCGCGAAGACGTCAAGCAGAAGCGGTTCCCCACCCGGGAGCACAGCTTCTCCATGCCGGAGGAGGTCCTCCAAAGGCTGCAACGCCCGCAGGAGGGAGAGGAGCTCTAATCATGGTGCAGATTAAGAAGCGCTTTGTAGTCGACGAGGAGGGCAAGCCTGTAGCGGTCCAAATTGACCTTGAGACGTTCCAAAAGATCGAGGAGCTGTTGGAGGACTACGGCTTAG
>JALSGO010000159.1 GCA_026982655.1 Candidatus Bipolaricaulota bacterium
CGGGCCAGTGCGCCCACTGAGCTCGGGGAGCACGGGGCGCGCCGTCTGAAGCAGAAGGGCCTTCAGCTCGTCGGGGGTGAGCGAGGGCTCCAGCGCCCACAAGTACCCGATCAAACCCGTCACGTGGGGGGCGGCCATGGACGTCCCATCGTAGGTGTCGTAGCGCCCGTTCAGCACCGTGCTCAGGATCCGTCCCCCCGGAGTGGAGAGGTGCCCGCCCACGTTGGAGAAGTCCGACTTTCGGTGCTCCCGCTCGCCCGGGAGTACGTCGTCCACGGACTCGATCACCCAGACGTTGGGGGAGGGCTCCCAGCCGTCTACCGCAGGACCCAGGGCGGCCCATCCCAAGGGGCTGGCCCACTTCGCCCGGATCTCGTAGGGGAACCCATAGCGGTCCCGGCTGTCGTTCCCCGCGGCGGCCACGAACACGACGTCGGGATAGCGGGCGGCCAGCTCCCGCACCCGCAGGCCCTGGCGCTTCGCCAACGCCTGGGCCTCCGCGTCGACGTTGGGGTCAATCTTGAGGCGCCCGTTGATCGCCCAGTTGTACGAGAGACTCAAGTTCACGACCCGTACTTCAGGGTGCGCCTCCAAGAGCCGCTCGAGGGCTTCCAACAAGACGTCCCACGCAGCTTCCAGTCCCCGCCGGTCCCGCGGGATCTGGGGGGAGACGGCGACAATCTGAGCGAACGGGTTCACGCCGTCGACCCCGAGGCCGTTCCCCACGGTTGCACCCAGAATGCCCACGACGTGCTGGCCGTGCGCCCCCTTAACCGCCCCCGGCTCCAGGCGCCCCGTCTTGGGGTTGAACACGACCGTCTGAACGTGAGCGAGGTCGGGATGGTCATTGAGGCCGTTTCGGTCGTCGTCCTGGAAGCCCGCGTCCAACACGCCCGTGGGCGTCCTCCGCCCGGTGCGCCTCACGAAGTCGTGGAGGTTCCACAGCTGGGGGACCCGGATCGCTTCCAGGCCCCACGGCCCGGCGGTCTCCTGGACCGCCCACGTCCAGGGGTTGGGCTCCAGGCCCTTGGGGGTGTCGGACGATCGGTCGCGCACGGAGGGGTCCATAGCGGGTTCCGTGCCCGAAGGGGGCAGCCACGCCGCTATGCCCTCCCCCGGGAATGGGAAGGACAGAGGGAGTTGAGACGTCTCCGGGTCGGATGAGAATGCCACGGCCATTCCGAGCACGCTGAGGAGAACCGTCCCGATCCAAATCGGCCAACGCTTAAGGGTCACTTCGATCAACCTCCTCGGTGGAAATCGCTCAAGGGTTTCCGTTGAACGATTTCAACCCAGGGGGTAGGCTTCGTTCTATGAACAAGTTCAACGTCTCGGATTGAAGTTCCGCAAGGTCGGACGTTGAACTCGTTCGGGGTGGGATTCCGAGTCCGGGGGAGGGGGGAAAAGGGGGAAACCTTGCTCAGTTGCAAAGATGGACTTTCCGAGATAGGTATGGGGGTATGGCACAGCACAAGAAGGGACGGCGGAGTCGGGAGCGGGAGAGCCGCTACGTCCGGGTGGCCCGCTTGGCCTACCAGATCGCGCAGGAGACCTTGCCCTGCTACTCCCATCCCAAGAGCCCCCACCTCTACACCCTGCCCCAGCGGGCCGCCTGCATGCTGCTCGGCTTCTACCTCAACATAAGCTACCGTGACTTGGAGGAATGGCTCCTGGCCACCGACCGGGTCCTGCAGGTCCTGGAGTTGGAGCGGGTCCCCGATCACACCACCCTCTATCGGACGTACCGCAAGCTGCGAATGGAGGACTGGGAGCGGATGAAGCGGGCCCTGCTCGCGAAGTTGGGCGTGGAAGGGGAAGGGAAAGAGGAGGTGATCGCGGCCGACTCCACCGGGTTTCGCCTCACCCAAGCGAGTGCCTACTACCAGAGTCGGACCGGATGGACCTATCGGGAGTGGGTCAAAGGGGTCTACGCGGTGGGGACTCAGACCCAGCTCATCCTGGCTTGGCGGACGGGGAAAGGACCGGGGAGCGATGCGCCCTATCTTCCGGGGCTTAAGCGGGATGCGGGCCGGTATGGGCAACGAGAGAGAGGGGAGCGAGCTTGGCTGCTTCTGGCCGATAGCGGCTTCGACGGCGCGGGGATCGAGGAAGGGGACTTGATCCCTCCCATCCGGCGGGGAGGGAACCTGCTGGCCCCAAAGCGGCGAGCGCGGGCGGAGCTTGTAGATCAGGCTCGGTTGGATGGGCTCTACGGGCAGCGGTGGAAGAGCGAGACGGTGCAGTCGGTGATCAAGCGCAAGTTTGGGGATACGATCCGGTCGCGCAAGCGTTTTCTGCAGCGGCGGGAGCCGGCGGTCAAGGGGCTGGTCTACAACTTGCATCGCTGACTTGTTCCTTCGGCGCATACTCCACCTCGATCTTTGCAACTGAGCAGGGAAACCTCGTTCTCCTCTTCTTCCTGCAAACCCCGGCGTGACGCACCGCTCCCATTGCAAAGCGTGCGGGCTATAAGCTAAGCTCTCTCAAAGGCTTACACCGGGAACTTGGGAGGCTGAGACATGGACCTGCCGTCCTTTACCGAGGAACACCGCATCTTCCGCCGAGCCTTACGGCAGTTTGTGGAGGAGGAACTCAACCCGAACGTCGACGAGTGGGAAGCGCAAGGACGCTTTCCTAAGGATGTGTTTAAGAGATTGGGCGAGCTGGGGGCGCTGGGCATCCGCTATCCCCAAGAGTACGGCGGGGCGGGGAGCGACATCTGGATGACCGTGGTCTTCTGTGAAGAGATGGGCCGTTGCCGCTCCCGCGGGCTCACCATGGGCATCCTGGTGCACACGGACATGTCCTCGCCGTACCTCGCCAAGTACGGGAGCGAGGAGCTCAAGCGGAAATACCTCCCGGCCATGATCCGGGGTGAGAAGGTAGGCGCGATCGTGCTCACGGAGCCCCATACGGGCTCGGATTTGGTGGGTATGCGGACCACCGCCCGCCGCGAGGGGGACCACTATGTGCTGAACGGCAGCAAGGTCTTCATCACGAACGCCCTCCAGGCGGACCTCTTCTTCGTAGCGGCGAAGACCGCGCCCGAGCGGGGCAAGCGCGGGATCAGCATGTTCCTCGTCGAGCGCGACTTCCCCGGCTTCGTCATTGAACCCATGAAGAAGAAGCTCGGGATGCACGCCTCGGACACGGGCGAGCTCACCTTCCAGAACACGCCCGTCCCTGCCGAAAACCTGATTGGGGAAGAGAATCAAGGCTTCTACTACGTCATGGACAGCCTGCAGAACGAGCGCTTCGTGGCCTCGGTGGCGATGACCTCCTCGGCGCAGCAGGCCCTAGAGGACGCGATCGAATATGCGAAAGATCGTGAGCTTTTCGGCAGAAAGCTCATCGAGTTTCAGCTCACGCGCTACAAGATCGCGCGGATGCAGACCCAATTGGAAGCGGCCCGCCAGCTCACGTACTACGCCGCGCAGCTTTACGATCAGGGGCAGGACTGGACGCTCGCCGTCTCGATGTGCAAGGCGTTTTGTGCCGACGTTGCGAACTACGTGGCCGACGAGTGCCTGCAGCTCCACGGCGGCTACGGCTACATCGAGGAGTACGACATCGCCCGCTTCTATCGCGACATTCGTCTCTGGAAGATCGGCGGCGGCACCACGGAAGTGATGTGGGAGCTCATTGCGAAGAAGATGGGGTTGTAGACTACAACCATGGGCTGAAAGCGAAGAGGCAGATCGTGCATTTGCCCCTCACGATCGAGAGGAACGATGACGGGTATTTAGCGAGCTGTCCTCTCGTCGAGGGGGCCTTTGCCGAGGGGGACACGATTGAGGAGGCCGTCTTCCACTGCTTGGATGTCCTCAAGATGATCTTCGCCTACCGCCGCGAGCGCGGGGAGCCCGTCCTCCAACCGGAGCTTCTCGAGGAGCTCAAGATTCGCCAGAAGATCTCGTTCACGATCCCGCTTGAGGTGTAGCTCGTGCCTGCGCGGCTTCGCGGGATGAAGTACCGCGAGATCACGGATCGTTTGAAGAAGTTGGGCTTTCGCTTTTATCGTCAAGGGAAGGGCTCCCATGAGCTTTACACCGAGGACAACGGACGGTTTGACGAGTCCCACAGCGAGGACATTGTAACCCTTTAGCGCGTCTCTTTAGATAACGTTTCCAAGCGTCGGCTGCGGCTTGAAGCGCTTCCGGCGAGGAGGGTTGAAGACGAATCCTCGTATCCCTCAGAAAGCGTTCCAGCTCCTCCCTGGGTGGGAATTGGGAGGCCAGCTCCGCGTAGACGATCTCCCCGATGATGAGCGATCCCTGCTTTAGAGCCTCGTCGAGCTTCTGCTGAGAGCGGTCGGCGAACCGGATGTTCGGAATGAGCACGTCCAACAGGACGTTCGTATCCAGAGCCGTGATCATGGCTCCTCGTCTGCATGGCCTCGAAGTTCCCTTACGAGGTCGTCCGGATCCCGGCCTTCCAGCTTTTGGAGGTAGCCGCGATAGCGCTCAAAAGGAGAACGCTGCAACCGCCTCCTCAAGACGAACTGGCCTTCGATTTCCACGAACTCCCAGCTCGTCCCCGGAAGCGATCCCCAGCTTCTCTCTCACTTCCTTGGGCAGAGTGATCTGCCCCCTGCTCGTTGCCTTTAACTTTGAGCATCTGTAGCTCCTTACAGGGTACGGTGGGCTAGGGCTTCTGGCAAGCTGTGTGGCTCATCCTCCCAAGACCGTGAGCTTCCGCCTTGCGACGCTCAGGAGCCAAGCTCCCAAAACCCAGAGGCCCAGCGCCCAAAGGCCCTGGAATCCCAGCCACAGGGGCGAGTGCGTTCCCAGGTAGACGCCGACGGGGACGTCCACCACGGCCCGCAACGGCAGCCACGCGATCGGCTTATGGAGGATTCATCAACGCCCAAACCGGCTAGGGCGCACGCTGTTCCGACTCCAGTACCGGACGATGGTGTCCGCCAAGGGGTTGGGCGTCGCTTCGAGGTTGTAAGGGTCCGGGCCGTACGGGAAGGTGAAGGCGTGAATCACCTGCGCGTAGGGCTCCCAGGTAGGAGCCCACCACCACAGCGCGTAATTGAAGCCCCTCTGCTCGAACAGCTCCATCTGGTCGTCCAGAAACTGCGCCGCCCCCGGAACCCAGCGCATCACCCCGAACTCGTTGACCGCCACCACGGCGCCGTGCTCAGCCACGAACTCGTCCACCGTGGCCAGCAGCCCCTCCAACCAATCGCGGTCAAGGGGCTCCGAGAACCCGTCCCAGTCCACGTCGCACCAGCCGGGGTAGAAGCAGTCTGGAGAGTCCCACCCCTGGTGGGTGTACAGGTGCGGCTCATACTGGTGAAACGTGTAGACGACGTAGGGGGCGTCGACCACCTCCAGATAGGGGAGCCACCCCACGGCGCTGTAGCCCATCCCCCCAATGAGAATGGGGGTCTCGGGATCCACCTCCCGGATGGCCTCCACGATGCGGGGGTAGAGCTGATTCCAGTCGTAGAGGGTGCCCCCGTAACGGGCGTAGAACTCCTCCGGGTCCCAGACGTCCAGAGGAGGACCGAGGGGAAAGCTACCTACCGCGTTGGCATTGGGCTCGACCATGAGGTCGTAGCCCACGACGCTGGGGTTGTCCCGGTAGCGCCGGGCGGTATAGCGCCACATCTCGACCCAGGCCTCTTGTGCTTCGGGATCGCCCCAGACGCGGTTGTTGTAGTAGCCGGGGTCGAACCAGCCCTCCTCGGGGTCGCTGGCGGTGTCCTCGCCCCAGAAGAACGTAAACTCGCTCCTCCCGGGCCCGGTGCGGAAGGAGATCACGGCGAACATGTCGGCCTGAGCGATCATCTCCAGCAGCCCGTCTAGATTCTCCTGGACGGCGGGATCGGGTCGGTAGGGGGGCTCCTCGGCGAAGAGGCCGGGATGAGAGATGTTGACGTAGTTGGCGCCCAGTTCTGCCAAGCGATCGAAGTCCTCTTGGGTGTAGGGTGGGCCTAAGGGGCCGGGACCCAGGAAGACCGAGCCGTCCAGCTCGGGGTAGACGCGGCGCTGGTAGATGTTGGCCCCGCGCAGGTTCGTTCCGCCGTCCCAGAGGGAAAACTTGTTGGACACGCCTTGCCGGGCGCGCTCCGGCACCGGTGTTGAGGTTGAGGGTAGGGACGCCGGCACGATCCCTCCCACCACGACGGCGACGACGACGAGACAGGCGGAGACGGGGAGGGCGAGCCTCCGCTTCACCTGCGGTGTCCAGCGTGGGACACCCGAGCGACCGCTGCGGGCCATCATCGTTGCATCTCCCTCCTTCCCATCTCTCGGTGGCGGCCCGGTCCGTGAGTCGAGCGTAGGTCACGGCACCTTCTCTGCCCCCCGGAGCTCGCGCCGGTAGTACCCCGTCCCCGGCGAGCCGAGCCAGAGGGTGTGGGGCGGGTTGAGATCGAAGTGGAGCAGGCTGGCGAAGGGCCAGGGCAACCCCTCGTTGAACGACGTCCACGTCCGGCCTCCGTCGCTGCTGTGCAGGACACCGCGGGAGGCCGGATCGTAGCCGCCGGAGTAGAGAGCGCTGCTGGAAGCAACGAAGAGCAAGTTGGGGTCAGATGGGTGGATGGCCACATCCCACAAGAAGTCGTCGGTCAGCAGGTGTTCCCAGTCCAGGCCGCCGTCCCGGCTGCGGTATAGCCCTTTGCCGCTGCCGAACACGGCCACGTACACCCAACCGGCGTTGGAAGGATCGGGCCGGATGGCCGCTACTCCTTCCCAATAGCCATTCAAAAACTCGCCTTCCAAAGCGCCTTGCATTTCCGGCAGGCCGGTTTGCTCCCACGTCCCCGGCTCCCCGCCGCCGCTGGAACGCCAGAACCCCGCCTCGCCCCCGGCGTAGACCAGATCCCCGTCGTGGGCGTCCACGGCGGTGGAGCGGCAGCCGTTGCAGTCCAGCACCAGGCTCCAGGTATCCCCGTTGTCCAGGCTGCGGTACACGTCGCCGTCCACGGTGATGAACAGGGTGCGGGAGTTCACCGGGCTGTGGGGGTTCACGCTCAGGCCGGAGGGGATGCCGCCGGGCAGGCCGGCGTTGGCGGGCGTCCAGGTGGCCCCGTAGTCGTCGCTGCGCAGGAGGGTGTGAGCCCCCTCGATTTCGTTGGCTTGGGTGATCCAGACCACGTTGGGGCGCGTGGGGTCGGCGGCCACGGTCATGCTGTTGCCGCCGTTGCCTTCCCATGTGCCGACGTAATCGGGGTCATTGCAGTTCTGCCAACTGGCGCCGTAATCGTCGCTGCGGAAGCAGCCCACGTCGGCCATGGCCAGGTAGACGTGGGTGGAATCGGCGCTTACGGCCAAACCGAAGGGGACGATGTTGTCCACGCCGCGCGACCGCCAGCGTTCGGGGGCGATCTCGTCGGTGTACAAAGGGGAAAAGGTCCGCCCGTCGTCGCGCGTGGCGTAGACGAACTGGCTGTCCACCCACAAAAGGGCGTCTGGGTCGGAGAGGTCAACGCCCAGGGTCTTGGCGTCCCCGTTGAAACTGGTGCCGTAGGCAAGAGCCACGCTCGACCAGCCGGGGTCCCAGTCGTCTTTGCTGCCGATCCAATGCCAGGTGGCGCCGCCGTCGGTGGATTCCCACAGTTCGGGGTAGTCCATGTCGATCACCCGCAGCGCGTATTGATCGTCGGCATCGGGCCAGATGAGCAGGTTGCGGCTCCCTAGGTCGTTTTTGTCGGTAAGTTGCTTCCACGTCCAATCCCCGTCGAAGTGACCCCGATAGAGGTAGCCACCGTTCGGGTCATCGGTGAT
>JALSGO010000160.1 GCA_026982655.1 Candidatus Bipolaricaulota bacterium
GGGGCTTGAGACCGCCTGGGTAAGCCCCCTCGTTCCGGGGCCCCTTCGTTCCGGGCTTCCCAAGGCCCCGCCCGAGCAAGCGGGGCTCGGCGTCGGCCGGGCGATCGCCGGAGTGGCCGAGACCGGAAGCGTGTTGCTTTCTTCCCGGGAAGGGCGAAGGGGGCAGCTCCTCGTGCCCCGGCACCTGGTCTGGCTTTTCGAGGAAGATCTCTACGGCACCCTGCTTGAGGCCTTGCGGGCGGCGCAGGAGGCGGACGCCTCCGTCCTCGCCCTGCACTCGGGCCCCAGCAAGTCGGCGGATATCGGCCAGATCATGGTGAAGGGCGTGCACGGGCCGGGGGAGCTTTGGGTGGGGGTGTTGGTATACGAAACCTGGGAGCAAGTTAATCTTGAAGATATGACCGCTATGAACCGCCCCCGCGATGAAATAGTTGAAGCGTTAAATCGGTTGGTAGGACGCCAAGCTAGGCTAACAACCCCTGGGGAAGATCCTAAGGAGTTTTATTTAACGAGGCTCACGGAAGAAGGTGGAACCGTTTACTTTAGGCTGAGCAATGGGAACGAAGAGAGTCTACCCGTTTCGTATATAGATGAGGCAGTTAGGCTTCTGCAATCTGGATTCAAGCCTACAAGCGCGCGTGATTTAGCAAAGGCCGTGGCTGACGCACGTGGGATTAGGACTCCCCCGAAACCAAGTTATCTGTACCCCATAAGCCTCGCTGTCCTGGAGGAAATCCGCTGATGTCAGGTTTTCGCACGATCGTGACCGGAGGCGCCGGCTTCATCGGCAGCCACCTGGTGGACGCCCTCATCGAGCGGGGCGACGAGGTGCTCGTCCTCGACGACCTTTCCACCGGGAACGAAGCGAACCTGAACCCGAAGGCTCGGTTCCAAAAGCTCGACCTCCGCGACCGGGAGGGGGTCTTTCGGGCGTTCCGGGCGTTTGCCCCCGAGCTCGTCTTTCACCAGGCCGCCCAGGCCTCGGTCTCGGTGAGCGTCCGGGAGCCGGCCTACGACGCCGAGGTGAACCTGATGGGGGGGCTTTATGTGCTCGAGGCGGCGAGGGAGGTGGG
>JALSGO010000161.1 GCA_026982655.1 Candidatus Bipolaricaulota bacterium
AGCGCTGGGTCAAATCCGGGGAGGACTACAGCGACGTCTCCGTGGTGGGTCCCGAGTCGCTGCTCATGAAGCGCCGGGCCTATCGGGAGGCGCTCAAGCGCCAGATGTGGCTCCGCGACCCCTCCGGCTCTCTCAACGACAAGCTGACGGCGATGAGCCTGGCGGGGATCCCCGAGCGCCTCCGGCCTCCCGTGTTGGTGACCCCCATCAAGGAGGACAAGCGCTACCTCTACAGCGATCCGGAGCCCATCCCCGAGACCGCCGCCGTCATCCTCTTCGTGCGGGACGCTTCGGGGTCGATGAGCGGGGAGAAGACGGAGATCGTCCGCCAGGAGAACTACTGGATCGACCTGTGGCTGCGCCACAACTACGAGAACGTCGAGCGGGTTTACATTCTGCACGACTACGAGGCCCAAGAGGTCAAGGAGAAGGAGTTCTACGAGCTCTCCACGGGCGGGGGCACGCGGATCTCCAGCGCCTATGAGCTCTGCAACAAGATCATCGACCAGCGCTACTCCCCCAAGGAGTGGAACATCTACGTGTTCCACTTCTCCGACGGGGAGAACTGGATCGGCGACACGGAGAACTACTGCGTGCCCCTCTTGAGGGACGAGCTTCTGCCCAAGTGCAACCTGTTCGGGTACGGCCAGATCACGCTGGGCCGCCGCTCGGCGGGGCTCCACCTGCAAAAGCTCCAAGAGCACCTCGCCGATGACGAGCGCCTGGTCTGCTCCGTCATCTCGGGCAAGGAGGACATCTTGAACTCCATCAAGGAGTTCCTGGGGAAGGGGCGGTGATCATGACCCAAACCGTAGAGGCCCCCTTAAGCGTCCAAGAGTTGGAAGAGCTGCGCCGAGAGGCCCGCCGCTTGGCCGTGGAGGCCGGGCTCGACCCGTGGGAGGTCACCTTCGGGGTCGTGGATCACGACACCCTCAACGAGGTCTCGGCCTACGACGGGTTCCCCACCCGCTATCCCCACTGGCACTTCGGGATGGCCTACGACTACTTCCGCAAGCGGGGAGCGTATTCGGGGTGGTGGACCTACGAGCTGGTGCTGAACACCCGC
>JALSGO010000162.1 GCA_026982655.1 Candidatus Bipolaricaulota bacterium
CCCTGCCAGGTGGCGGCGGGATCGGACTCGCTCGCGGCGAGCCCCGGCTTGCCGTAGTAGAGATGGAGGCGGGTCTGGATGCCGGTGCGCCAGCTCGGCAGGCGCACGAAGGCGGCAAGGCGCCCGCTCGCCGGATCGTAGGCGAGGAGGTCGTGGGCGAGGGGGGTGCCGTCCTCGGCCTCGAAGCGGATGTCGAAGCCCTGGTCGCTCTCCACCGCCCCGCCGTGGGCGACGCTGCGCAGCGTCGGATCCTCGAAGCGCACCAGCAGGCGGAAATCGGTGAGGGTCTCGTCCACCTCCTGCGGCGGCAGGAGGATGCGCCGGCGGCGGGCGTAGCCGTTGGGAAAGCGCGGTTCGAGGGCGCTCGCCGGCTGGACGGTGACGGTGACGGTGGCGGTGGCGATCCCGCCCCGTCCGTCGCTCACGGTGTAGCCGAAGGCGTCCTCACCGGTGAAGCCGGGATCGGGCGTGTAGGTGAGCGTGCCGTCGGCCGCCAGCGCCAGCGAGCCGTGGGCGGGGAGTTCCAGGGCGGTGAGGCGCAGGGGATCGCCGTCGGGATCGTCGTCGTTGGCGAGGGGGGCGATCACCACCGGCGTGTTCTCGACGGTGGTCACCGCATCCGCCCGGGCCGTGGGCGCCGCATTGGGACGGCGCACCGTGAGCCGCACCCGGGCGGAGGCGAGACCGCCGCGGCCGTCGCCGACGGTGTAGGTGAAACCGTCCTCACCCTCGAAGCCGGGATCCGGCGTGTAGTGGACGCGCCCGCCCACCACCGTGACGCGGCCGTGGGCGGGGACCTCGAGACCCACGAGCCGCAGGGGATCTCCGTCGGGATCCTCGTCGTTGGCGAGGGGATCGAGGACCGCGGTGGAGCCGCTCTCGACGGTATAGGCGTCGTCGCGGGCCCGCGGTGCCCGGTCGGCCGCGCCCACCCGGACGGTGACCGTGGCCTGGGCGAGGCCGCCGCGACCGTCGTCGACGGTGTAGACGAAGCGGTCGATGCCGGTGAAGCCGGCCTGGGGCACGTACCGGATGGCCTGGCCAGGGCGGAGGGTGACGGTGCCGTGGGCGGGGATGCCGATGCCGGTGATCCGCAGGGGATCGCCGTCGGGATCGGCGTCGTTGGCCAGCACCGGGATGTCCACCGGCGTGCCGGTGGTGGTCTCGGCCGTGTCGTCCGCCGCCACCGGATCGGCATTGGGGGCCAGCACCGAGATGGTGACGGTGCCGGTGGCGGTGGCCCCGCCGGCGTCGCGGACGGTGTAGGTGAAGCCGTCGACGCCGGCGAAGCCGGTGTCGGCGGTGTAGGTGAAGGTGCCGCCGCCGGTGTGGACGAGGGTGCCGTGGGCGGGCTGGGTCCAGGACTCGAGGGTGAGGCCGGATCCGGTGTCGTTGGCGAGGACGTCGAAGGACACGGGAGAGCCGGCGAGGGCGACGACCACGTCGGGCGCGGTGGTGGGCACGGCGATCGTACCTCCGGGTGTATGGGATGGACCGGTTGGTCTATCCCCAAGGGCGAGAGATAAGTCAATATTCCTAAAGATAGGGTTTTAGACAGTTATCCGTCACCTTCCTCCGGTACGGTCGGACCCGATCGCCCCGTTGCCGAAGGCCTCCCGCCGTGCCATGAAGGAGGTGATCCTCGCATCGCGTACCGCGCTGCGAATGCTCGCCGGCGGCGCTGCGGGTCGTGACTGCCGCCTCCAAAGTCGGGAATCCGCGTTTCATGGCCAGACTGCAGACACCCTCCGTGGCCTTGGCCGATCGGGTATCCTCCGACGGCGAATCCGTCGACCTCCTCGGCGTCTTCGCTGCGCTGCGACGGCATCGCTGGATGGTGGCACTCGTCACTTTGGGGGGAACGCTAGCCTTCGTCGCCGTGTCGCTGCTGGTCGACCCCAAGTACACCGCCCGGGCCCAGCTCGTCGTCGACCCCCGGCCGAACGACGTGCTGGAAGAGCTGCAGGCCGCACTGCCGGGTCTTGAGGTGCGCGGCAGCGCCGTTCCGACGACCATGAGACTCCTCCAGTCGCCGGCCCTTCACGCCCGCGTCATGGAGGACCTCGATCTGTTCCGGGATCCGGATTTCAATCCCTTCGTCGCGCTCCCCGAGGGGGAGGTGCCCACGGTTCCACGGGAGGGATGGGCGCGTTTCCTGTCCCTGATCCCCGAGTCTTGGTTGGCTGCGCTGGGGATCGTGGAGGAATCTCGCCCGATGAGAGAGGACGAGATGGCCAGGGTCGCCCGCGAGGTCGCCCTAGCCCGTTTCAGAGCGGGACTTCAGCTCATAGGGGACGAGTCCTCGGTCATCACCGTGGAATATACGGCGAAGGATCCGGAGAAGGCCGCGAGGATCACCAACCGCATCGTCGAGATCTTCGTGGACGAGCAGCTCAAGGCCAAGCTGCTGTCCACCGGGCGGGTCTCGCGCTGGCTGGAGGAGCGTCTCGCCACCCTGCGCGAGGAGGTCCAGCGGGCCGAGGCAGCGGTGGAGCGGTACCGGGCCGAGCACAATCTGGTCAGTGCCCAGCGGGAGGGGCCCACCCTCTCGGATCAGGAGCTCGCCGATCTCAACAAGGAGCTCATCCTGGCCAGGGCCGAGCTGGCCGAGAAGCGCTCCAAGCTCGCGCTCATCCGTCAGCTGCGGGCGGCCGGGCGGGGACTCGATTCGGTGCCGGAGGTGGCCGCCTCGCCGGTGATGATCAACCTGCGCCAGCAGGAGACGGAGGTGCTGCGGCGCGAGGCCGAGCTCTCCACCCTCTACGGCGAGAAGCATCCGCGCATGCAGCAGCTGCGGCGCGAGAAGGCCGAGCTGCAGGACAAGATCGAGGCCGAGATCAACCGCATCATCAAGACCATCGAGAACGAGGCCAACAGCGTCGCCGCCCGGGTGGCGGTGCTGGAACGGCAGCTCGCCGCCGCCAAGGCCCGCACCACCGTCAACCGCGAGGTGGAGGTGCGGCTGCGCGAGCTGGAGCGTCAGGCCGAGACCAGCCGCCAGCTCTACGAGAACCTGCTGGAGCGCTACAAGGAACTGCAGCGCCGGGAGCAGATCGCCGAGCCCGACGTGCGCATCGTCGCCAAGGCCACCCCGCCGGCGGTCCCCAGCTCGCCGGGCCCCAAGCTCTTCGGTCTGGTCGGCTTCGGCGCCTCCTTTCTCTTCGCCACCTTCCTCGCGTTGATGCGGGAGCGTCTCGACCGCACCTTCAGGAGTAGCCGCGAGGTGGAACGCGTGACGGGACTGCCGGTCCTTGCCCGCGTCCCGCTGCTCAGGCTGCGACGGGGGTGGACTCCCGCCCGCTATCTCCTGGAGAAACCCCTTTCCCTCTATGCCGAATCCATCCGAAGTCTCTACACCGCGCTCAAGCTCGGCAGTGCCGACCGCCCGCCGCGCGTCGTCTGCGTCGTCTCCTCGCTGCCGGAGGAGGGCAAGACCACCCTCGCCGTGAGCCTCGCCCTCTTCGCCGCCCGTTCGGGCAAACGGGTCCTGCTGGTGGACCTCGACCTGCGTCATCCCAGCATCCATCGCGGGCTGGGCTGGGCGGTCCGCGGCGGGCTGATGGACTATGTCCGGGGTGGCGCGACGTTGGAGGAGATTGTCCATCACGATCCGAAGGTGGGGCTCCATTTCGTCCCCGTGGCCGGACACAGCGACAATCCCACCAACGTACTGGAGAGCGAGGCCCTGAGAAAGCTGTTCGCCGTCGCCCGGGAGCGGTTCGATCTGGTGGTGGTGGATACGGCACCGGTAGCGGTCGTCACCGATGGTCGTCTGGCGACCTTGCACGCGGACCGCGTGATCTTCGCCCTGCGATGGGCCCGCACGGGGCGGGAGGTCGCAGAGGGGGCCGTACGTGCACTGCGAGAGATCGGCATCGAGCCAGCGGGTGTGGCCCTCACGTTCGTCGATTTCAGACGCCTGTCGTATTATGAATATTCTTATGTCACGGATCGGAAATACTATTCAAAGAAATACAAAAGATATTATGTCGAATGACGGAATCCGATCCATCCTCGAGGCCAAGATACAAGAAGTCCGCTCGACGGAAACCTCGGTCCCGGACATGACCGTGCCCCCCGAAGACGTGACGGACCGCGTCACACGCCCCTTCCGTCCTCGGACGGACGGTGGCCATCTGCTTGAGCACTCGCCCCGGAACAGGTGGCTCGTGGCGGTCGGTGGGTAGGGGGCGCGTTCCGTCCCCTGTGTGTCCTTATCTACCCGTACGGATCACCGTCCGGTCGGGAGCACCGGTGGTGGTGCCGGTCGTGTCGATGCAAGGGCCCGGCACCGGTCTCTCAGCGGAGAACACGGATGCTGAGGGAGAGCCTTCGGTCCCCGGTGTCCGGAGATTCGTCGGAGCGGCGCTCCGCCCGTACGGATCCGGGGGCGGGCAGGGTCATGAGCCCGATGAAGGTATAGAGTTTCCACTGCATACTGATGGTCTGGCTGAACAACGCGATGGACCAGGGCACCACCGAGGTGGCGAGGAGCACGACGAGAAGGGGATCGCGGGAAAGGCGCGCGAGGGAGATTCCGCGATAGGCGGACCAGAGGAAGCCGAGAAAGACGATCATGCCCAACAACCCGGTTTCGGTGAGGATCTGGGCGACGAGATTATGGGGATAGAGGCCGGGATTCACCGCACTTTCCGTCTGGAAACCGAGGGGCCCGAATCCCATGAGGCCAACTCCCAGAATCGGTGATGACATCCACAGCGCGAACGCGATCTGGACATAGTTGAGACGTCCGTACCGATCGATCACCCCCGGCGCAGCTTCGGCCTCGAGGAACAAGGATCTGAGCCGTCGGATCGTCTCCATCTCCCGGAGGTCGAGCTGGGAAACGATCAGAACGATACCGAGGATGATCCCCAGCAGGGTTAGCCGGTTCACATCCGCGACCCATTGTCCCTGCCGACGATCGCGCGCTCCCGCCAGGAAGGCAATGGTGAGGGCACCCACGATGCCCAGCGCCGACAGGCGTGAACCGGAGAGAAACGTGAAGATGCCGCAGAAGAGGCCGAGCAGGAGAGCGATCAACTGTCGCCTGGACAGGAAGCCCTCGTACAGGGCCATGGAGAGGAACAATGCAGCGCCGATCGCACTCATGCGTCCGGCGAGCTGGTAGAATGCCCGAAAGTCGAGCTCCCGGAGCTCCATGGACGTGACGAGACTTCCGTACAGATTGATCCAGTACCAGCCGTGGATGGTGACGGCGACAGCGAAGCCACCGGAGATCAGGAGGAAACGATAGACGCGTTCACGTTCCGGCGCGATGACGAGACTGGCACAGAGCAGCGACCAGAGTCCCCCCGCCAAAAAGAGGAGCTCCCGCTTGAGGACGTTCAGGGATGGCGACCAAGAGGCGGTAAGGACAGTATACGAGAAGAACAGGGTCCCTGCGGTCAGCACCGACAACCCGGGAATGTGGATCCGACTCCGGCGAAGAAGAATCACCACCGCAGCAGGAACGGTCATGACCATGAGTACGATTGTCTCGTCGATCGGTGCTGATCCAATTATCTGATGAAGTAATGCCTTGATATTGTTTGAATAAAGGAATGATGCAAAGAGCATCTCGAAACTGAAAAGGAATGATGATATCCGTCTCACATGGATCATCAACATGTCAGCGACCCTCTACGGCGAGGCGGGAGTGGGTGTGAAGGTCGGAGCAGAAGGAATCGGCCGGGACCGCGGGCTCGTGACGCCAGACGAAGGCGGTCACACCGCTGGCGGCAGGAAGGGGTAGACGGACGGTGTTGCGCTCCAAGAACTCCCGAGCACTGGGCGGAAGTGCAAAGGATTTGTCCAGATAGGATGTCATGATCACGAACATGCCCGATGGATAGCACGAGAAAAGGCGTTCGAGATAGCGGGTTTCCGAGAGCACCGGACGTCCGGTTCGAGGATCGTAACGCCATGGGCCGGGCGGTTCAGAGCGGAGTTCGTTGTATTTTGAGGGTGAAAATGTGATGTCGTGGCGACCGATATAGAAGAAATTGTAGACATCGTGCGGGCCCATGACGACGGAGACCGTGGCGGCTTCGCGCCGGAGGCGCGCCGCCACGGAGGCCCAGTCCGGCGTGGGAGCCTCGAAGGGGAGGCGGAACCCGAGGAGGAAGGCGAGTGTTCGCACCCAAAAGGGCTGCGCGAGCATGGTGAGAGCGAGGGCCGGGATGAAGAGGACGTATCCCGACGGGAACCGGAGGAGACCGATCGCGAACGGCCGGCGGAGCCCGCACAGGAACCGGGCCGCGAGCTTCCCCAGTTCGGCGAGTGCGAGGCCCCACAGCGTGAAGAGGAAGGGTTGGGCGAACGCCAAATAGCGGGTGGCCTTCGGTGCGGCGAGGGAGGCGAGGACGAAGGGAACCGTGAAGGTACAGATCGTGAAGAGGGCCAGAGAGGGTGCTCTCACGAGGGCGAGGGCCGCGAGGAGGGGAGTCAGGGACCAGAGGCCCGGATAGTAGAGCTGATACCAGGCATGGTAGAACCAGATCGCATCCCGGAAGCGAGCGTTGAACGCCTCGGCGGTGCGGAAGCGCATCCACAGACTCGCGAGGAAATCGGGGAAGAGGAGAGGGAGAAGGAAGAAAAGCGGGAGGGCGATCAGGAAGCTCCAGCGGAGCCATCGTCTACGCGTCCACTCCTTCGGAAGCTCATCGACCATCAGCCAGAGTGCGAGACCGGCGACTCCGAAGAGGGTTACCGGTTGCAGATGGATGGCGAACACCAAGGTCGCCACTCCGGTCAGAGTGTGGGCGAACGAGATCGGAAAGGCCCGCGTACGAGCGCGCTCCAGCAGGATCGCGCCGATCGTGAAGGCGAGGGTCTGGATGCTGTAGAAGCGCGCGAAGGTGGCGATCTCGATGAAGAAGGGAGAGCTCAGCCAAGAAAGCGAGGCAAACCACGCGGCCGCGGGTCGACCGGTCCGATACAGCCAGAAGAACAGAACGGCCGGAATCGCCGCAGCGGCCAGGAGAGCGGGCAGCCGAGCGGCCGGCAACGTCTCCCCGAAGATGCGGAGGCTCAAGGCGGCGAGGTACGTGTATTCCAACCCCCGAACGTAGAATCCGTCTCCAATGCGGGGCTCCCCGACGGTCAGCAGCCCTCGGGCCGCGAGCAGGTGGTACAGTTCATCGTGCCGGGGAGGCTGATCGAGGGCGGGAGCGGCGAGTGCGAAGGCCAGCAGGAACACGAACGCGCTCCCGGCGTTGACCGTACGCAGGGGGGTGCGGAACAAGAACTCGGCACGGTCAAAAGTCGACACTGGATGTTCCCATCCTCGCGGAACCTCCTGCCATCTAGCCTCCGGGCCGTCGGGTAACAAGCGACGAACGTCCGTTCGTACGATACGATGGCAATATCATCGTATCTGGGTTGTGGATCGAGACCTTCTCGTAACCCCTTGTCTTTGGTGTCGAGGTGTGATTCGAGGGGCTCGCGTTGGATGCGAGGGGGCCGGGATGCGTTGGTCGTGGGATGGGGGCGGGATTTTGCGGGCCTGTTTGTGCCACATGATGCGCATGATGGGGGCGCGAGGACGTTCCGGACGGATGGACGGGCCGTGGATCGGGAGGCGTCGGAGGCGGTGGGTGCAGGGGTGGACGCGGC
>JALSGO010000163.1 GCA_026982655.1 Candidatus Bipolaricaulota bacterium
CTCCCAGGGCTCAAGGGCGATCCGGCCCTCCCGAAGCAATCGAGGTCCGGCCTGGAGGGCATCCCGCAACAACAAGACGTCGGGGGTGAGCGCGAAGTCGACGCGGGCGGGGTCGCCGGGGATCAGCTCTAAGACGCGGGCCCGGGCCGCCCCCTGCGCGACCAAGAGCGTCTCCTCTCGGAAGGAGCCTGCACGGGCGAGGGCCTGTGTCCCCGTCCCCACCCAGACGACGCGGTCGTCCCGCAGCGCCAGCACCCGCGCGTCCTTCCAGCTCCCGAGCGGCCCGCGATACTCGGGCGTACGCACCACAAGCCCGTCCGGAAGCGCGGGACGGTTCACCCCGTCCAGCGGGATCCTCCCCTGGTGGGTGCGCACGCGCAATGCGATCTCCGGGTTGAGGAAGCGTAAGATCCCCCCGAGCTCGATCCCCAGGGTGGCCCGCCTCCCGTAGGGCGTGCCCAAGGGCCTCACGTCTTTCAGCAAGAACCCGATGGGAAGGCCCGTTTGGGGGTCGAAGTAGTTCGCGTTGATCCCGACGAGGGCCCCCGCCCCTCGGGTAAGATTGAGAACGCCCGCGCGCGTCCCGATCCCCCCGCGGGGGAGCGCGACCTCGGCCCGCAGACCCAACCCTTCAGGGCGGAACGAGAGGAGGTGCAAAAGGACCCGACCGCGGGGCCCTTGGAGCTCAAGGCGTTCGTACTTCCCGCCCCAGCCCGTGTCCTCTTGTGTTCGAAAGAGCAGATCAAAAGCGGTTTCCGTGGTCCCCGTGAACGCGGGAAGGGACAAGGCCCACACAAGCTCCAGCAGCATTACAAGCGCAAGGGTGCACCCGATAAGGGCCGGTGCGGGTCGAGGGCTCATCCGTCCGGATGGGGGGGTTATTCTTCCGTTCCCGCGTCCCCGCCCCCGTCGCCCTCGCCGGAGGGCTCCGAAGCCTCCGCGGGCTCGGCGGACTCCTCCTTCACCTCGACGACGACCTCGGCCACGATGTCCTTGTAGAGGCTGATCTTGACGGGATGCTTCCCCAAGGTATCGATGGGGTTCTCCAGCTGCACCCGGCCCTTCTCCAGCTCGAACCCGAACTTCTCCTCGATGTGGGAAGCGATCTCCTCGGGGCGGACGGAGCTGTAGAGCTTGTCGTCGTGGGCCTTGCGGGTGAAGGTGAGGACGTACCCGTCGAGCTTCTCCTTGAGCTCTTGGGCCCGCTGCTCGCGCGCCTTGAGCTCCTCCATGCGCTGCTCGCGGACCTTGCGGAAGCGCTCGATGTTGTGAGGGGTAGGTTCCACCGCCAAGCCCTTGGGGATCAAGTAGTTGCGGGCGTACCCGGGGGCCACGTCCACGATGTCCCCGGGCTCGCCGAGCTTCTCCACCGTCTGCGTCAGCAAAACCTGCATCTCTCCTCCTTTAGGCTATGCACATCTCACGGGGTTTCCGTCTCAGGCGAAGGGTACTTCACCAGGGCAGCGTAAGCGTAGCGGATGGAGCAAAGGGGCGCAAGGCCAGCCGTCCGCCTCCGTTGTGAGGGGGTCTACGATAGGCTATGATCCTCCGCGGGAGGGAGAGGGCGTGAGCCTCGAAGTACTCACAGAGATCGGGAAACGGACGCTGATCATGGGGATCTTGAACGTCACCCCCGACTCCTTTTCCGACGGGGGGCGCTACACGACCGTGGAGGCCGCCGTCGCGCACGCTCAAAGGCTCGTGGAGGAAGGGGCCGACATCCTCGACATCGGGGGCGAATCCACCCGTCCCGGGGCCGATCCCGTGCCCCTGGACGAGGAGCTCCGCCGGGTGATCCCCGTTGTCCAAGCCGTGCGCCAAGCCCTTCCCGAGGTGTGCATCTCCGTGGACACCTACAAGGCTCGGGTCGCCCGAGAGGCGTTGGAATCGGGGGCGGACATGATCAACGACGTAAGCGCCCTGCGCTTCGACCCGGAGATGGCCTCCGTGGTGGCCGAAGGGGATGTCCCCGTGGTGCTCATGCACATGAAGGGGACGCCCAAGACGATGCAGCAGAACCCGACGTACGGGGACGTCGTCCGCGAGATCCTCGCGTTCCTGAGGGAGCGGATCGAGTTTGCCGTCTCTCAGGGGATCGCCCGCGATCGGATCATCGTGGACCCGGGGATCGGGTTCGGGAAGAGGCCGGAGCACAACACGGAAATCCTTCAGCGATTAGGGGAGCTGCGGGAGTTGGGGCGGCCCATCTTGTTGGGGACCTCGCGCAAGTCCTTCCTAGGAGCGCTCACGAAGCGCCCTGTGGAGAAGCGGCTGGAGGAGACGATCGCGAGCGTCGTGGTGGGGGTGCTCCGCGGCGCAGACATCGTCCGGGTCCACGACGTAGCCCCTATGAAGCACGCGCTGGCGGTTGCCGATGCGGTCTGCGAGCGCTATGCGCCTCGACCCTCCAGCCCCTAGGCGTCTGTTGGGCACCCCTTGGGATCTTCTCCCGTGCTCATCGCTCGCCGGTTTGAACTCCCCTCTACTCACTCTCGGGAGCGTGAGAGTTGCTATCCTGACATATGTGACATATGCTTTGCGGGAGGGGAGAGACGACATGCGCAAGACGATGGTCTATCTTGAGGAGGACCAATTCCGGCAGCTTAAGCGAAGGGCACGCCGGGAGGGGCGGAGCATGGCGGCCCTCATCCGCGAGGCGGTGCGCCGTTATCTCCAACAGGACGGTGACGGTGGGGGGGAAGGCCCGGACTACTTTGGCTTTGTGGGCCTGGCCGAAGGGCCTCCGGGGGAGGCAGCCTCCGAGCGCGCGGAGGAGATCCTCCGGGAGCAGCTCCGACGGGATCTGCGGACATGATCTTGGTAGACACCGGCGCAATCTACGCCCTTACCGACCGAAACGACAAGAATCACCGGCAGGCCAAGGAGTTCTACGCCTCCATCGTCCGCAGGGAGACCCTGGGCCTCCCGCTTCCCGTGCTCACCGAGAGCTATCTGCTCCTGGAGGCACGGCTGGGCCACTTCTTCGCCAACAAGGTTTGGGAAGCCGCGATAAACGGGGTCTTCGAGCTCTTGGTCCCCACGGAGGAAGACCTCCGGACTGCCTGGCGGATGGAACAGCGATACGCCGAGGCTGAGTTGGGGTTCGTCGATGCGGTCTGTTTCGCTCTGTGTGAGCGGTATAAGATTTCGAAGGTCTTCACCTACGACCGCAGGCACTTTGCGCTCTACCGTCCAAGCTTCGCGTCCCATCTGGAGCTTCTGCCTTAGGGTTGGGTAAGAGGGGGAGCACGCGGAGTCTGTCTCCGTGCGGAAGGGCTTTGCTAAGGAAACAAGCCAGCGCTATGATGGAGCAGCGAACGAGGTGATCGCGATGAAGCTGGACCTCAAGCGGATGAAGGAAGCGCCCGGTCAGGTCTTTGAGGTGGCCTGGGAGGAGCGCTGGGAGGCGCTCCCCCACCGTGGGCGGGCTCTGCCTTTACGAGAGGCGGTGAGCGTCCGAGGCCGGGCGTACTACCAGGGCGGGATCGTCTATCTGGACGCCGAGCTGGACACGACCGTGGAGCTGGAGTGCAGCCGGTGCCTGCGGCCCCTCTCGGTGAGGGTCCATCGCCGCGAGGCGCTCGCCTTCGAGGAGGAACCGGCGGTCGCCACCGAGAGCCTCGGCGTCCCCCTGGAGGACTTCCGCTACGAGCACGGCGCGGAGGAGCTGGAGCTCGCCCCTTATGTGGAGGGGCTCCTCTCGGCGGCCTTGGCCGTAAAGCCCCTCTGCCGCGAGGAGTGCCAGGGCCTCTGTCCCCGCTGCGGGCAGGACCTCAACGAAGGCCCTTGCGCCTGCGAGACGCAGGGGACTTCCACGCACGAACCCGAACCTAAGGATCCCCGCTGGGCCAAGCTGAAGGACCTGCTGGTCGAGAGCTGATGCGAGTGTTGGGCATCGACCCCGGGCTGGCGATCACGGGCTACGCCGTCTTGGAGGACGGCCAGGGCACGGCAGAGGTGCTCGAGGCCGGGGTCATCCGCACGCCCTCGGACGAAACCTTACCCCGACGCCTGCGGACGATCTTCGAGGAAGTCGCAAAGCTCGTCGAGGAATACCGACCCGACGCCCTCGCCGTCGAGGAGGTCTTCTTCAACCGGAACGTGACCACGGCCATGAGCGTCTCCCAGGCCCGCGGCGTGGTGCTGCTGGCGGGCTCTGCAATCGCACACGTCGCAAGCTACACCCCCCTGGAGGTCAAGCGCCAGATCTGCGGCTACGGTCGCGCCAAGAAGCCCCAGATGCAGTCCATGGTCCGCCGACTCCTCCGGATGAAGGAGCTGCCCAAGCCCGACGACGCCGCCGACGCGCTCGCCGTCGCGCTGTGCCACCTGTTGCGAGAGCGCTCCGGCCTGCGGAAGTACGCGCTTCCCCGAGCCCAAGGGGGGCGCTAGGAGTTCCCATGGCCCCCAGCGAAAAGCTCCCCCTCTTTGAGAAGAAGGGAGAGGCCTCGGGCAAGGGGCGCTTGCTGCTTATCGACGCGGGCTCCATCCTGCACCCGGCGTATCACGTGCTGAAGGATTTCTCGACGAGCCGCGGCTTCCCCACGGGGGCCGTCTTCGGGTTTACCCGTACGCTCCTTAAATTGTTGCGGGAGTACCCCGCGGAATACCTGGCGGTGGCCTTCGACGCGCCGGGGGAGACCCGCCGCCATCGACGCTACGAGGAGTACAAGGCCCACCGCCCCAAGCTGGCCGACGACTTCGCGGTGCAGATCCCCCACGTCAAGGCCATCGTCGAGGCCCTGGGGATCCCCCGGTTCGAGGAGCCGGGCTACGAGGCGGACGACCTCATCGCCACCCTCGCCCGAAAGGCCCGAGAGCGGGGATTCGAAGTGTTCATCGTCACCGGGGACAAAGACCTCATGCAGCTCGTCGGCGACGGGGTCGTGGTACTGAAGCCCCGAAGGGACATGCGCGGGGACGTAGAAGCATTGGACGCCGAGGGCGTTCAACGCTATTTGGGCGTGCCCCCGCAGCGCGTGCGGGACTACTTAGCTCTAGTAGGCGACCCCACGGACAACGTCCCCGGCGTCCCCGGGGTGGGG
This sequence comes from Candidatus Bipolaricaulota bacterium, assembly GCA_026982655.1. Classification (GTDB taxonomy): domain Bacteria; phylum Bipolaricaulota; class Bipolaricaulia; order RBG-16-55-9; family RBG-16-55-9; genus JALUUA01. The sequence goes on from JALSGO010000163.1 coordinate 5,046, forward strand.
GAGAAGACGGCCCACATGCTCTTGGAGCAGTTCGGGAGCTTGTCCGAGGTGCTAAAGAACGTCGATCGGGTGGAGAACAAGCGCGCCCGCGAGGCCCTTGCGCAGCACAAGGACTTAGCGGAGCTGAGCTACGAGCTGGTGCAGCTCGAGAGCGTACCGCTCCCCGAGGACGCGCTGGAGCGCTGCCGCCCCGGCAACCCCGACTGGGAGCGGGTTCGGGAGCTGTTCGAGGAGCTGGAGTTCCGCAGCCTCTTGAAAGAGCTGGGCTTGGAGCGCGAGGAGAAGCCCGCCGAGGGCCCCGCCGTGGACGTCGAGATCGTCCGGACGCAAAGCCAACTGGAGGTTCTCCTGAAGCGCCTCCGGCAGGCGGAAGAGGTCTCACTGGATCTGGAAGCCTCGGGGGAGGACGAGCTCACCGCGGAGATCGTGGGGATCGCGCTCGCCTTCGAGCCCGGACGGGGGGTGTATATCCCCTTAAAGCACGATGAAAGCCCCGAAAGCCAGCTCGCCTCCGAGGAGGTGCTCAAGAAGCTCAAGTCTCACCTCGAAAAGCTACGAATCGTAGGGCAGAACCTGAAGTACGACTACAAGCTCCTCCGGCGTCAGAGGGTGCAGATCAAGAACATCGCCTTCGACTCCATGCTGGCGGGGTACTTGCTCGATCCCGAGGGCCGCAAAGACTTAAACGAACTGGCGCTGCGCTACCTGGGCCACGGGATCCGCAAGTTCAAAGATCTGGGCGTGGACTCCATGTGTGAGGTGCCCATCCAAGAGGCGGCCCGGTACGCCGTGGAGGACGCCGAGGTTGTGCTCCGTCTCAAAGAGGCGATGCTCCCCAAGCTCCGCGAGGAGGGCCTCGAACGACTGCTCTACGAGGTAGAACTCCCCCTTATCCCCGTGCTGGCCCACATGGAGCTCAACGGGATTCTGTTAGACCCCCAGGTGCTTGAGGAGCAGGCCAAAGAGCTCGAGGTGTATCTGGAGCAGCTCAGGCACGAATTGTTTCAGCTGGCGGGCGAGGAGTTCAACCCCAACTCGCCCAAGCAGGTGGCCCACATTCTCTTTGAAGTATTGAAGCTCCCCGTGCTCAAGCGGACCAAGACGGGGCCGTCCACGGACGCCTCCGTGCTGGAGCAGCTCGCGGCCCAGGAGAAGCACCCCTTCCCCGAGAAGCTCCTCGCCTATCGGGAGCTGGAGAAGCTGCTAAGCACCTACGTGAGAAAGCTTCCGGAGCACATCCACCCCGTCACGGGCCGGATCCACACGAGCTTCAACCAGAGTGTCACGGCCACGGGTCGCCTCTCGTCGAGCAACCCGAATCTGCAGAACGTCCCCGTGCGCGGGATCGGAGCCCGCATCCGGCGGGCGTTCGTGGCCCCGCCCGGGAGAGTTTTAATTGGAGCGGACTACTCCCAGATCGAGCTGAGGGTGTTGGCCCACATCACGGAAGACTGCGGGCTCATCGAGGCCTTTCAGCGGGACGAAGACATCCACGCCCGCACCGCTGCGACGATCTTCAAAGTCCCCCTGGAGGAGGTGACCCCGGAGCAGCGGGACGTCGCCAAACGGATCAACTTCGGGATCGCCTACGGGATGAGCGCCTACGGGCTGGCCCAGTGGGCCAAGATCTCCCGCCACGAGGCGAACGAGTTCATCAAGAGCTACTTTCAGAGCTTCCCGGGCGTCAAGGCCTACATGGAGCGCATCGTGAAAGAAGCCGAGGAGAAGGGGTACGTGGAGTCGCTGCTGGGCCGCCGCAGGTACTTCACGGGGCGGCTGGACTCGCGGATGAAGCGCGAGGCGATCAACATGCCCATCCAGGCCTCGGCGGCGGATCTGATGAAACTGGCCATGATCCGCGTCTACAAGCTCATCGAGCGGGAAGAGCTGCCCGCCCGAATGCTGCTGCAGATTCACGACGAGCTGATCTTCGAGGCCGACGAATCGCACGCGGAGGCGTGCGTGCCTCTCATCCGGGAGACGATGGAGGGCGTTCTAACGCTTCGGGTGCCCTTGAGGGTGGACGTCAAGGTGGGGCAGAACTGGGGAGAGATTTAACCGGGGTCCCGCTCGAGCCGATGCAACAGGCCTGTTTCTCCGTCCCCAGACGACCGGATTGGGCTTCCGTCGGTTCGCTCAGCCGCGACACCTCCACGGTGAGGGATGGTAATGCCGCAGGCGGGGTTTGTCAATGTTCAATGCTGTCAAGCCTCAAATAGGAGACTTGTACAATCCCCCTAAGAGTTAGAGCTCTGCCCTTGGGGGTTGACCCCCCCGCGCTAGTGATATAATCCTAACGTTAAGGGGGAGATAAGCGATGACTATAAAGAGAATCTTAGTCGGATCACTGATGCTTCTAATCTCAATGGGGATCTTTGGATGTGTAGAAAGCTTTAATTCGAGTTATAGACTCTCTAAAGAGAAGGAAGCATTGAGCACAGCGGCAATGTCGGAGGATCGTATCGTCCAAGGTGAAGATCGGTCTTACTGGTTGAAGCTAGCTCTGCAGGATATGAAGCTTGAGCTTGTACAGAAGAAGCTGGTCGACCGAGGAAGGATCTTGAGATTA
>JALSGO010000164.1 GCA_026982655.1 Candidatus Bipolaricaulota bacterium
TCCGGAATCTACTCGATCTACGTGCTCATCCAGTACAAGGCCCAGTCCCTCACCGAGCACATTCAGCGCTACTGGCGGTTTGGGTCTTTTTTGGACGACCACTTCATCGTGCTGGTCCCGGCCCAGATGTATCTTTACGAGGAGCTCGGGCCGGTCTGGTACCGGGGCACCGCCGACGCGATTTACCAAAACCTCCACCTGATCGAAAACCACGCTCCCGAGACGGTGGCGGTCTTCGGGGGGGACCACATCTACAAGATGGACGTCCGCCAGATGCTCGATTTTCACCTGCAAAGGGACGCCGACGTGACCATCGCCGCCTACCCGGTGCCGATCGAGGAGGCGAGCCGGTTCGGGGTCATCCAGGTGGACGAGCAGGGGCGGATTCTCTCCTTCGAGGAAAAACCCCGGCACCCAAAGCCCATGCCCGATGACCCCTCCCGGGCGCTGGTTTCCATGGGGAACTATCTATTTAAAACGCGGGTCCTTGATACCCTCGTGCGCGAGGACGCCGAGCGCGAGGACTCCTCCCACGACTTCGGCAAGGACGTGCTCCCGCGGGCGCTTGGGGAGGGCTACCGGCTCTTTGCCTACGACTTTTTCCAAAACCGCATTCCGGGGGAGGGGGAGAACACCTACTGGAAGGACGTGGGCACGGTGGATGCGTACTTCGAGGCCAGCATGGACCTGGTGGCGGAGCGGCCCTCCTTTGACCTCTTCAACCCCGAGTGGCCGCTTCGGACCGCGAACCTCTTTTCCCCGCCCGCCAAGTTCGTCCGTGAGGAGGAGGGGCGGGTGGGACAGGCGATCAACTCGCTGATCGCGGGCGGCGTGGTGGTCTCCGGTGGGACCGTGCGGCAGTCGGTGCTCTTTCGGCGGGTGCGGGTGAACTCCTGGGCGCTCGTTGAAAACAGCGTGCTCTTCGACGACGTCGAGGTGGGTCGGCACGCGCGTTTGAAGAACGTCATCGTGGACAAGGAGGTGCGGATCCCGCCCGGGCTCGAGCTCGGCTACGACCTCGAGGCCGACCGCG
>JALSGO010000165.1 GCA_026982655.1 Candidatus Bipolaricaulota bacterium
GCGGAGACCTCTTTTGATCTGCTCTTTCGAACACAAGAGGACACGGGCTGGGGCGGGAAGTACGAGCGCCTTGAACTCCAAGGGCCCCGCGGTCGGGTCCTTTTGCACCTCCTCTCGTTCCGCCCTGAAGGGTTGGGTCTGCGGGCCGAGGTCGCGATCCCCCGCGGGGGGATCGGGACGCGCGCGGGCGTTCTCAATCTTACCCGAGGGGCGGAGGCCCTCGTCGGGATCAACGCGAACTACTTCGACCCCCAAACGGGCCTTCCCATCGGGTTTTTGCTGAAAGACGTAAGGCCCTTGGGCACGCCCTACGGGAGGCGGGCCACCTTGGGGATCGAGCTCGGGGGGATCTTACGCTTCCTCAACCCGCAGATCGCATTGCGCGTACGCACCCACCAGGGGAGGATCCCGCTGGACGGGGTGAACCGCCCCGCGCTTCCGGACGGGCTTGTGGCGCGTACGCCCGAGTATCGCGGGCCGCTCGGGAGCTGGAAGGACGCGCGGGTGCTGGCGCTGCGGGACGACCACGTCGTCTGGGTGGGGACGGGGACACAGGCCCTCGCCCGTGCAGGCTCCTTCCGGGAGGAGACGCTCTTGGTCGCGCAGGGGGCGGCCCGGGCCCGCGTCTCCGGGCTGATCCCCGGCGACCCCGCCCGCGTCGACTTCGCGCTCACCCCCGACGTCTTGTTGTTGCGGGATGCCCTCCAGGCCGGACCTCGATTGCTTCGGGAGGGCCGGATCGCCCTTGAGCCCTGGGAGGATTTCTCGGCGGAGCTGATCGAGAGCCCCGCGGCCCGCAGCGCGATCGCCCTTCGGGAGGACGGGACCCTCCTCTTGGTGGTGGTCACCCGGGGGAACGGATCCGTGGGGATGAGCCTCCCGGAGCTGGCCGACTTCCTCCGCTCGCAAGGGGCGGTCGAAGCGATGGCCTTCGACGGGGGCGGCTCCAGCTCGCTCGCCTTCTGGGACGGCGTCCGCGCCCGCTGGAGGTCGCTGGGGAGCACGACGGAGGTCCCCGTAGCCCTCGTCTTCCGGCCCCTCCCGCGCTAAGCTCCCGCCGTGCTCCAAGGGGGACGGCTCCTGCAAAGCGCTCTGGTCATCGCCGCGGCGACGGCCCTAAGCCGCCTGCTCGGCTTGGCCCGTGAGGTCGCCATCGCAAACCGCTTCGGCGCGGGCGCGGAGTACGACGCCTTCGTCGTCGCCTTCCTGCTGCCCCACATGCTGCGGATGCTCCTGGCCGAGGGGGCGCTCAGCACCGCGTTCGTCCCCCTGCTCACGGAGCGGTTGCAAAGGGGCAGGAGATGGGCCGAGCGCTTCGCCTCCAACGTGCTCACCGTCGCGCTCTTTGCGCTCCCCTTGGTCGTCGTCGCGGGCATCCTCTCGGCCCCCTACTACGTCCCCTTCCTGGCCGACGGCTTTTCCGCGCCGAAGCAGGCGCTCACGGTGCGCTTGGTGGGGATCACGTTTCCGTTTCTGGGGCTCATCGGGCTGGCCGCGGTGGTGATGGGGCTTCTGCTGGCCCACGAGCGCTTCCTCGCCCCGGCGCTTGCGCCCGTCTTCTTCAACGTGGGGCTCATCGTCGGGGCCCTGTGGCTCGCGCCCCATTTCAACCCCCCGGTGCTGGGGCTCGCCTGGGGGGTCCTCCTGGGCGGGATGATGCAGCTCCTCTTCCAGATCCCCTTTCTGCGGGGGATCTTTCGCTACCGGCCCCTCCTCGATTGGGGCGATGAGGGCCTCCGGCGGCTGGCGCTGCTCATGCTCCCCACGGTCGCGGGGCTCGTCGTCGTGGAGCTCAACCTCTTGGTGGACAACAAGCTTGCCTCCCGGCTGGGGGACGGGAGCATCGCCTCGCTGCAGTACGCCATCCGCCTCTTTCAGCTGCCCTTGGGACTGTTCGCCGTCGCGCTGGGGACGGCGCTCCTGCCGCAGCTCAGCCGCCACGCCGCCGCCCAAGACCCGAGGGCCTTCGGGGAGGACCTGCGCCGGGGGTTGAGGCTGGCGGCGTTCGTCCTCCTCCCGGCGGCGGTGGGGCTGATCGTGCTGGGAGAGCCCGTGATCGCCCTGCTCTTCGAGCACGGGCGCTTCACGCCCGAGGACACGGCCCGCACCCTCTACGTGCTCCGATTCCTGGCCCTGGGGCTCCTGGGATACGGCGCGACCCATCTGCTCACGCGGGCTTTCTACGCGCTTCAGGACACGCGCACGCCCGTAGTCGCCAGCGCGGTGGGCGTGGGAGTCAACATCGCGTTCGACCTGTTGCTCATAGGCCCCTTGGGAGTGGGGGGCTTGGCGTTGGCGACGGCGCTCGCCGGGTTCGCCCAAGCCGCGGTGCTCGCGGTCCGACTCCGGCGCCGACTGCGGGAGCCCCTCTGGGCCCCCATCGTCCCGGAGGGGGCGAAGATGGCCCTCGGCGCGCTCGTGATGGGGGGGATCGTCGGGGCCCTGGACGGGGGGCTTGCCCGACTCCACGCGGCGGAATGGACCCGCGTGGGGCTGGCCGTCCCGGTCGGGATAGCGAGCTACGGGGCGTTCGCGCTGCGGGCGAGGCTCCTGCCCGCCTCCCTTTGGGGGACCCGCAGAGGGAGTCGAGGGCCGAAAGGGGCTAACGACTAGGAAGCCGTCGCGCTGAGGTGTTTCTCCAAATGCTGCAGGAGCTGGGCTTTGGGCATAAAGCCCACCAGGCGCTCGACCTCCTGGCCGTTTCGGAACAGGATCAGGGTGGGGATGCTCTGCACCCCGAATTTTGAACTGAGCTGCTCGTTCTGGTCCACGTCGAGCTTGGCCACCTTGAGGCGCCCGGAAAGCTCTTGGGCCAGCTCCTCCACGATGGGGGCCAGCGCCCGGCAGGGGCCGCACCAGTCGGCGTAGAAGTCGACCAGCACCGGGACGTCCGAATGCAAAACCTCTTTTTCGAAGTTCACCTCGTTTACCTGTACAACAGAGCTCATGACCTACCCCCTTGATCTCGTTCGATGCGGAATCCGTCGTCGCAGGGAGCACTGTACAAGACGAAGAAGGCCTCTGCAAGCGTTCGCCGTTGGCGCTTCGTAGCCCTTGGAGTACAATCCCTCCGAGGGAGGCCCGAGCGATGGCGGACCCCACCGAGTGGGAGATCGACGAGAAGCTCAAGGAGCTGGGGATCGTGGAGGACGCGCCCGCCCCCGCCCCTACCCCCTCCCCTTCGTCGCGGGAGGAGCCGACCGAAGGCCGAGTACTCAAGCTCGATCCCGACGAGATCGGGCGGGTGGCCATCCGCGAGGAGCTCTTCGTCAGCACCGACGAGCACCGCATCGAGGTCTACATCCCTGAGGAGCGGCGGGACGAGGTGGCCGTGGGGCAGTACGTGGTCATCCCGCTAGGGTATCGGGAGGAACTGCTCTTCGCTTATATAGAGAAGCTCTCGTATCTCAAGAGGGACGCCGTGGACGACATGAGCGAGGTCCACGTGCTGTTGGGGGCCGACCGCGTCGGCGAGGACGAGTACATCGAGCTGGCGACCCTCGAGCCCCTCTCGCTCATCACCCCCGACGGGAAGTCCGTGGAGGTGCGCTACATCCCGAAGCCCAACTCGCGCGTGCGGCGGGTCCGCAGCAAGGACGAGGTGATCACGGGGCTCGACCTCCCGGAGCGCGGGCTCTTCCTGGGGTGGGTGGCCGTAAACGGCGAGCCGATCACCTTTCAGGGGGATCTCAAGGTGCCCTACTACCTCATCAACGACGCGGAGAAGACGGGCGATCCCCTGATCTTCACCCACGTCTTGATCGCAGGCATGAGCGGGCGGGGCAAGACCCACGTCGCCAAGAACTTCCTGCGGCAGGTGGTGGGATCCGAGTATCTGTTGGAACGCCGCGGCGGGGAGGTACGCAAGCCCTGCATTGTGATCATCGACCCGGACGACGAGTACTGGGGCCTGCGGGACGACCCCATGACCTCTCCTCCCGCCCAGGACCGGGAGGAACTGCTGGGGGTAGGAGGACAGTACGGCGGGATCGGCGATAAACTCACGGTCTTCGCCGCGGTGGAGCGGGGGCACCGCTACCGCGGCTGCGACGCGTACACCGAGTTTACGATCCCCTTCGAACTGGTGCGCGACTTCCCTTACTTGATCGCGGGCGGGGAGCTGAACGAAACCCAATACGTCGCGCTGGAGCGTTTGGTGCGCGACTTCTTCCGGCGGACGCCCGAGAAGGACTGGACGTACCAGCAATTCCAGCGCTTCCTCGAGGACGACGGGGAGATGCAGCCCTATCTCCAGAGCGGAGCCGTCCACGAGGCCACGCTGGGCGCGATCCGCCGCCGCGTGCTGCGGGGTCCCTTCGAGGGGATCTTCGACCAGGGGGCCAACCCGCTCACCCAACTGTACGAGGCCGTCTTCCGCGAGGACGGCGTGAGCGTCTTCCCCACCAACCACCTAAGTGCCGAGGGGGAGCGCGTGGTGGTGCTGGCGATTTTGTCCATGATCGCGGACGCCAAGACCAAGGCCGTGGGCACCGAATGGGGGCGGCGGATCGCCCGCTATCCCCTGATCTTAGCCGTGGACGAGGCGCACAACTTCCTGACGAGGGCGGAGACCCAGCAGGCGCGCGCGATCGTGCAGAAGTTCGTCGCCGCGGCCAAGCAGGGGCGCAAGAACCGCCTGGGGCTGGTGCTGATCACCCAGAACCCCCAAGACGTCCACGACGAGGTGCTCTCCCAGATCAGCACCCGGATTCTATTGGGGATGGAGCAGGCGATGGCCGAGCGGGCCGGGGCCCCCAAGCACTTCCAGCGCGCGCTCCCCTACTTCGAGAAGGGGCGCATGGTCGTCCACTCGCCGGACAACTCGAAGCCCCTCGAGGTTCGGGGATTAGAGTTCTGCGTCGTCCGCCACGGGAGATGAGCCGGACCCAGTACACAATCGGGATCGACGTCGGGGGCACCCGCACCCGGGTGGGGCTCTGCGATGCCGAGGGGAGCCTGATAGCGCAGCGCAAGCTCCGCACGCTCCCGGAGCCCGAGGCGATGCTCCCCCAGATCGTGGGGGCGATCCAAGAGTGTTTGGGAGAGCAGGGCGTAAGTTGGGACGACTTGGTGGGAATCGGCCTCTCCGTGGCGGGAACCGTTCACGTGGGGACGGAGCGCGTGGGGAAGGCCCCCAATCTCCCCCAATGGGAGGGCTTCGCGCCCGGGGAGGCCCTTCAAGCACTTCTCCGAGATCAGGGTGTGAGGGACGATCTGCCCGTGGTGGTGGACAACGACGCGAACGCGGCGGCCTGGGGGATCGCCCGCTGGGAAGCTCCTCAGCTCGAGAACCTCGTGTACGTCACCATCAGCACGGGGATCGGGGGCGGGATCGTCATCGGGCGGAAGCTCTATCACGGGGGCGGGGGGAGCGCCGCGGAGGTGGGGCACATGATCCTTAAGCCGGGCGGACCCCGCTGCCCATGCGGAAAGCTCGGCTGCTGGGAGGCCCTCGCCTCCGGGACGGCCATCGCCCGAGAAGGCCGCGCCCGCTTAGGGGACCCTCAGATCACGACCCCGCAGGTCTTCCAGCTTGCTCATGAGGGCAATCGAGAAGCCCAGAAGATCCTCGACGAGGTGGCCGAGTATTTGGGCCTCGGCTTCGCCAACTTGACGGAGCTCCTCGACCCGGAGACGATCTTCTTAGGCGGAGGGGTCATGAACGAGTGGGAGCAGCTTCAGACCCCGGCGTTAGCCTCCTACGGGCGAAACGCCCGCTGGCGGGTCCCGATCCGGAGCACCCGGCTGGGGGACGAGGTCGGGTTGTTAGGGGCCGCGGCCCTCGTGGGGGATCGAGACTGACCTCTCAGAAAGGAGCCGAGCGATGCCGTTCGGAGACGGAGCGCAGCTTCGGGACGTCTATCGGCGCATGAAACGGGAAGGCTACGCCTTCATCGCGAGCAACGTCGCCGAGCCCAACGTGCTCTTGGGGCTCTTGGAGGGCGCGGAGGCCTCCCGAGCCGACCTGCTGGTGCAAATCAGCTACGGGGCCATGGGGTTTGCGGGAGCCGGGGACGCCTGGGCCGGACTTCGGGCCCTCTCGTCGTACCTTCGGGCGGTGAGCGAGTGCTACTCCATCGGGATCTTCCTCAACCTCGACCACCAGCAGGAAAAACACCTTGACCTCGTCGAGAGGGCGATCGCTGCCCGGATTCCCAGCTCGATCATGATCGACGCCTCCCACGAGCCCTTCGAGCGCAACGTCGCGATCACCCGCAAGGTCGTCGAGATGGCCCACCCTCGGGGCATTCTGGTGGAGGGGGAGCTGGGGATCATCAAGGGGGCCGAGGAGGACGTCGTCTCCGACGAGGCCTTCTACACCGACCCCGACGACGCGGTGGAGTTCGTCGAGCGTACGGGGGTAGATCTGTTAGCGATCTCCATCGGGACGGAGCACGGCGTAAGCAAAGGGAGAACGCTCACGCTGCGCCTGGACCTCGCCCGGCGGGTGAACGAGGCCTTGCGGGAAGCCGGGTACGACATCCCCTTGGTGATCCACGGCTCCTCGGGCCTCTCCACGGAGCAGCTCCGCGAGCTGATCCGCTGCGGGGTCTGCAAGATCAACCGCGACACCTTCTATCAGTATTTGTACACCTGCACGGCCTACGACTTCTATCGTCAGCGACACGAGTCGATCGTGCCCCCCGAGGGCGTCCGCTTTGACCCGGAGACGTTCGAGTCCTCTAACGATTGGACCCCCGACAAGAAGGCCTTCGACCCGCGCGCCGTGGGCAAGGAGATCCAAAGAGCCGTCAAGGAAGCGCTTATGCGCTTCAACGAGGAGATCGGCAGCGCGGGCCGGAGCCTCTTCGCTTCGGGCTCGGGCTCGGGCTCGGGTTCGAGCCCGAGTTAATCCTCCGCCTCCTTGACGGCCTCCTTGAGGTCGTGGAGGGTGCGCCCCAGCCGCCCGACGACGTCGTCGAACGTCTCGTAGTCCATCTCCTCTAAAAGCCCTTCGAGCTCCTCGTGGTAGTCCATGAGGTCGTCGATGAGGGGGTTGATCTTCTCGATCAGCTCCTTCTTCGTGACGTATGCCATTCGAACATCCCTCCTCCTGCAAGTTTTACGGTAGCGAGGAAAGGGGTGCCTTGCTCTTTGAAGAAGGGTATGTCTCAAGGATTGTAGAAGAACACCCCCAAAAGGTCAAGCACAAAAGCCGATGTCGCTTGTGGGATGACGCAACGACCTATCGCTTAAAACCCTAGCTTCACGTTCAGGGAAAACGCCGTTGCGGTTGTGGTACGAGTGGGAGCGTTGGGCGATCGTCTTGCCTTCCACGCGCCCTTGAGGGTGAGCGTAAGGCCTGGGAGGGGCTCCGTGTCTACAACAAACTCAGCCTTTAGCTGACGAACGTCGCGAGCGGGATCGTCCGGGTAGTGGGTCTTGCGTATCCCTCCTGCGAGCGAGACGCTCCAGGGATCGCGGGTCCAGGTGACCGCGGCATCCCAGCGGATAAGACGCTTATCTCTCTCGGGATCTTGCGGGAAGTTCGTGATCTCATGCTCCAAGGACGCGCTCAGCACCCAGGGCTTCCACTCCCCTGCGAGCGCGAGGAGCGCCTCCCATACTCCTCGGTCGCGGTCGGGATCGTGCGGGTACCGGATCGCACGTTGGGTCAAGCGCACCTCGAGTTGTCCCCACGGCGCGGGGAGCTTGAGATCCGCCTGCAGATGCCGGAGGCGTCGCGTGAGCACGGGGGTCTCAGGGCGGTCCACGTCCGAGAGCTTTCCCCACAGCGTAAGCTCTCCCCAGCTGCCCGGAAGCGTTGCCTTGAGGGATCCTTCCCACTCCCGTCGGTTCCGAAAGGAATCTCGGGGGAAATCCTTCTGCTCATGGGCGAATGCGATTTCCACCGCCCCGGCGCTGCTTCTAGCTCCCCATTGGACTCCCAGCTTCCTCCGGATCTCGTCCCGCTCCGGATCGTTGAGGAACCACCGGACCCTGTGCTCGTAGGACACCTCTACGAGCACAGGCTCGTGGGCCGTCCTAGACCCCTCGGCTCCGGCGGCCAGAGAGAGGGCAACTCTGCGCTCGTCCTTCGAGGGAGCGTGCGGAAACGCCCGAGTCTCTTGGGTCACCGCGCCCTCCAACCGCACGTCGCCGTAGGCGAGTTCACCCTGGAGGGCGTAGGCCTGCAGGCGAACGTCCTTCCGGGGAGCATAGGGGTAGGTCACATCTCGTCCTTCAACAAGCGCTCTCCAGGAGAACGGGTCCAAGCGTAGGGACAAGCTGTACTCTTGCATGCGGTACCGACGACTGAGGTACGTCCTCTGCGTGTGGGTCTTCTGCCCCTGTTCCAGCGTTGCTCCCAGCTCGATCCCCCAGAGGGACAGATCAAACGCCGTCTTGGTGAGGACGTCGTAGAACTCATCGTTTGGACCTCGCGTATGCTCGTTTTGGAACGACTGCTCCACTGCGATTTGCCCGGAAGCCTTCGGTGTTCCTCCCCCAAGGTCCGGTACGCTCAGGGAGACGAAGCCTATAAGAAGCGCGAGGCCCCGACTGCGGATTCCCGCGCTCCCCATAGCGCCGCTTTATAGCTCTTTTATGAGATCGGGGTCAAATCGGGGAGGGGGGCCTCGGTTGCAGGCGTTAGCCCTCAAAGGGGTAGGTCAACACCGGCTGGCGGGCGGCCTTCACGTCGTCCAAGCGCCCCACGATCGTCGTGTGCGGGGCCTCCTTCAGCACCTCCGGGCTCTCCTTGGCCTCTTCGGCGATCTTGGAGAAGGCGTCCGCCAGCGCGTCCAGCTCCTCTTTCATCACGGTCTCCGTGGGCTCGATCATCAGCGCCTCCGGAACGATCAAGGGGAAGTACACGGTGGGCGGGTGGAAGCCGTAGTCGATGAGCCTCTTGGCGATGTCCACCGTGCGGACCTCGGGGTGCAGCCCCTTGCCCGAGAGCACGAACTCGTGCTTGCACAAACGATCATAGGGTAGTCGGTAGACCCCTTTGAGCTTCTCCTTGAGGTAGTTCGCGTTCAGCACGGCGGCCTCGCTCACGGCTCGTAAGCCCTCATCGCCCAACATCCGGATGTACGTGTACGCCCGGACCATCACCCCGAAGTTCCCGTAGAACGAGTGGACCCGCCCCAGCGACTTGGGGAGGTCATAGTCGAGAGAAAAGCTGCCATCGTCGCGCCGTCGCACGATGGGCACGGGCAGATAAGGCGCGAGCGCCTCGCAGACGGCCACCGGCCCCGAACCGGGCCCCCCGCCGCCGTGAGGGGTGGAGAAGGTCTTGTGCAGGTTGAAGTGCACGATGTCCACCCCGAAGTCCCCGGGACGCGCGCGGCCCAAGATGGAGTTGAGGTTCGCCCCGTCAAAGTAGCAGAAGCCCCCGACCTCGTGGACGAGCTTTGTAATCTGTAAAATGTCCTCCTCGAAGATGCCCAGCGTGTTGGGGACGGTGAGCATGATCCCGGCCACGGATCCATCCAGGTGCTCCTTGAGCTTTCGGAGGTCGACCATCCCCCGCTCGTCGGAGGGGATCTCCACGACCTCGAAGCCCGCGATGTGCGCCGAGGCCGGGTTCGTCCCGTGGGCCGAGTCGGGCAACAAGATCTTGCGGCGCTTTGGAAGCTCGCCGTGATCTTCAAAGTAGCGCTTGATGAGGAGCATCCCCACAAATTCCCCGTGGGCTCCCGCCGCGGGCTGCAGGGTGATCGCGGACAGGCCCGCGATCTTCTTGAGGAGCTCCCCCAGCTCGTACATCAGCCGCAAGATGCCCTGGGAGAGTTCCTCTCCCTGGAGGGGGTGCGCATGGGCGAACTGGGGCAGCCGGGCCACTTCCTCGTTGACCCGAGGGTTGTACTTCATGGTGCACGACCCGAGGGGATAGACGCCCGTATCCACCCCGTAGTTGACGAGCGAGAGGTCCGTGTAGTGGCGCACCAGCTCGATCTGGCTCACTTCCGGAAGCCGGGGGGCCTCCTCCTCGGAGCGGAGCAGCTCCTCGGGGATCAGCTCCTCCAGGGGCCGGGTGTCGACGTCGGGCTCCGGCAGGCGCAGTCCCCGCCGCCCCGGCCTTCCCAAATCGAAAAGGGTCCGCCCCGGCTCGAGTTCTCCCCACGTCATCGGGATCGTGTGACCTCCTTGAGCGCCTCGACAAACCCATCCAGCTCGGCGCGCGTGCGCCTCTCGGTGACGGCGATCAAAAGAGCGTTCGGGTGTCCGAAGGGCTCCAGATCGACGCCGCCCAGGAAGCCCCGCTCCCGCAGTCGGGGCAGAATCTCCCGGGGAGGGACGGGCGTCTCCACGGCAAACTCGTTAAAGAACGGCCCCTTCCATCGGCGGGGCCAGCCCAGCTCCTCTTCGATCCTGCGCGCCAGATAGTGCGCCTTCTGCGCGATCAACGCCGCAAGCTCCCTCAGCCCGCGCTTTCCCAAGAGCCCCAGGAAGAGGGTGGCCGCAAAGGCACAGAGCGCTTGGTTGGTGCAGATGTTCGAGGTGGCCTTGGCCCGACGGATGTGCTGCTCCCGGGCCTGGAGGGTCATGATGTAGCCCACCCGCCCTTGGGCGTCCGTGGTCCGCCCGGAGATCCTCCCGGGCATCCGGCGCATGTGCTCTTTTCGACAAGCGAAGAGGCCCAACAGCGGTCCCCCAAAGGCGGAAGGGTTCCCCAACACCTGCCCTTCGCCCACGACGATGTCGGCCCCGAACGCCCCCGGCGGCTTCACGATCCCCAAGGCGATGGGATGGGCGCTCACACACAAGAGCCCCTTCCCCAACGCGTCTTTGAGGTTGCGGAGGTCTTCGAGGACCCCGAAGAAGTTCGGGGTCTGCATCAGGAGACCGCCCGTCTCCTCGTCCACGTTCTCTGCGACAAATCCCTTGTCGAGCTGCCCTTGATCGTCGTAGGGAACGCTCGCCAGCTCCAAGTCTGCGGCCCAGGCGTACGTCCGGATCACCCGGCGGTAGTGGGGGTGGACGCTCTCGGCCACGAGGAACTTCCGGCGGCCCGTGAGGTTGTGGGCCATGAGCATCGCCTCGGCGAGGGCCGAGCCGCCGTCGTACATCGAGGCGTTCGCGACGTCCATGCCCGTGAGCTCGCAGACCATCGTCTGGTACTCGAACATCCAGGTGAGCGTCCCCTGTGAGGCCTCGGCCTGATAGGGCGTATAGCTCGTGAAGAACTCCGAGCGGGTCATAAAATACGAGACCACGCTGGGGATGTCGTGGTCGTAGACGCCCGCACCCAAGAACGAGACGAACCTGCGGGGATCGAGGTTCTCCTCGGCGATCTGGGTGAGGAGCCGTTTGGCCTCCAGCTCGCTGAGGGGATCAAGGCCTAGGGGCTCATAACGATCGAGGATCTCTCGAGGGATGTCTTGAAAGAGATCGTCTACGGACTGCAGGCCGACGGCCCGGAGCATCTCCTCGACGTCTTGGGGGGTGTGAGGGATGAACTCGCTCCGGCGGAGGGATCCTCCCTCACGGGTGCCCATGGCCGATCAGCCCTCACCCTCCGCTTCGCCGATGAGTCTTTCGTACTCCTCGGCGCTGAGGAGCCTCTCGAGTTCGGAGGGATCGCCCATCTCGAGGAGGGCCATCCAGCCCTTCCCGTACGGGTCTTGGTTCACGTACTCGGGATGGGATTCCAGCTCCGGGTTGACCTCCACGACTTTCCCGCTTACGGGCGCGTAGACGTCGGAGGCGGCCTTGACAGATTCTACCGTGATGATCGCCTCCCCTTGTTTTACCTCGCGGCCCACCTCGGGAAGCTCCACGTAGACGATGTCCCCCAACTCCTTTTGGGCGAAGTCGGTGATGCCCATCCGTACCCTGCCGTCTTCGACCTTGGCCCATTCGTGTTCCTTCGTGTACTTGAGCTCCTTAGGATAGGACATTCGCGCTCCCTCCGGATTGGGGTTGCCTGAGGATTATAGATCCCTAGAATTGGGGGATGCAAATGACGCACGTCAGTCTGTCCGTCTATTTCGCCCTCTTTGGGGCCGTGGGGGTCATCAGTTTCGCATCGATTCTGATCAAGCTGGCCGACGCGCCCGCCCTGATCATCGCCGCCTATCGCCTGGGGATCGCCTCCTTGATCCTGCTGCCCCTCGCCGTGACCGGGCGGAAGGGGGAGCTCCGACGGCTGGCTCCCCGGGATTGGGGGCTCTCCGTCGCGAGCGGGACGTTCTTGAGCCTGCACTTCATCGCCTGGATCGCCTCATTGCAATACACCTCCGTGGCCAGCTCGGTGGTGCTGGTGGCCACCAACCCGATCTTCGTCGGGCTCGGGACGGTCCTCTTCCTCCGCGAGCGGCTCCCTCCCCTGCTCGGGACGGCGATCCTCCTCTCCACCGCGGGGGGGATCATGATCGGGTGGGACGACTTCCGCCGGGGAGGGCAAGCGCTCTACGGGGACCTCCTGGCGCTGCTGGGGGCGATCGCCCATTCGGCCTATCTCTTGATCGGGCGTCGGGTCCGGCAGGGGACGAGCGCCTTGACCTACATCACCCTCGTGTACGGGACGGCGGCCGTTCTGACCCTTGCGGTAGCCCTCATGGCGGGCGTGCCCTGGACGGGCTACTCCCTCCGAACCTACACGATGATTGGGTTGTTGGCCCTGGGGCCGCAGCTCCTGGGGCATACGGCGTACAACTGGGCGCTGCGCTACGTGACGCCCGCGGTCGTGGCCGTGGTGATTTTAGCCGAACCCGTGGGCGCAACGGTCCTCGCCTATGCCCTTCTCGGGGAGTCCCTGACCCCGACGAAGGCCATCGGCGGCCTTCTCACGCTTCTGGGGATCTACTGGGCCGTTCGAGCCGGACGCTCTGCGCCCCGCGCCGAGGCCACAGGGTGAAATCCCTGATTCCATCGGGATTTTCCTCGAATCACCTCTTGACAATCCTCACAGATTATGCTATAGTCACCGTTTAGAAAACCGTGGCTCTGGCCCAGACGGCCCGTGGGTTGGGGGGTGGAAGCCTACTTGTGTGACCATCAGCGGGATTCGGCGGCCTATCACCCTTCCGTCTTCAGTCCGAAACTTCCATACCAAACTCCAAAGGAGGGATAAAATGGTAGACAAGGGGAGGATCTCCCGACGGACGTTCCTCAAGGGACTGGGAGTTGCCGCAGGGGCGAGTGTGCTCCCCGGCCCGCTCTTCAGCTTCGCGCAGGAGGGCGTGGTCATGGGTGCGGTCGTGCCCCTCACGGGTCAGCTTCAGAGCTTCGGTCCTCGGTTCCAGATCGCGGCGGAGATCGCCCGCGACGAGGTCAACGCGGCGGGCGGCATCCCCGGCGTGGGGATCCTGCAGCTGGCCGTCCGCGACTCCGGGACGAACCCCGAGACGGGCGTCCAGTCCGCGACGGAGCTGGTGAACACCGTGGGCGTGCCCGCCATCTTCGGGGCCGCGGCCAGCGGCGTGACCATCCCCGTAAGCTCCGTGACCATCCCCGCGGGCGTGCTGCTCATCTCCCCCTCGGCCACCTCTCCGGCCATCTCCAACCTGGACGACAACGACCTGGTCTGGAGGACGGCTCCCCCGGACTCCTTGCAAGGGATTGTCCTGGCCCAGCTCGCCTACAGCGTTAAGGGCTACCGCAAGATCGCCGTCATCAGCCGTAACGACGCCTACGGCGCGGGTCTGGCCGACGCGCTGCGGGCCAACTTCGAGAAGCTCGGCGGCACCGTCACCAACGTCTCGCTCTACGACCCGGCGACCACCGACTTCTCTGCGGAGATCGCCGCCGCCGAGGCCGACAACCCCGATGCCGTCAGCCTCATCACCTTCGACGAGGGCGAGGCCCTCATCACCCAGATGGTCGCCGCCGGGTACACCAACTTCGACCTCTTCGTGGACGGGAACAAGAACCAAGACCTCATCGACCGCCTGGTCGAGGCCCTGGGGGCCGAGCTGCTCGAGGGCAAGGTCGGCACCGCCCCGGCGCTGGCCGAGACTCCCGGAGGCGAGGTCTTCGCCGCCGCCTACCGCGAGCGGCTCAACGAGGACCCCTTCGTCTTCACGCCGCACAGCTACGACGCGATCGCCGTGACCGCGCTGGCAATGGCCAAGGCCGCCGCGCAGGGCCAGGAGATCACCGGAGCCAACATCGCGGCCAGCATGCGGGACGTGGCCAACCCGCCGGGCACGGAGTACTCCGTCGGCCAGCTGGGCGAGGCGCTGGCGGCGGTCGCCGCGGGCGAGGACATCAACTACGTCGGCGCCAGCGGCGCGGTCGACTTCGACGCCAACGGCGACCCCTTCGGACCCGTGGGCATCTGGACCATCAAGGACGGCAAGATCGTCGACACCGAGGTCGTCAACTGCGGCTTCGGCGAGGGCGGCGAGCCGTTCTGCGAGGAGCCCAAGGGCGAAGGGCTCTGATCTCGTAGGGTAGCAAGATTAGGAAAGCCGAGAGGGAGCGCTCGGGCATCGTGTTGGGTGCGGCCCGCGCGCTCCCTCTTCTTTTGAATTCTTATCTTCTGCTTGTTTAGTCCTCCTTCGAGGCCGGAGGGTGGGAGTGAGACTCGGGAGCCGATGCGGGTCGGAGCTCTTTCGGCTCGATCATCGTGGAGGTCACCCGCTCCTCGCCCAGGAGCCCTCGGGGGCGGAACAACAGGATCAACTCTAAGATGATCACGATGGCCATGATGCGTATCGGCCCGAAGAGCTGGGCGGCGACGTCGATGCGTCCGATGGGGGTCTCCAGCGTGGGCGGGAGCACGTCGTTGAGGAAGTTCGTCCCGCTCCAGATCCCCCACATGATGAACGCTCCCAGGATGACCCCGCGGTTGTTCCCCGTCCCGCCCACGATGAGCATCACCCACACCAGGAACGTCCGGGAGATGGCGTCGAAGATCTGGGGATCGACGAACTTCACGAAGTGGGCCCAGAGGCTCCCGGCGGCCCCCATGATCACCGCGCCCACGACGAAGGCCTGCATCTTGAAGCGGAAGGTGTTCTTCCCCAGGGCGAGCGCGGCGTCCTCGTCCTCGCGGATGGCCCGCAACGAGCGCCCCCAGGGCGAGCGGGCGATCCGCTCCAGCGCCAGGAACGCCAAGAAGATGACTCCTAAGACGAGCACGAGGTAGAACCAGTTGTACTGGGCCGGCTCGAGGAACCGAGGGATCTCGATCCCCAAGAGCGTGCAGGGCGGGGCCTCCCGGACGGGGATCACGAGGCACTCGTGCAGCGGCTGGGGGATGTTGGGGATCCCGCGGTTGCCCTCGGTCAGCTCCTGTTCGTTGGCGGCGATCAGTCGTAAGATCTCGGCGATCCCGATGGTGGCGATCGCCAGATAATCCGCCCGCAGCCGGAGGGTGGCGAACCCCACCACCAAGGCCGTAAGGCCCGAGGCGGCCATCGCGGCCACAAATCCCACCAAGAACGGCTGGTTGAAGTAGGTGGCGAAGAAGCCCTCCAAGCCCGCGCCGACGGCCATCTTCGCCGGGTCCTGCACCAGGATGGTGGACACGTACGCCCCCACGCCGAAGAAGCCCGCCACCCCGATGTTGAAGAGCCCGGTGTACCCCCACTGGATGTTAAGCCCCAAGGTGAGGACGGCGTAGATGCCTGCAATGATCAAGAACGCCGAGAGGAACGAGAACATCCGGTCGGGGGGGACGCCTGTAAACGCAGCAGCAGCCAAGTAAAAGCTCCAGAGGAGAAGCGTGCCTACAAAGGCTCCCCAACGGGTTCGGCGGTTGGTTCGTGTGAGAAGGACCCATAGACCGGCCAAGGATACGACCATAAGCAATAGGGAATAGATCTGAGGCAAGTAGGCAAACCCCTCGATCACGGAGAGTGCTTGTCTGAGGAACTCACGCAGGGAGACTCCGTTCTGAACCACATAGATGGCGATAAGCCCCCCCCAGCCAGCTATCAAGAAGGCTATTCCTGCGAGGATCACCCAGGCCTTGCGGACCGCTAAGAAGATCCCTGGCAAGGCCAGCGAGAGGGTGAAAGCCCAAAGGATCGCAGCATCCATGCTCTACCCCTTCCTCTCCGCTTCGCCGAGGAGCCCCTGCGGGCGGACCAGCAGCATCAGGATCATCATCGCGAAGGCGATGGCGGGCTTGTATTGCGAGTTGATCTGGGGGATCGCCGGGGCCACCAGGAGGTTCTGCGCCACCCCGATGACGAGCGCCCCCAGCATCGCGCCGTAGGGGCTCCCGATCCCCCCCAAGATGACGGCGGCAAAGAGCGAAAGCAGCACCAGAGCGCCCGTGTTGGGGGTGATGATCCCCCAATTCAACCCGATGAAGACCCCGGCGATGGCGGCCAAGCCCGCACCGATGGCCCACGCCCAGCGGATGATCCGCTCGGCGTTGATCCCCGTCACCCGCGCGAGGTCCATGTTATCGGCGAGGGCCCGCATCGCCTTCCCCGTCTTGGTGTACTTCAGGAAGAGGTGGAGCAGGGTCACCAGCGCGAGCGAGACGATCAGCGTCACCCACTGGACGGGAGTCATGGTGATCACCACCGCTCCCTCGGGACGGGGCGTGCCCGCCAGCGCGATCAGATCCCGTAACGCGCCCGCGAAGACGTCGAAACGTCCATCGCCGTCGAGGTCTCCGAAGGCGTAGAAGGTCGGCAGCTGGGTGCGCATCGCATAGGCTTGGTTCCCCACGCCCCAGATCGCCTGCACCAGCGCCCGGAGGAAGAGGGCCATCCCGAAGGAGGCGATCACCAGCACGACGGCGGCGCTGCGCCGCAGGCGGGAATAGATGAGCTTGTCGATGAGCAGCGCGATCCCGATGGCCCCGATCGCGCCGCCGACCATCGCCCCCACGATCGCCAGCCAGCGGACGGCCATGTCCGCTTCGGCCAGCTGCGGGAACCACTCCGGGAGCTGCCCCACCAGCCACCAGTCCACCGTGAGCGCCACGTAGGCCCCGAAGATGAGGATGTCCCCGTGGGAGAAGTTGGCGAAGTTCAGGATGCGATACGTGAGCGTAAGCCCGATGGCCCCGAGCATGAGGATGCTGCCGAAGCGGATGCCGTTGACGATGAACTGCGGCCCGTTCTTGACGAAGAAGAGCCCCCAGATCAGCCCGAGGACGATCACGCCCCAGATGGCCCACTTGACGATGTCCACGCGTTGGGATCGCACGGGATGCCTAGCCTCCCAAGTAGAGTTTCGCGACCTGGGGGTCGTTGAGCAGCTCGTCTCCGGTGCCCTCGAAGCGGTTGCGGCCCGTGGCTAAGACATAGCCGCGGTCGGCCATCTTGAGGGCCTGCTTGGCGTTCTGCTCCACCATGAGGATGGAGACCCCGGTCTCGTTGATGTCCACGATCTTCTCGAAGATGAGCTCCACGAGCTTGGGGGCCAGCCCCGCCGAGGGCTCGTCCAGAAGCAGCACCTTGGGGTCCAGCATCAAGGCCCGGCCCATCGCGAGCATCTGGCGCTGGCCGCCGCTTAAGGAGCCCGCTTTCTTGGTGTGAAAGCGCTTGAGATCGGGGAACACTTGGTAGACGCGCTCGATGCGCTCGCTGAGGTCCTCGTTGAGGATGAACGCCCCCATCTCTAAATTTTCCTTTACGGTGAGGCTGGGGAAGACGTTGTCCGTCTGGGGGACGTAGCAGATCCCCAATCGCACGATCCGGTCCGGGGACCGGCCCGTGATGTCCTGCCCGTCGAAGGTGATGCTGCCCGCCCGGGGGCGGAGCAGCCCGAAGATCGTCTTCATCAAGGTGCTCTTGCCTGCGCCGTTGGGGCCGATTAAAGCGACGATCTCCCCCTCCCGCAGCTCCATGTGCACGCCGTGGAGGATGTCCATCTCGCCGTACCCGGCGGTGATGTTCTCAGCCTTCAGTAGCGACATACTGCCCTCCGAGATAGGCGTCGAGCACCCGGGGGTCGGAGCGGACCTCGTCGGGCGTCCCCTCCATGAGCTTCTTCCCCTCGCTCATCACGATCACGGGGTTGCACAGCGTCATCACCAGGTCCATGTCGTGCTCGATGAGCAAGAACGTCACCCCCCGCTCGTAGCAGAGCGTCTCGATGTAGCCGACGAGCTTCTTCATGAGGGTGGGGTTGACCCCGGCGCCGGGTTCGTCCAGCAAGATCATTTCGGGGTCGGCCATCATGGCCCGCGCCAACTCTAGAAGCTTCTTCTGTCCCCCGGAGAGGTTCCCGGCGTACTCGTCCTTGAGGTGGATGAGCTCGACGAACTCCAGCACCGAGATGGCCTTCTCGTAGACCTCGCGCTCCTGGCGGCGCACCAAGTCGGGGCGGAACCAAGGGTACAGGAGCCGCTCCCCCTTCTGGTCCTTGGGGACGAGCATGAGGTTTTCCAGCACGGTCATCTCCGCGAACTCGCGCGGGATCTGGAAGGTGCGCACCAATCCCTTGCGGAAGACCGTATAGGGGGGGAGCCCCGTGATCTCCTCGCCGTTGAAGAAGACCCGGCCCGCATCGGGCTTGTAGAAGCCCGTAATTAAATTGAAGAGCGTGGTCTTGCCCGCGCCGTTGGGGCCGATGAGCCCCGTGATCGTCCCCTTCTTGACCTCCAAGGAACAACGATCCACGGCCCGCAGGCCGCCGAAGTCCTTCACGAGCTTCTCCACGCGGAGGATGATCCCCTCCGGCTGGGGGCGGCGGCGCAGCGTCGCTTCCGGCTCCGTCTCTGGGATGACGGTCTCGCTCATCGGGCACCTCGGGGAGCAGAGCACGCTTTTGGATCCTGCGTTGGAGGGGATTATAGCGTGATCGCTTCTAAAGAGCAAAACGGCGGGCTCTGTCGGGCTAAAACGGCGGAGCGGTCCGGTCCCGCTCGGCCTCGGGGCCGGCAGGGACGGCCTGCCCGGGGAGGAACTCGTAGAAGCAGGCGTAGACCCGGTGGAACATGAGCGTGAACGAGTCGGTAGGGCCGTTGCGCTGCTTGCCGATGATGATCTCCGTCTCGCTGACGTTGGCCTCCTGGGGGCGGGGCTCCCGCAGGTCCCCGTCGAACTCCTCGTCCTCGTCCCCCTTGGGATCGTCGTAGTAGTCGGGCCGGTAGAGGAACATCACGACATCCGCGGTCTGTTCGATTTCGCCGGAGTTGTGGACGACCAGATCGTTGGCTACGAAGTTATGGGTGCCGGGGACCACGAGATCGTACGTCATCTCCTCCCCATCGGGCTCGATGGAGACGATGGGATCCCACAATAGATCGCTATGGGCCAACCGAGTGAGGAAGGGATCCTCCAGCTTGGCGGCAACTTGCTGGAGATGAGCTCGCCCGATGGCCTTTCCCTGGCAGCGGTAGCCCAGCTCGCTCCAGGAGAGTCCCTGGGCCCGCTTGAGGGCGGCCACCCGCTCCGTCACGCTTCGGGGGAATCGATCGATCTGTTCGTTGCTTCGGGGCTCCTCGGCCCAGCGGGCCGCCTCCCGAAGGCGGCGGCCCTTCTCCTCTACAATAGGGATGAGCCGGGCGAAGCGGCGGATGGCCTGCCGCCCATCCACCCGAATGCTGGCGATGTCTACCGTGGACTTCGTGTGCCTTGTCCTTCGCTCCAGCACGGCAACGATCCCCAGGCGCGTAAGGAGGTGGTGGACGCCCCGCAGTAGCTCCCGGCTGGTGGAGGTGAACTTCAGCGACCAAGAGCGATACCGCGGGCGGTAAAAGACGCTCCCGTCCCCCGCCCATAGCCCACCGAGGAAGGCCGCCACGACCTCCAGGGGGGCCTCAAAGACGACCTGAGGGATGTGCTTCTCTGTCGTGGTTTCGCCGTGGATCCCCAGCGCTTTGAGCCAATTGATCAGGCGATTTCGTCCCGGACCGTACTGTCCGGGCACCGAGAACTCCACGTGAAGGGTTCCCGACCAATGGGCCTTTGGGCGGGCCGGGACCCCGAAGTGGCGTGCAACGATTTGGATTGCGTCTTCGATGACGTCCGGATCGGAGCTGCTGAGTCCTACGGCCCCGTGACGTCGGTAGCTGCCGTCGGAGATCAGGTACCCCAGAAGGCGGGCCTCCTCCGGGGACAGCTCTCCCTTGCCTAGGAGCGGCAGGTGGCGGGGGGCGGCGATCCGATCGCCTACGCGTAGCTCTTCCAGCTTCTTCCACCCCTCCACGGTCAAGAACGGGTGGTTCGCAGAGGCCCGGATCACCCGCCCTGTGCGTGTCCTGAGCCGAAAGACGGGCTTGATACCGGACCGCACGACCCGGGCGGGCAGGGTAACCCCCAACTTGAGGTCCGGTGTGACGGTATGGACGGGAATCAACTCCTGCCGCTCGTACAGCTCCCGAATTGTGAAGGGGCGTCCGGTGACTGCGTGGTAGAGAACCGTGTCCCCCGTTAAGCACTCCCGCAAGTCGCTTAATCGAGGCCGCTTCGAGTCGCGGCGCTCGACGGCCCGCGAGAGCTGGGAGCAGGCGATCACGGGGATCTGGAGCTCCCGCGCCAACCCCTTGAGCGAGCGGGCGATGTACGAAATTTCTTGCTCGCGCACCTCGACGCGCGCGCCGCCCTCCACCAGCTGCAGGTAGTCGATGATCAAGAGATCGAGCCCGTGCTCGGCCTTCATCCGCCGGGCCTTGGCCTTGAGCTCCATCACGGAGATGGCGGGCGTGTCGTCGATGAGGATGCGGGCCTTCTGGAGCGCGTTGGCCGCGCGCATGATCCGCCGCCACGCCTCGCTGTCCGCGCCTAGGTACCCTCCCCGCAGCCGCAGCAAGTTGACGCGGGCCTCGGCGCAGAGCAGCCGCTCGATGAGCTGCTCCTTCGTCATCTCCAGGCTGAAGATCCCCACGGATTTTCCGCCTTGCAGGGCGACGTTGCGGGCGATGGAGAGCACGAAGCTCGTCTTCCCCATCGAGGGTCGGCCCGCCACCACGATGAGATCCGAAGGGTGGAAGCCCGCGGTCCGCTTGTCCAGCTCCTTAAAGCCCGAGGAGAGTCCCGTGACCGTGCTGCGCCGCGGGTCTTGGAGTTTCTCCAGCACGTCGAGGTGCTGATGCAAGATCTCCGAGAGGGCGTAGTAGCTCTGTTTCAGCGTTTGACGGGAGACCTGAAAGACCTTCTCTTCGGCCAAGTCGAGGAGCTTGTCCAGATCCTCGTCCTCACGGTACCCCAGCTCGGCGATCTCCTGGCCCACCTGCGCCAGCTCCCTCAGCAGCGCCTTCTTGACGACGATCTCAGCGTAGTAGGGCACCGAGGTGGTGGTGGTCACTCGAGAGACGAGTTCCGAGAGATAGGAACGTCCCCCCACCTCCGCGAGCAGGCCCTTCTCCTCCAAGCGGTTCCCTACGGTGATGAGGTCCACGGGTTGGGAGTTCTCGAAGAGCTCGATCAGCGTTTGATAGATGAGCCGGTGAGCGCGGAAGTAGAAATGACCTGGCGTAAGCTTCTCCATGAGGTGAGGCAGGACGGACTCCGCGTCCACCAACGCGGCCCCGAGCACGACCTGCTCTGCCTCGCGGTTCTTCGGGAGCGGGCGAACTTCGGGTGACGGCGACCCAGATTGCATCTTAGACATGGGGATCGCTCCATTATAGCCGCTCCCGGGAGCGGGACAAAGCGACTCGGATCACATCCTCTCGGGGAAGGGTGAGAAAGCCCTGCCGGATCGATCGTCCGTGGCGATCGGGGCTCTCAGGCGATGTAGGGCAGCGCGGTTAAGATCTCCCTATAGCGGGACCGTAGCTCCTGAAGCGTCCCCTCCACGACTCGGAGCTGCTCCGGGGCGAGCAGCCCCCGGGCGCGGGCGTCCCGGAGTTCGTCCTCGTCCAGCACGAAGAAGCCCCCTCGAGTATCCACCCAGACGTCGACGATGAGGTCGAGATACCGGATCTCCCGGGAGGAGATGGAGACGTCCGTGCAAATGTCGAAGCGGTGGCCCCAGAGCTTTCCCTGGGGATGGGGTTGCCGCATCTCGTAGATGAGATAGGAGCGATCCGTCCAGAAGTAGCCCCGGGTCACCAGGGGGCCGGACGGGATGTGCAGCGGGCCGTCGCGTAGAGGCTCTTCCAGGCTCGTCCTCCAGAGGACCACGGCCCGCTCGCCGGGGAGGAGCTCTACGAGCTCGCAGACGAAGCGCTCCTCGCGCCCGTCGAGATGGCGCTTGACCTCGACGATCTGCATAGCCAATATTGTACTGTTCATTAAGAAAAGGATGCAGGGAGGGATTCAGCTATGGCAATCCCTGCTGAGGCACTGGAGCGGTTAAAGGCGGTCTTAGCCAGGGCAGAATCGGATGCCGAAATTCACAGAATCGTGAAAGCCCGAGATGAAGTTCTTGCGCGTTATCAGTCCGTCTTTCACCCTCGCCGAATTTCAGAGCTACAGGAGATGGAATTCCGTTCATTCCTATATTTTGAGAACAACCAGCACTGGACAGGACTCACTCGACAGATCACCCGCCTTACGGCAGACATGGATCTCCTGCGAGAAGCTTTAGCCGCACTCCTTGATGAGGACAGACCGCTAGCCAAACGTTTTGACCAAGCCCTCGAAAGTGTTAAGGGATTAGGCAAGGCTCTGGCCACAGCCATTCTGCTGGTCGCGTATCCCGATCGCTATGGGGTGTGGAACAACACCTCCGAGGCCGCTCTGAAGGCCCTCGACCTCTGGCCATCGTTCGATCGCGGTCTAAGCATGGGGCAAAAATATGAGCAGATCAATTGGATCTTGAATGAGTTGGCCAAACGGCTGGACATAGATCTGTGGACGCTGGATGCCCTTCTCTTTGCCATAGTGGAGCAACTTTCAGAGGACGACTCGGGGGTGAAGGATAGCTCAGAGCAGCTGCTCAAGGGCGAAGAGACCAAGTTTGGATTGGAGCGCCATCTGCACGAGTTCCTGCGCGATAATTGGAGGCTGACCGAACTAGCCCGAGAATGGGAGATCTACAGCGAGCCTGGTGACGACACCGCGGGCTATGAATATCCGACGGATGTGGGCCGGATTGACATCCTAGCCAGGCACAAGACTCGAGCTGAGTGGTTGGTGATTGAGCTAAAACGAGGTCAGAGCACTGACCAAACGGTCGGCCAAGTCCTTCGCTACATGGGTTGGGTCAGGAGGAAGATGGCAAGACCAGATGAGAAGGTCAAGGGTATGATCATCGCGCGGAATGCAGATAAGGGACTCCTCTATGCCGTTGAGGCCATGGGAACGGAGCGCATCTCGGTGATGGAGTACGAGGTGCAGTTTCAGCTCAAGGCCATCCATCTCGATAGGACTGAGGAGGAAGTCATTTCCGCTTGAGGTTTCCACAGCAGCAAGGAGGGAGCAGCACGATGCCTTCTCGTGTGCCAGGAGTTCTTCAGGTTATCACCACGGTGGACAGCTCTGAAAAAGCCCATGAGATCGCGAGGACGCTTGTGGAACGGCGGCTTGTGGCCTGTGCCCAAGTCGTCGGCCCTATCCGGAGCACCTACTGGTGGCAGGGGCAAGTGGAACAAACCGAAGAGTGGCTCCTGCAGCTGAAAACCCGCGCGGACCTCTACGCCCCATTAGAGCAAGCGCTGCGGGAGGCGCATCCCTACACCGTCCCGGAGATCCTGGCCTTCCCCGTGTCCCAGGGGAATCCGGCCTATCTGGAGTGGCTGGCCCAGGAGACCCAAGCGCCCAAGGAGTGAGGTGGTAAGGGACCCGAAGATTTGCTACCGTGGAGCCAAAGGGGGAAGGGACCGATGCCGGAATTCGAAGGCGTGGATTACTACGGGCTGGACGAGCTCCTCTCCGAGGAGCAGAAGCGCATCCGCAAGACGGTTCGCGCCTGGGTGGACGAGCGGGTGATGCCCCTCATCGCCGACTGCTACGAAAATCACCGCTTCCCCGACGAGCTGATCCCGGAGATGGCCGAGCTGGGCTTCTTTGGAGCGAATTTAAAGGGGTACGGCTGCGCCGGGGTGGACAACATCTCGTACGGGCTCATGATGCAGGAGCTGGAGCGGGGGGACTCGGGGCTGCGGTCGATGGCCTCCGTCCAGGGCTCCTTGGTGATGTACCCCATCTACACCTTCGGCTCCGAGGAGCAGAAGCAGAAGTACCTCCCCGCCCTGGCCCGCGGGGAGATCGTCGGGTGCTTCGGGCTCACCGAGCCGGAGCACGGCTCCGACCCCGGCGGGATGGAGACCACCGCCGTGGACGCCGGGGACCACTACGTCCTCAACGGGACGAAGACGTGGATCACCAATGCCGACGTGGCCGACCTCGCCGTGGTGTGGGCCAAGCTCGACGGCGAGATCCACGGCTTCCTCGTGGAGAAGGGGACGCCGGGCTTCTCCGCCGCCCCTATCGAGGGGAAGTTCTCCATGCGCGCCTCGCACACGGGCGAACTCTACTTGAACGACTGCAAGGTGCCCAAGGAGAATCGGCTCCCCGAGGCCCGGGGCTTAAAAGCGCCGCTGATGTGCCTCAACCAAGCCCGCTACGGCATCGCCTGGGGCGTCGTGGGGGCCGCGATGGCCTGCTACGAGGAAGCCCTCCACTACTGCTTGGAGCGGAAGCAGTTCGGAAAGCCCATCGCCTCCTTCCAGCTCGTGCAGGAGAAGCTCGTGGACATGCTCACGGAGATCACCAAGGCCCAACTGCTCTGCTTCCGCTTGGGGCAGCTCAAGGACCAAGGGAAGGTCAAGCACACGCAGATCTCGTTGGCGAAGCGGAACAACTGCCGCATGGCCCTGGACGTAGCCCGCAAGGCCCGGGATCTGCTGGGGGGAAACGGGATCACCCTCGACTACCAAGCGATTCGCCACATGACCAACCTCGAGACCGTCTACACCTACGAGGGGACGGATCACATCCACACCCTCATCGTAGGCCACGACATCACGGGGATCGAGGCCTACCGCTGACGAGGACACAGGAGAAAAACAAGAACCCCGGTCCCGCGCGGGACCGGGGTTCCCTCTTATTCGATGATTCGATTCCGTTCGTCCGGTCAGGTTTGTCGAATGCGCCTGGGTTTACCGGGGCCGTACGTTGGCCGCGCGGAGACCCTTGGCGTCCTCTTCCAGGTCGAACTCGACGGCCTGACCCTCGCGGAGGGTCTTGTAGCCCTCGCCCTGGATGGCGGAGAAGTGGACGAACACGTCGGGGCCTCCGTCATCCTGCTGGATGAACCCGAAGCCCTTGGCGTCGTTGAACCACTTGACGGTGCCGGTCGCCATGCGAATCTCCCCTACCTTTCTGCTTCGGATTTGACTGCCTTTTCCCGACTGCCTTCGACCTGCTCGGTGGGACTGGGATGGGAGATCCCGCGACCTGCACCTGCACGTCTACAGCTTGGGTACGACAGTCACAGCTCGACGATCCCTCACCTGGGGAAACCTTCGGTAGGCTTCGCGTCCGGCGGGAGATCGACTTCGCCCTGACTATAGCACAGGGATCGCGGCTTGTCAAGGGGATAGCCTCCGTGCTACAAAGGGATCGAGGCATCGGCAAAGGAAAGGGGCGACCGGCATGACCCAAGAGGCGGAGATCATCTGGACCCCGTCGGAGGAGCTGCGGGAGAAGAGCAACGTAGCCCGTTTCATGCGCGCCCACGGCATCTCCTCGTATGAGGAACTCGTTCAGCGGTCGACGGAGGAGATCGAGTGGTTCTGGGACGCGGTCGTCAAAGACTTGCAGATCGAGTTCTTCGAGCCCTACGAGCGCGTGCTGGACACCTCCCGAGGGGTCATGTGGGCGAAGTGGTTCGTGGGCGGGAGGATCAACGTCGCGCACAACTGCCTCGACCGCCACGCTCGGGGCTCTCAACGCGACAAACTCGCGCTGCTTGCCGAGACGGAGGACGGCCACACCATCCGCTGGACCTACGAGAAGCTGTACGCCCACACGAACAAGCTGGCAAACGCCCTAAAGGATCTGGGGGTTCAGCGGGGCGACGCCGTGGGGTTATACATGCCCATGGTCCCGGAGATCGTCGCAGCGTTCCTGGCCGTCGCCAAGATCGGGGCCGTCGTCGTCCCGATCTTCTCGGGCTTTGGAGCGGAAGCGGTCGCCACCCGCCTCCGCGACTGCTCGGCCAAGGTGTTGATCACCGCCGACGGCTTCCTCCGCAAGGGGAAGCCCATCCCCATGAAGCGGACGGCGGACGAGGCCGCGGCCCAAACGCCCAGCGTTACGAACGTGATCGTCTATCGACGCCTCGGGATGGAGGTCCCCTGGACCCAGGGGCGGGACTTGTGGTGGCACGATCTGCTTGCCTCCCAAAGCGAGGAGTGTCCCGCGGAGCCCATGGACTCCGAAGATCCCTTTATGGTGATCTACACCTCGGGCACCACGGGGAGGCCCAAGGGGGCCGTCCACGTCCACGGCGGCTTCCTCGTCAAGATCGCGGAAGAAGTGGCCTACCAGACGGATCTTCGAGAGGGAGACGTGCTCTACTGGATCACGGACATGGGCTGGATCATGGGGCCCTGGGAGGTGGTGGGGGGGCTGGCCTTAGGCGGGACCGTCTTCCTGTACGAGGGCGCGCCGGACCACCCCGGTCCCGACCGGCTGTGGGCGATGGTCGAGCGGCATCGCATCTCGATCTTGGGCGTTTCGCCCACGCTGATCCGGGCGCTGATGCGCTACGGCTCGGAGCCCCTCCAAAAGCACGACCTCAGCTCTCTGCGCATCCTGGGCTCCACCGGCGAACCTTGGAACCCCGACCCCTATCTCTGGTGCTTCGAGCACGTGGGCGGGAAGCGCTGTCCCATCATCAACTTGTCCGGGGGCACGGAGGTGGGCGCGTGCTTCCTCTCGCCGCACCCGATCAACGAACTCAAAGCGTGCACGTTGAGGGGCCCCGCGCTGGGGATGGCGGTGGACGTCTACGACGAGAAGGGCCGCCCCGTGCGGGGTCAGGTCGGCGAGCTCGTCTGTAAAAAGCCCTGGCCGGGGATGACCCGCGGGCTCTACAAAGATCCGGAGCGCTATATCGAGACGTACTGGTCCCGCTTCGAAGGGGTGTGGACCCACGGCGACTGGGCCTATATCGACGAGGACGGCTTCTGGTTCCTCCACGGGCGAAGCGACGACACCATAAAAATTGCGGGCAAGCGCCTGGGTCCTGCCGAAGTGGAGTCCGCTGTCGTGGAGCACCCCCACGTCGCGGAGGCGGCGGCCATCGGGGTCCCCCATGAACTCAAGGGCGAGATGATCTGGGTCTACGCCGTCTTGAAGCCCGAGGTCGAGCCCACGGACGCCCTGCGGGAGGAGCTGAAACGGCTCGTGGTCGAGAAGCTGGGCAAGGCCTTCGCGCCCGAGCGCGTGCAATTCGTCAAGGAGCTGCCCAAGACCCGCAACGCCAAGATCTTACGCCGGGCCGTCCGGGCCGTGGCCCTGGGGAAGGACCCCGGGGACCTCTCCAACCTCGAAAACCCTCAGGCGCTGGAGGAGATCCGGCGGGCGGTGTGAGTGACCTAATTTGTTTAACCCGCTTCGGGAGGCGGAGGAGCTTGGGGCTGTGGTTGCGCTTGAGGCTGCGGCTGCTTCGGTTTCTGCTTGGCCATCCACTGCTTGAGCAGCTCCTTGCTCTTGCCCACGGGCCACTTTTGGTGGAACTCCTCCAGGCTCATGCGGTAGAAGTCGGCGTTCTTCTCGATAAACATGCGGAACGGCGCGGGCACCTCCTCCTCGGGGTAGATGGCCCGCACAGGACAGACGGCCATGCACGCCCCGCAGTTGATGCAAGTCCAGGGATCGATGTAGAGCTGCTCGACCTCCTCGAACCCCGGCTCCCCCTCCCTGGGGTGGATGCAGTCTACGGGACAGACCTTCTCGCATTCGGTGGCCTTGGTGCCGATGCACGCCTGTGTGATCACGAGCGACATGGGACAGCCTCCTTTTCAGCTGCGATCGAGGGCGCTCACGAACCGGCGAATCGCCCCGTTGAGGGCCTCGGGCCGTTCGACCATCACCATGTGCCCGGCCCCCTCGATCACCTCGAGTATAGCACCTTCGATGCGGTCCCGCAGGTACTCGGAGTACTTGACGGGTGTGAGCCTATCCTCCCGACCGACCACAACCAAGGCGGGAACTTCCACATCCCCGAGGCGGTCCATGACGTCGAAGGCGTCGCACGTCCGAAAATCCCGGCTCAGAGCCGCTTGGCCGTTGCGCAGCATCTGCTCTTTCGCCCTCTGGTAGAGGTCCGAGGGGGGATCGGGGGCGAAGGCCCACTGCAGGATCTGCTCCACCGCGCGCTCGAAGTCCTCGTCGATCGCCCTCAAGATGTCGGGATGGACCCGGAGCTTGGCCCCCGTGCCGATCAGACCCAGGGCTCTCAAGCCCTTGGGCTTTTGCAGGGCTGCGTGGAGCGCGACGGCCCCTCCCAACGAGTGCCCCAGCAACACCGCGGGGCCGTGCTCCTCGGCCAGCGCGTCCAGAACGGAGAGGACGTCCTCCGTGTAGAGCGAAAGGCCATCGCCCTCGCGCCGAGGACTGCGACCGTGG
Organism: Candidatus Bipolaricaulota bacterium; assembly: GCA_026982655.1. Classification (GTDB taxonomy): domain Bacteria; phylum Bipolaricaulota; class Bipolaricaulia; order RBG-16-55-9; family RBG-16-55-9; genus JALUUA01. The sequence goes on from JALSGO010000165.1 coordinate 28,329, forward strand.
CCGTTCAGATCCAGCGCGGCCACGGTGAACGCGTCCTTGAGTCCCTCGAGCTGGTATCCCCAGATCGTGTGGTCCCCGCCGGAGCCGTGCACGAACAGCAGCGGCGGACCCGATCCCGCCTTCGCGTAATAAATCTCTGCATCGTTTACGGAAACCGTAGGCATCTATTCTCCCTCCACGACGATTTGCGAGAGGTCTCCCACCGTCAGGAAGAGCTCGCGGACCCTGGATAGCAACCCCAAGCGGTTCTGGCGCAGCAGGGGGTCGGGGTCCATCACGAGCACCTCGTCGAAGAAGCGATCGATGGGGTCTTTCAGCGCTAAGAGCCTCCGGAGGATCCCGTCGTACTCCCCGGCGGGGAGGAGCTTCTTGATGTGTCCCTCGGCCTTAAGATAGGCCCGCCACAGGTCCCGCTCGGCGTCGTCCTGGAAGCGCTGGGGGTCGAAGCCGCGGGCCGTCTGGCCCTTGAGGATGTTCGCAACCCGGGAGAACGCGAGCACCAGCGCCTCGAACTCCGCCTCCCCCCGAAGGGCTTCCAAGCTGCGGGCCCGCTGGTACGCCCGGTAGAAGTTCCCGTCTCTTACGGCTACGACGGCGTTCACCACGTCGTAGGCCACGCGGTAGTCGTCCCGCAGCTCCGCGGCCAACCGCTCTAAGAAGAATCCCTCGACGCGCTCGAGCGGCTCGCGGCGGCGCAGGAACGCGTACAGGCCCTCCAGCTCGCGCACGAGCTCGAAGAAGTCGAGGTCCAGCTCCTTCTCCACGGCCAGACGAATCACGCCGTTCGCCTTGCGCCGCAGCCCGAAGGGGTCTCGGGAGCCCGTGGGCTCCTCGCCCAACAGCAGCGAGCCCACCACGGTGTCCAGCTTGTCCGCCAGGCTCGCTATGAGCCCCGAGGTGCTCTCGGGCAGGGGGTCCCCGGCGGCCTTGGGGAGGTAGTGCTCGTAGATGCCCTTCCAGACGGGCTCGGGCTCGCCGTCGAGGCGGGCGTAGATCCCGCCCACGATCCCCTCCAGATCGGGGAACTCCCCCACCATGGCCGTGAGCAGATCGGCCTTGCACAGGTAAAGCGTGCGGTCTACGGCCTCGCGCTCCTCCTCGGGAAGCCCGAGACGCTCGGCGATCGCCGCGCCGAAGCGGCGCATCCGCTCGACCTTGTCCCAGATCGTCCCCAGCTGCTCCTGAAAGATGACGGCCTTCAAGCCCTGGGCTCGCTCGGCCAGCGACGTCTTGCGGTCCTCGTGGAAGAAGAAGACGGAGTCCGTAAGCCGCGCGCGCACGACGCGCTCGTACCCGCGGCGCACGGTGCCGTCCCGATCCTCGGGGCCGTCTCGGAAGCCCACGAAGTACGGCGCGGCCTTCTCGCCGACGGCGAAGGGGACGAACTTCTGGTGTTCAATAATAGTAGTCTCGATGATCTCCCGCGGCAGCTGCAAGAACTCTTCGGAGAACTCCCCCAGCACGGGGGTGGGGTGCTCCAGGTTGTTCGTGATCTCTTGGAGAAGGTCCTCGCGGCGCAGGGGGTGGGCCTTCACCTTCTGGGAGATTCGATCGAGCGCTTCCTCGATGCGGGCGCGGCGCTCCTCCGGGTCGAGGAGGACGCCGTTCTCCTGAAGGGCTTCGAAGTACCGGGGGACGGAGTCAACGGGGATTTCGCGCCTTCCCAGGAAGCGATGGCCTCGGGTGACGGGGGCCGAGGAGACCCGCCCGTACGCGAAGGAAAGGGGTTCTTCTCCGTACAGGGCCAGGAGCCAGCGGATGGGACGGATGAACCGCAGGCCCGAGTCGTCCCAGCGCATCGTCTCCGAGGGCGCCAATCGTTTAAGGACTCGGGGGAGCAGCTCGGGAAGGACCCCGGGGGTGGGACGGCCCGGGGTCTCCTTGACGGCGAAGACGTACTCCCCCTCGTCCGTCTCCTTGACGACGAGATCCTCCACGGCGACGCCCCGGCTGCGGGCGAACCCTAACGCTGCCTTCGTGGGGTTGCCCTCCGCGTCGAAGGCCACCCGTTTGGAGGGCCCGCGGATCTCCTCCCGGGCGGCCCGCTGCTCCTCCGCCAGGCCCTTTACGAGCAACACCAGGCGGCGGGGGGTGTGATAAGCCACCGTGGCCTCGAAGTCGAGGCGCTCTTGGCGGAAGAGCTCCTCGGCGGCGAGGCGCAGCTGCTCCGCCAGGCGCGGAGCCTCCCGCGGGGGGATCTCCTCCACGCCGACCTCCAACAAGAGATCTCTCACCGGAATGCTCCTTTACGGCGTCGTACGTTGCTGCACGTTTTCCCCGAAGGCCCGTTGCCCCCGGAACCCGAAACGGAAACGGGAAAACTCAGGCGACCGTTGCGGGCTCCTCGCAGTACGTCTCGACGTACCGTCGGGCGCACGCGCACGCTAAGTCCTGCACCCTTCGGATGAACCGCTCCCGCTCCGTGGTGCTGATCGCCCGCCGGGCGTCCAACAAGTTGAAGAGGTGCGAGCACTTGGCGCAGTGCTCGTACGCGGGGAAGACGAGGCCTTCCTCCACCAGGCGCCTGCACTCTCGCTCGTGGATCTCGAAGAGGTTCAACAGGGAGGGGACGTCCGCGGCCTCGAAGTTGTATCGACAGCCCTCCCGCTCGGGGGGCAACTTCAGCTCCCCGTACGTATGATCGTCGTTCCAGCGGAGATCCCAGACGGTCTCTGTGCCCTGGAGGACCATGGCGATCCGCTCCGTCCCGTAGGTGAGCTCGCAGGAGACGGGGTCGAGCTCGAAGCCGCCCATCTGCTGGAAGTACGTGAACTGCGAGATCTCCAGGCCGTCTAGCACGACTTGCCAGCCCAGCCCCGAAGCGCCGAGCGTGGGGCTCTTCCAGTCGTCCTTCTCAAAGCGGACGTCGTGCTTCGCCAAGTCGATGCCGAGTTCCTCCAGAGAGCGCAGATACAGATCTTGCACGTCGTCGGGCGAGGGCTTCAAGATCACTTGGTATTGATAATAAAACTGCATCCGGATGGGGTTGTCGCCGTAGCGCCCGTCGGTGGGGCGGCGGCTCGGCTGCACGTAGGCGACCTTCCAGGGCTTCGGCCCCAGGACCCCGAAGAAGGTCGCGGGGTGGAACGTCCCGGCTCCCACCTCGATGTCAAAGGGCTGCTCCAAGACGCAGCCCTGCGCCCGCCAGAACTCTTGGAGCGTAAGGAGCAGATCTTGGAAGTTCATTTCCGGCTTGGCCGAAAGCTGATTAAGCTTGCAGCGGCAAACTACGAAAGATTGGCTTTCGCCAGCTCCACCAACTCGTCGAACGCCTGCTCGTCGCGGATGGCCAAGTCCGCGAGCATCTTGCGGTTGATCTTGACCCCGGCGGCTTGGAGGCCGTGGATGAACTGTGAATATTTAAGCCCCCGCTGGCGGCTGGCCGCGTTCACCCGCAGGATCCACAACCTCCGGAAATCGCGCTTGCGCAGCCTCCGGGAGATGTAGGCGTTCTTGAGCGCCTTCATCACCCGCTCCTTGGCGATGCGGTAGCAGGAGTGCCGCTTGCCCTTAAAGCCCTTTGCTAGCTTTAAGATTCGCTTCCGTCGCTTGAGGCGTACGTTTCCGCCCTTGACCCTCATCGTCGCTCATCCCTCCGTAGTTCGTAAGAGCCCTCACGCGGAGAGCATCTCGAGGAAGCGCTTGCGCATCCGGCCCTTCACTTGCATCCCCAGGCGGGCCCGGCGGACGCGCTTGCTCCCCTTCTTGACGTTCTTGTGATGATAGCCCGTCTTCGCGCCCAAGATCTTCCCCGTCCGGGTGACCTTGACGCGCTTGGCCAAGCTGCGATGCGTCTTCTTCTTCCGTCTCGCCATCTCCGTGCTCCTTCTCTCGTGGGTTGCTCGTCTCAGTCTCAGTCTCAGCCCGCACCCTTCTCGTTCGTGTTGGGACCTCGATTCGGGTTTGGGGTGTGTCCCTGTCCCTGCGCCTGCGCGGCCTTGGCCGCTTCCTTGGGGTCCCCGGTGGGGACCAGCAGCATCTGCAGGGAACGGCCCCGCATGGTCGGCGGCTGATCGACCTTCCCGTAGCCCTGGGTGGCCTCCACCAGTCGGTTCAGCAGCTCCCGGCCTCGGTCGGTGTGGACGATCTCCCGCCCGCGGAAGATCACCGTCACCTTCACCTTGTCGCCGTGCTGCAGGAAGCGCTGGATGTGGCGTACCTTGGTCAGGAAGTCGTGCTCCTCGATCTGGGACGTAAAGCGCATCTCCTTGAGCTTCTGCACCTTGTGCTTCTTCTTCTCCCGCTTCTCCAGCTGGTATTTGTATTTCCCGTAGTCCAGGATGCGACAGACGGGCGGGCTGGCCTGCGGGGCCACCTCCACCAGATCGAGCCCCCGGCTGCGGGCCTCCTGCAGGGCCTGCTTTAAAGGCATCACGCCCAGCTGCTTCCCGTCCGGGTCGATTACCCGGACGGACTCCGCCCGGATCGCCTCGTTGACCCGAATTCGAATCCGTCGATTAACGATGCTGACCTCCTCGGTGGAACAGAACGGACTCTTCTCGCATCTTGAGCGTTTTCCGCAAGATACCACACCCCTTTCGCGCTGTCAAGGTTCTCCCCCGGGTGGAGCCGAGGCCGACGACGACGTCGTGAGCGGGACGTCGGGGTCCGGGTCGAACTGGAACTCCCGATGGCCCAGCAGGACGAGATCGCCGCGCTTGGCCCCCCAGCGTCGAAGCTCCCGAAAGACCCCGAGTCGCTCCAGCTGTTCTTGCAAATACTCTTGGGCATCGGGCTCCTCCAACCGCAGGCGGGCCAGCCGCCGGGCCGCCCGTCCCTCGAGCCGGAAGCGCCCCGGGCCCTCCCGGACGATCTCGATCTCCTCTTCCTCGGGCTCCGGTCGGTAGACCTTCACACGGTGCCTCGGCTCCTCTCGCTCCTCCGAGGGCTCCCACGAGGGCATCGCCTCCTCGAGGGCCGTGAGCTTCTCGTAGCAGAGCTGCGTGAGTTCGCGCACGCCTTGGCCCGTGGCGGCGGAGATCCCCATCACCTCTACGCCCTCCTCCCGGCGGAAGCGCTCCTTCAGCTCTTCTAGATAGTCCTCGGGGACGAGGTCGACCTTGTTGCCCACGACGATCTGGGGCTTCTTCATTAACTCGGGCGAGAACGCCTCCATCTCCCGATTGACGACCCGATAGGCCTCCACGGGGTCGGGGCCCTGTTCGGTGAGGGGCGTCGAGACGTCGAGGAGGTGGATGAGCAGCCGGGTCCGCTCGATGTGTTTCAAGAACTTGTGCCCAAGCCCCCTGCCCTCGTGGGCCCCCTCGATGAGCCCGGGGATGTCGACCACCACGAAGCTCTCCCACTCGCTGATCTGCACGACACCCAGATTGGGCTCTACGGTCGTAAAGGGGTAGTCCGCGATCTTGGGGCGCTTGGCGGTCATCTTGGAGAGCAGGGTGGACTTCCCCGCGTTGGGGAGCCCGATGATCCCCACATCGGCCAAGAGCTTGAGCTCGAGCTTGACCCATCGCTCCTCGCCGGGCTCGCCCACCTCGCAAATCCGGGGGGCCCGGCGGGTGGAGCTCTTGAAGTGCCAGTTGCCCCGACCGCCCTCGCCGCCGCGGGCGATCACCACCTTCTGCCCGGGGCGGCTCAAATCCGCGAGGACCTCTTGGGTTCGTAGGTCTTTGACCACGGTGCCCACGGGGACGTCCACGATGAGGTCCCGCCCCTTGCGGCCCCGCTTGCGGTTCGGCCCGCCGTGGCCGCCCTTCTCCGCCTTCCAGTGGATCTTCTTCGTGAAGGGCAAAAGGGTCCGCATCCGGGGGTTGGCCCGCAGGAGGACGTCCCCGCCGCGGCCCCCGTCCCCGCCGTCGGGACCGCCCTTGGGGCGATACTTCTCCCGGTGGAAGCTGATGATGCCGTTTCCGCCCCGTCCGCCTACGAGGCAGATCTTCGCTTCGTCGATGAACATAAGAGAATCACATTAGATGACAGACAAGGGATGCTCACGGACAAGGCGGATACGGCACGAGGCGGGAGGAAGGGCGGGGGATGGAGCGCGTAGCGAGCAGGGAGGGGGTCACCGAAGTCATGAAGCCTGCGTCGGTTGCGTCTGCGGACGGGGCAGGACGCTCACCTTCCTCCCTCGGAAGTGGACCACGCCCTCTTGGAGGGCGAACAGCGTAAAATCGCGCCCCAAGCCGACGCCCGGCCCGGGCTGAAAGCGCGTCCCGCGCTGCCGTACCAAAATCTCCCCCGGCTTGACGTACTGGCCGCCGAAGCGCTTGATCCCTAAACGCTTCGAGTGGCTATCTCGACCGTTCTTCGTGCTTCCGCCGCTCGTCTTGTGGGCCATCTTCTCTCTCCCTCCCTTGGGATTAGGCTATACCCGCACGCCGCTGGGCACGTCTTTTAGGGTCAGGAAATTGGGGTATCGCCGCTCCATGGCCCGCAAGCCCAGCAGCATCGTCTCCAAGATCGCGTCGATCTCGCGGTTTAAGAGGTAATCCCGTTTGAGTCGCAACACCAAGCGCTCCGGCTCGTCCTCGACCTCGGGGTCGAGTTTTAGGTATTCCCGCAGGCCCAGGACGGCGGTGCGCAGCAGGGTGGTGACCCCCACTTCCACGTAGCGCCCTTCCTCGGCGACGCTCTCGGGGATCTCCCCCTGGCAGCGCAGCTCCTGGATGCGCCCCTCGGAGTCGCGTACGATCTCCACTTCCATCATGACCGGATCTCCTGGATGAGGGCTTTCATGTAGATCTGGCGGTGTCCCCGCCGACGGCGGTACCGCTTCTTGGGTTTGTGCTTGAACACCCGGATCTTCTCGCCCTTGAGCTCCTCGGCGATCTCGGCCACCACGGCGGCCCCCTCGACGTAGGGGGTGCCCACCTTCACCTCGGAGCCGTCGCGCACGAGGAGCACCCGGTCGAACTCGACCCGTTCCCCGGGTCGGCGGTCGGGGAGGCGCTCGATGAGAACGGCGCCGCCCTCCTCCACCCGGTACTGCTTCCCGCCCGTCTCGATGATGGCGTACTTTTCCATGATGACGTCCTTCGGTGCTTGGGATTGGAACGCAATATCGTCTTTGCGCGCCTATTGTACGAGAGCGGGGCCGCGAGTTCAAGGACCTTTTGGCTCCTTCAAGCGGGCATAGGTCTCTTGGACCGCCTCGATGTCGACCTTCTGCAGCAGCGGCTCCGGCTCCCCCAGGGCTCTCTCCCGGGGCTCGAAGCGCAGGACGTCCTCCAAGGTGGGGCTCTCCAGCGCCAACACCCGATACGCCCGCTGCGAGAAGGAGGGGACGAAGGGCTCCAGGAGGACGCTTAAGGCTCTCACCAAGGCGTAGGCCGAGGCGATCGCCTCGGGTTTTGAGGACTCCCACGGCTTCTCTCGCTGGACGTACTCGTTGCCCACCACCGCCAGGTCCCCCACCCGGCGCAGCGCCGGGGCGAGCGCTCCCCCCTCTATCGTTTGTTGATAGTCCCGCACCGTCTCCTCGATCGCCCTTTGGATCTCCGGGGCGACGGGGACGCCGGGGACCTTCCCGTCGTAGCGGCGGCGGGTGAGGGTGGCCACCCGGTGGATGAGGTTGGCGATGTTGTTCACCAAGACACCGTTTACGGCGTTATCCAAGTCCTCCCAGCTGAAGTCGATGTCGCGGGTCTCGGGGCGGAACGAGAAGAGGTAGAAGCGCCAGCAGACGGCGGGCAACAACTCCAGGGCTTCATCCCCCCAGATCCCCACCCTCCGCGTCTTGGAGAACTGCGCCCCGCCGATCCAGTTCAGATACTCGGTAGCCGCGATCTGGTCGGGCAGGTGGTAGGGGTCCCCCGTCGCCAGCAGCTGGGCGGGGAAGAAGATCGTGTGGAAGGGGATGTTGTCCTTCCCCTGGGTGTAAACGTGCTTGACGCTCCCCTCGTCCTCGGGGAGCCAGTAGCGCTTCCAGCCCTCGGGGTCGCCCTTCTGCTCGAAGTGCTCGATGGTGGCGGAGACGTACCCCAAGGCCGCCTCTGCCCAGACGTATAACACCTTCCCCTCGGCCCCCTCGAAGGGCGCGGGGATGCCCCAGCGGAGATCGCGCGTCACCGCCCGGGGGCGCAGGCCCTCTCTCAAGAGGTTCTCCGTAAAATTCTGGACGTTGTCGCTGAACCGGCGTGAGGCGAGAAACTCCTTGAGCCTTCCCTCGAGCTTGGGCAGGTCCAAATACCAGTTGCGCGTCTGCCGGAAGACGATGCTCTTCCGGCTGCAGAGCCTGCAGATGGGGTCCACGAGTTGCTCCGGCTCTAGGAGCGAGCCGCAGTCGTCGCATTGATTGCCGTAGGCGTTGGGCGAGCCGCAGTGGGGGCAGGTCCCCCGGATGAAACGATCCGCCAGGAACAGCTGGTCGTTCGTACAATAGGCGCGTTCCTCGTCCTGGGGGAAGATGTAACCGTTCTTCTCGGCCTTCTCATAAACTTCCCGAACGAAGCGGTAGTGCGTGGGCGTCTCCGTGGTGGTGTAGTGCATGTCGATCTCAAAGCCCTCGAGGATCTGGAGGATCCGCCGGTGGACCCGCTCGGCGAGCTCCTTAGGGGAGAGGCCCTGTTGGATGGCCTCGTACTCGATGTGGGTGCCGTGCATATCCGACCCGCTCACGTGGAGGGCCTCGTCGCCTCGCAGGCGATAGTAACGCAGGAAGGCGTCGCCCGACAGCAGCGACCCGATCAGGTTCCCCAGGTGGGGAACCCCCGAGGCGTACGGCCACGCGCTGCAGATGAGAACTCGGCGGTTCAGCAGGACCCCCCTCCCAGTGCCTTCCGCAATCGTTCTAGGCCCTCTTCGATGCGCCTGCGGGCGGTCGCGTAGGAGAAGCGCAGATGGCCCTCTCGGCCGAAGGCCGCCCCGGGCACCGTTACGACCCCCACCTCCTCCACGAGATGGGTTGCTAACTCCGCACAGCCGTTCATCCCTCTCTGCTCCAACACACCCGTAACGTTGGGGAACGCATAGAAGGCCCCCTTGGGCACGGGGCAGCGCACCCCCGGGATCTCGTTTAGTCCTTGTACCATCAGATCGCGGCGCTTCCGATACTCCTGGATCATCTCGTGAACGCACGCTTGGTCCCCCGTGAGCGCGGCGACCGCCGCCTTCTGCGCGATGGAGGTGGGGTTGGAGGTGGACTGACTCTGGACCTTCTCCATCGCCTTGATGACCTCCGAGGGGCCGCAGGCCCAGCCGATCCGCCAGCCCGTCATCGCGTACGTCTTCGAGCAGGAGCCCGTCACGACCACGTTCTCCTTGCCGAACCGGGAGGCCGAGAGCGGGGGCTCCTCATAGACGAATCGATCGTAGCACTCGTCGGAGATCACGTAGAAGTCGCGGGCGCGGGCCAGCTCGACGATCGCCCGAAGCTCCGAGGGCGCGATCGTCGCCCCCGAGGGGTTGTTCGGGAAGTTCAAGATGATCGCCTTCGTGCGGGGGGTGAGGGCTCCCTCGACCTCGGAGGCCGTAAGCGCGAAGCCCGCCTCCTCTCGGGCCTCCAGGGGGACGAGCCGGGCCCCCGCGAGCTGGATCTGCGCCGGGTACGTCACCCAGTAGGGCGTCGGCAGGAGCACCTCGTCGCCGGGCTCGAAGAGGACCATCGCGATCTCGTACAGGGCGTGCTTGGAGCCGCAGGTGATGATGACCTCGCTCTGAGGGTCGAACGAAGCCTCGTACTCCCGCTCGTAGTAGAGGGAGACGGCCTCCTTGAGTTCCGGGATCCCCCCGGCCGGGGTGTACTTCGTGAAATCGGAGGCGATCGCCTCCCACCCCGCCCGCTTGACGTGCTCCGGGGTGGGGAAGTCCGGCTCCCCGATCCCGAAGTCCACCAAGTCTTTCCCCTGGGCCCGCAGCTCCGCAGCCCTCTTCATCACCACCAGGGTGGCCGACGGGGCCAGCCGCTGCACCCGATCCGTCACCGACGGCATGAAGGACCTCCTCGACGTTTCTCGTACGAGTCCAACCCGAAATTCCGCGTGTCGCACCCCTCCTCCCCCTGCAGGAGGAGGAATTGGCCTATTCTACCCTCCGTCCCCATCAGAAACAACGCATCTACGGACGATCCGTTACCGTTGTCCTCAGGAAAGGGGACGAAGGTGACGGGTACGACTTACGGAGGAGCGCAGAGCCCGCTATAGTGCCCTCGATCGACAGACCTACAAAAAGGAGGCCGATCGCATGAAGATGCAGAGCTGGCTGGGTGTGCTCGTTTTCGGGGTCATTCTGGGAGCCTATGGGATCCCCGCTCCGGCGCAGGGACCAACATGGGACGTAACGCTTTCTCTGAGCGTTCCCTTCGGCCTCGAGGGGATCGCGATGGAGGAGGCCTCGCTCTCGACCACCGCCGCCACGGCGGTGGGGGACGTTCGACTGAAGGCCGTGGCCGTCTTTACGCTCATGGGGCTCTCCGGGGCCTCCGTGAGCGCGAAGACGACGGTGGAGGAGATCTCGGTCTCTGCGAAGGCCTCCTTCTCGATGGAGGGCTTCCGCTCCGCCCGGCTCTCGCTGAGTCGGACGTTCGATCCTTTTGGGCTTTCGCTCTCCCTCTCCGTGAACCCGCAGGGCTGGGAAAGCGCGACCTTCTCCGCGCAGACGCAAACGGAGGAAGGGGTCACGTTGAGTGGGAGCACCACGATCACGCCCGCGGGCTTCTCCCAGAAAGTTCTGAGCCTGGGGCTTCGGGTGCAGGGGCTACAGCTCCAGCGCACCACGGTGCTCACCCCCCAAGGGCTCGCTCAGGAAACGTGGAGCCTCACCGCCCAAGTGGGCGATTACACCCTCTCCCGGACGACGGTCTACACCGCCGAGGGCTTCGGCAGCGAGACGATCTCGCTGGCCACGACGATCCGAGACATCGATGTCTCTGCCTCGACCACGTTTGATAACACCGGTTTTGCCGGAGCCGACTTGGATCTCAGCGGCCTGCTCCTGGAGGGAGTCTCCTTCCGCAGCTCCACGAGCTTCGGGCCCGGAGGCTTTCAGGAGGAGACCCTCACCCTCAGCGGCTCGTTGGGAGAGCTCAACGGGGTCGGGACGTTCCGCTTCTCTCCCGAAGGCTTCACGGGAGGCAGGCTTGACCTTAGGAGCTCCTTCCAGATGGGCGGAGAAGCCAAGGAGCAGTAGCCTGCGGAAGCGTCCTCCTCTGACTGAGGGTTAAGCCGTAAGCTCCTCCAAGCGCGCGACGTAGCGCTCCAGCACGCCGAAGGCCTGCTCGACGGGCTCCCGGGACGTGAGGTCGACCCCGGCGCGCTTGAGCGCGTCCAAGGGGTAGAGCGAGCCGCCCGCTTTTAAGAACTCCAAATACCGCTCGGCGGCCCCGGGCTCGCCGGAGAGCACCCTCTCCGCCAGGGCGTGCGCCCCGGAGATGCCCGTCGCGTACTGATAGACGTAGAAGTTCGCATAGAGGTGGGTGGGGAACTGGGCCCAGGTGATCCCCACCCGTTCCTCGTCCAGCTCGACCTCACCGCCGAAACCCTCCTCAAAGAGCTGGGCCATGAGCTCGATGAGCCCCTGGGCGGTGAGGGGCTCGCCCCGCCAGACGCGCTCATGAATTTCGTGCTCGAAGCGGGCCAGCGCGGGCATAATGAAGAAGTAGCGGTGGAAGTTGGCCATCGCCTCTTCGAGGACGGCGATCTGGAACTCGCGATCCTTCTGAGTCCTTAAGAGATAACCCCGCACGAGGGCCTGGTTGAAGTTGGAAGCCACCTCCGCCACGAAGATGGAGTAGCGCGAGTAGACGAAGGGCTGCGTCTTCCAGGTGAAGTACGAGTGGAGCGAGTGCCCCAGCTCATGGGCCAGGGTGCTCAGACTAAAGAGGTCGTCGTTGTAGCTCATGAGGATGAAGGGGTGCGTCCCCGGCGACCCAGAGGAGAAGGCCCCCATGCGCTTCCCCTTGTTGGGGTAGACGTCCACCCAGCGTTCTTCCCATACGCCCTTGCGTAGCGTTTGAACGTACTCTTCACCCAAGGGCGCAAGGCCCTCGCAGATCCACTCGACGGCCTGTTCGTAGGGCACCCGGGGCTGCTTGTCCGTAAGGGGCGCGCGGGCATCGTAGGGATAGAGCTTGTCGTAGCCCAGCGCCCGCTTGCGCAGCCGCCAGTAGCGGTGCCAGATGGGCAAGCTCTTGCGGTAGACCTCGATGAGGTTGTGGAAGACCTCGACGGGAATGTGGTTCGGGTAGAGGGCGGCCTCCAAGGCCGAGGCGTAGCGGCGGGCCTTGGCCAAGAACACGTGTTGCTTGACCCCGGCGCTCAGACACGCCGCGGCGGTGTTCTTGAACTGCAAATAGGCGTCGGCGTAGTTCTCCCAGGCAGTGCGGCGCAGCTCCCGATCGGGGTCCGTTAAGAGCTTCCCGAGGGTCCCCTGGGCGATCTCGAACTCCTCGCCCTTGGAGTTGCAGGCGGGCTTGAACCGTAAGTCGGCGTCGGAGAGGATCCCGTGCACCGAAGCGGCGGTGCGGAACGGGTCCATCACTTGGCTCAAGAGCTCTTCGACCTCGGGGGAGCGCACGTGCGCTTGGCGTCTATACAGGCGGTCGAAGTAGTGCTCGTAGACGGCGAGCCGGGGCTCCTCCTGCATCCAGCGTTTCAGGGTGTCGAGCCCGATGCTCAGAATTTCCGGCTCGGCGAAGGCCCCGGCGGCCATCGCGCGGGCCATCAGCCCCCGGGCGCGGTCGTTCATCGCTGCGGCCGCTTGATCTTGGGTGTTGACGGTGTAGTGGAGCGTGGCGTAGACGAGCACTTTGCCCACGCGCCGTCCGACGTCCTCGGCGGCCTCGAACCACTCCAACAGCGTTTGGGGGTCCTTTAAGCGCCCTTGGAACCGCCCGAGTTCAGGGAGCTTCCCCTCAACGTGTTGAATGTCCGCCTCCCAGGCGTCCCTCGAGGGGTAGACGCTCGTGGGGTCCCACTTGTACCGTTCGGGGATCTCGTGTCGTTCCCGGAGTTTTTGCATAGCAGGCTTCCTCCTCTCGTCCTCTCGTGGGTTATCAAGCCGTCGGTTCAAGACGTCGCTTCCACGCGGGCCGTGCGAAGGTGGGGATTCCGCCAGGCGAGCACCCCGGCGAAGATACCCCAAATTCCCCCTAGGACGAATACGGGGCCCGGCCCCCAAAGATCCCCGAGCCAGCCGAAGAGCGCCGCGCCTAGGGGGGCCAACAAGTTGTTGACGGCCCCCAGGAACCCGAACGCCCGCCCCAGATAGCGCTCGGGAACGGTGGACTGAACCAGAGCCGTAAAGGGAGCATTTCCCCAAGCTTCGGCCACGCCGAGCGCGAGGAAGCAGAGCGCCGTCAAGGGAAGCCAGACCGAGAGCCCAACCCCTATGAGGGCGATCCCCATGCCTACTAGGGACAGGATCCAGATCGGACCGGCTCCGAGGCGCTCGTTGACCCAACCCACCGTCAGGCCGCCCACGATGATCCCGCCCAGGAGGATCGCCTCCAGGAGGCCGTAGATTTCCGGGCCCCCTTGGAGGTTGCGCTGCACGATGGCCGGGACCAGCGCACCGATGGCCACCAAATTGACAACCAGAGCTACCACCATCATCCCCCGAAAGACGGGAAAGACGTGGAGCACCTCCCACCCCTCTCGCAGGGATGACCTAAATCCCCGAAGGCCGGAATCGCCGGAATCTCTCCTCCCCTGACCGGAGGGGCTAGGCCGTATGTCCTCGGGCAGGGTGCGAACGCCGAGGGCCCCCAACAGGAAGGAGAGAGCATCCACCAGGAACGCCCACAGGGTTCCCACGGCGGCGATCACGATCCCGGCCAAGCCCTTACCGACGATCTCTGCGCCCGTCAACGTGCTGCTCAGGAGGCCGTGGGCGACGACTAAGTCGCCGCGCGCGATGATGCGGGGGAGGAAGGCCATCGCGGCTTGGGAGAAGAACTGCCCTAGGACTTGCAGGACGAAGACGGCTCCAAAGGCCAGCCAGGGGGTTAACATCCCCTTCCAGGCCGCCAGGGCAACGAGCGCGACAACCCCGGCCCGCCAAAGATCCGCGTGGATCATGATCCGACGACGATCCCAGCGGTCGACCAGCGTACCGCTCACGAGGTTGATTAGGATGACCGCCACGCGGTTTGCGATGGTCACCCCGGCCGCGGCCAACGTTGAGCCGGTGCCGGTGTAGACCAGCCACAGGAGCGCCAGATCGAAGAAGGCATCCCCCAGCCGTGAGCCCCCTCGCGTGAGGAGGAAGACGGAGAAGGCTCGGTTCTTCAGCACACGCACATAGGATTCAGCCTTGGTCCTCATGGTCGCGTGAACGTCGAGCGGCAGCGTCGAGCACCGGCGGCTCCGGCCCCTCGATGAGGTCCACGTGCTTGAGCAGCGTGCCGGAGTTGAGCAGCACAACTCGCTCATCCCGCTGTAGAAAGCCCTCGCGGACGAGCTTGCGGACGACAGCCACCGTGGCTGCCCCCTCGGGCGACGCGAGAAGCCCTTCCGCGCGTGCCAGCTGCTTCATGCTCTCCAAAATCTCGCGGTCCGAGACGGCCACGGCGGTGCCCCCGCTCTCCCGAAGCACCCTCAAGATCAAGCGGTCGGCGAAGGGCTTCGGCACCCGCAGGCCCCCGGCGATCGTCCGCGCCCCCTCCCAGGGCTCCGCTTCGTCCCTGCCCTCATGGAAGGCTCTCACGATGGGCGCGCAGCCCTCGGCCTGGACGGCGATCATCTGGGGGCGCTTTTCGCTGCGGAGCCACCCGAGCGCCCCCAGCTCCTCGAACGCCTTCCAGAAGCCCACCAGCCCCGTCCCCCCGCCCGTGGGGTAGACGATGGCGTCGGGGAGCTCCCACCGAAATTGCTCGGCCAGCTCCAGCCCCATCGTCTTCTTGCCCTCCAGACGATAGGGCTCCTTGAACGTCGAGACGTCGAACCAGCCGTGCTCCTCCCGACCCTGCTGCACGAGGCGTCCGGCGTCGCCGATCAAACCCTTCACCCGAAAGACCCGAGCTCCTGCGGCCTGACAAACGCGCCGATTCGCCAAGGGCGCATCTTCAGGCAGGAAGACGAAGCACTCGAGCCCGGCGCGGGCGGCGTACGCACTTAACGCCTCCGCGGCGTTCCCCGCCGAGGGGATAGCCACTCTCTTGATCCCGAGCTCCACGCACTTCGAGACGGCCATCGCCAGGCCCCGGGCTTTAAAGGTCCCTGTGGGGAGGCGCGTCTCGTCCTTGAGCCACAGGTCCGTAAGCCCGAGGGCTTCGCCCAGGCGGGGCAGGGGCAACAGGGGAGTGATCGTCTCGCCCAGGCTCACGATGTTCCGCTCGTCGAAGACGGGCAGGAGCTCCCGGTAGCGCCACATCGTCGCGGGACGCTCCTCCCATCGCTCCGGAGAGAAGGAGCGCCTTAGAGTCGCGAGGTCGTAGCGGGCGAGCAGGGGCTGTCCGCAGTCGGGGCAGGTCGTCTGCACCCTGCGGGGATCGCACGCCTGCCCGCAGGCGCTGCACTCGAGATGCGTAAAGTAGCTCTTCATCTACTCGAAACCGGGATCGTGGGAGGTGACGATGTGGGTGTTCGTGCTGAGCACCCCCTTGATCTTTCCGATTTCATCCAGCACGATCTCCTCCAGGCGCTGAATGGACAGAAACGACGGGAGCTCCTCGACGCTGACCCGGGCGATGATGTCGTAATCCCCGAAGACGGTGTTCGCCCGGGCGACGTGCTCCTGCTTGCGCAGCTTCTCCACGACCTCCTTCGAGCGACCTCCTTCGCAGCGGATGAGCACATACGCTTGAACGGCCATCCGGTCCTCCTTCTCTTCCTCGGGAATGTGCCCTATCATACACGGCGGATCGGCTCGGGGAAAGGGACCGCTATGCGCGAACGCGAGATGATCCGGCTGCTGCAACGGAAGCTCCCCACGATCGGGGACGACGCCGCAGTGCTGCCCTTCGGGGAGACGCACTTGGTGCTCACCACGGACATGCTCTATCGGGGGAGCGATATCCCCGAAGGAGCGAGGCCGTGGGCGATCGGCTGGCGGGCCGTGGCCGTCTCGCTGAGCGATCTGGCCGCGATGGGTGCCCGGCCCCTGGGCGTGGTGCTCGCCCTGGGGGCGCCCCGCTTCGACTTCGAGCGCGGGCTTCTGGAGGGCGTTCTGGAGGGAGCGTTGGCCTGTTGCGACTCCGTGGACGCCCCTTACGTGGGCGGCGACCTCTCCGCGCACCGCGAGCTTACGCTGGTGAGCGCCGCCGTGGGCGAGGCCGAAAGGCCCGTCCTGCGGAAGGGGGCGCGGGTGGGCGACCTCGTGTGCGTCACGGGCGCCATGGGGCGCACCGCCGCCGCCTTGAAGCTCTTCGAGCGCGGGGACCGAGAGCGGGCCAACAGGTTGTTCGCGTTCCCGCCCCGGGTGCGCGAGGGGCGGGCGCTGGCCCCGTACGCCACGAGCCTGATCGACGTAAGCGACGGCTTGGCCCGCTCGCTCCACCTCTTGGGGGAGGCGGGCGAAGTGGGCTTTCGGGTGGAGTACGAGGCGATCCCCGTCGTGCCCGAAGTGGAGGAGCTGGCCCAAAGCGCCGAAGAACGGCGGGAGATGGCCCTCTTTTGGGGAGAGGACTTCGAGCTGCTCTTCACCCTGCCCCCCGGGTACCTTCGGCGAGCAGGGGAAGCCGTAGAGTTTGCGGTCATCGGGGAAGTCGTTCCCCCAAGCGAGGGCATCCGACTGGAGGAGGCACCGGGCAGGGCGAATCCCCTGGAGGACCGAGGCTATGAGCACTAAGCCCAAAGAGGGAGGGGAGGAGGTGAAGGGGAGGGCGGCTGCCAGCACGTGCGGGGGGTATTCCGCCCTCCCCTTGTGCGAAGGAGGGGAAGAGCTATCGCGGCATCTCGTCTCCCTTGCTCGGGAACCGCATCGGCATCCCCATCAGCATCAGAGTCCCCATCCCATCAGGAGGGAGGCGAGCACCCGGCGGGAGAGCTCCGGGGTCCGATCCAGGACGTACCAGAACGACCGCGGGTGGAAGGCCAGAAGCTCCACGGGCGTCTCGCTCACGTAGGAGGCGACCTGGGGCCCGCCGCTCACGATCGCCAAGCCCCCCAGAAGCGCCCCGGGGCCGAGGCGCGCCAGCGGCTTGCCCGCCTTTTGCACCCGCACGGTCCCCTCCACGATCACGAGGAACTCCCAGGAGTAGCTCCCCTCGGTGAGGATCTCTCGACCCGCTTCGACGTTCACGAGGTCGGCGTGCCGGGCGATCCGCTCCAGCTCTCGGGTGCTCAGTCCCCGAAAGAGCGGAACTCCTCTCAGGGTTTCGACCTTCTCGTCCGCACGCCCGCGCAGCGAGAGCGAGCGCCACATCCCCCGGCGCTCCTCCGCCCGCGGGCTCCGCTCCTTGCCGCTCTCTAGCCCCTGCTCCAAGACCATTTCTCCTTTCATCTTCTCTTCTCCTTTCCTTTGCTTTCACTTCACTTATGGATCACGACGGACATCGCGTTCACGCTGCGCCCCTCGCTCCGGCCCCATAGGCGGGATCACGGCACAAAAGACCGCCCGACTTGAGCTCAGCTCAGGCCTTCTGCCTCAGCTCCGGGGCACGAGCGAAAGGACGATTACTGGATCTGGGTCTTCTGGGACTTCGTACAGATCGGGCCTCGCAGGCCCAGGACGATATGTCCCCATCCAGTGGGGCTCGGAAGGACAAAGACCGAGGAAGGGGAATAAAGACAGAGGAGAGATCCGGGGGAACCGACAATCTGCGTAGTACCGTCTGACCGTCTGAACACCACAAGACTCCCCCTTTCGCAAGGATGTGGGGACTCATTATACCTGGGGAGGATGGGCTTGTCAAAAGGGGGAGACGACTCGTCGAATCTGCCCCCTGATGGTACAATCCGAAAGGTTGTACGGCATCGTGGGACGGCGCAGGGGTATCGATGGGGTCTCTGGGGGTTGCGGAAGCGACGCGTCCGAAGGGCGATGACCAAGAGAAAGGGGTGTCAATGAAGGCCGACACCGGCCCGCTCCGGCGAGCGCGGCTCCGGGTGCGGGTCTACGGCGCGGTGCAAGGTGTAGGCTTCCGCCCCTTTGTCTACCGTCTGGCTCAGGAGCTGGGTCTGACCGGATACGTCCAAAACTCTGCCTCCGGTGTCACGCTGGAGGTGGAGGGCCCCTTGGACCGGCTGGAGGCGTTTCGGGAGCGGCTCATCACGGAAGCTCCCCCTAACGCTGTGATCCACCGCGTTGAGTGTGAGTCCTGTGCGGTCCGGGGGGATTCCCGCTTCGTCATCCGCGCCAGCGATGCAGAGGGGGGACAGACCGCCTTTGTGCTCCCCGATGTGGCGACTTGCTCCGATTGCTTGCGGGAGATCTTCGATCCCTCGGACCGAAGGTATCGCTATCCCTTCACAAACTGCACGAACTGCGGACCCCGCTTCACGATCCTAGAGGCCTTGCCTTATGACCGTTCCAACACGACCATGAAGGCGTTCTCCATGTGCGCCGCCTGCCGCGAGGAGTATGAAGATCCCCGAAATCGCCGGTTCCATGCTCAACCGAATGCCTGCCCGGCGTGCGGTCCGCATGTGGAGCTTTGGGGGCCCGATGGGGTCCCGCTTGCCCGGGAGGACGAGGCCCTGCGGCAGACGGTGGAGGCCCTGCGCAGCGGGCAGATCGTGGCGGTGAAGGGGTTGGGGGGCTTCCACCTCTGGGTGGACGCTCGGGACGGCCGAGCCGTGTCGGAGCTGCGACGGCGCAAACGGCGAGGAGAGAAACCGTTTGCCCTGTTATATCCCTCCCTTGCGGTCTTGGAAGCCCATGCCTACCTCTCCCCGCTGGAGGCCGATCTCCTCCAGTCCCCTGAAGCTCCGATCGTGTTGCTGCGACGCACGAGCCGCGGAGAGCGGGAGATCGCCTCCGAGCAGATCGCTCCCTATACCCCGTACTTGGGAGCGATGCTCCCCTACACCCCACTCCATCATCTGTTGCTCCACGATCTGGGGACTCCCGTGGTGGCCACCAGCGGCAACCTCGCAGAGGAGCCCCTTTGCATTGACGAGAGGGAGGCGCAAGAGCGCTTAGCGGGCATCGCGGACCTGTTCCTCGTGCACAACCGGCCCATCGCTCGTCCTTGTGATGACTCTGTCGTGCGGGTCATTGGGGGACGGCCCGTCCTCCTGAGGAGGGCTCGAGGGTACGCTCCCCTGCCCCTCACCCTGCCGGAGGCGTGGCCCTTGCCCCCCGTCTTGAAGGGCTCCGGAGCGCTGCTGGCCGTCGGTGGACACCTCAAGAACACCGTGGCTCTGGCGATCGGACGCCACGTCTTTTTGAGCCAACACGTCGGCGACCTCGACACGGCCTTGACTCGACGAGCGTTCCTGCAGGCGATACGCGACCTGACCGCGCTCTACCGGCGTGAGCCGTCGGGCGTGATTTGCGATGCCCATCCGGATTACGCCTCCACCCAACACGCCCGTCGGCTTGGGAAACCTCTCCAGCGGGTGCAGCACCACGTAGCCCACGTATGGGGCTGCGTGGCGGAGCACGACGTGGAGCTCCCGGCGCTGGGTGTCGCGTGGGACGGGACGGGTTACGGGCCCGATGGGACCGTCTGGGGAGGAGAGTTCTTCGTCCTCACCCCTCCGGGGCGGGCGGAAAGGGTGGCTCACCTGCGACGCTTCCCTTTGCCGGGGGGCGAGCAAGCCGTCCGGGAGCCCCGTCGTGCTGCTCTGGGGCTGCTGTACGCCCTGTGGGGGGATCGGGCCTTCGCTCGTCGCGACATCCCTACGCTCCGGGCCTTCTCGCCTCCGGAGCTCGAGGTCCTCCGCGGAATGCTCCGCAAGCGGGTGCGCTGCCCGGAGACCTCCAGCGCCGGCCGGCTCTTCGACGCGGTGGCTTCCCTAGCAGGGGTCCGACAGCGCACGAGCTTTGAAGGCCAAGCGGCGGTCGAGCTGGAGCATCGGGCGGAGCAGGTCTCCGCGCTGGCTCCCGACCTTCCCGAGGAGAACCTGCCTCGCTGGGGCTTCGCCCTCCTCCGCCGGGGAGGGATGTGGACCGTCGACTGGGAACCTTTCGTGATAGCCCTCCTAGGGGATCCCGAACGCCCGTCGGGGGAGCGCCGACCGAGAGCGGAGGAGATCGCTTGGGCGTTCCATCGCGCGTGTGTAGAGGCCATAGTCACGCTGTCTCGACAGATCGGTCTTCCTCGGGTGGTGCTGAGCGGCGGGTGCTTTCAGAACCGCCTGCTCACGGAATGGAGCCTCCGACGGTTGAAGGAGGAGGGAATAGACGCCTTCGTCCCCGAGCGGGTTCCCCCCGGCGACGGGGGCCTAGCGCTGGGCCAAGTCGCGGCGGCGATCTGGCAACTCACCCAACTCCCGTCCCGGCGCGGAGGAGGAGAGGATGTGCCTAGCCGTCCCCGGACGGATCGTTGAACTCCAGGAGGAAGGGCCGTTGGCCCGGCAGGGGCGCGTCGACTTCGGCGGCCTCGTCAAGACCGTGAACTTGACGCTTGTCCCCGAGGCGCGGGTTGGGGACTACGTCTTGGTCCACGTGGGGATTGCGATCAGCGTGGTGGACGAGCGCGAAGCCCGACGAGTCCTGGAGTTCCTCCAGCAAGAAGCTCCCGAAGATCTGGAAGAGCTTCGGATCCCCGAGGAGGGAGGCTGAGCTGAGATGCGGTTCCTAGAGGAGTACCGTGATCGGCGGTGGGCCCAACGCTACGCCCGCCTGATCGCCCGGACCGTAACCCGTCCCTGGACCCTCATGGAAGTTTGTGGAGGGCAGACGCACGCCATTGTGCGCTTTGGAATTGATGAACTCCTGCCCGACGAGATCACCCTGGTCCACGGACCGGGATGCCCGGTCTGCGTCACGCCCGTGGAGATCTTGGACAAGGCCCTGTACCTCGCAGCCCAGCCGGGGGTGATCTTCTGCTCGTTCGGGGACATGTTGCGGGTGCCGGGCAGCCAAGGCGACCTCCTCCGCGTAAAAGCACAGGGCGCAGATGTGCGCATCGTATACTCTCCCTTGGACGCGGTCCGCTTGGCCCAGCGCTATCCCGATCGCGAGGTCGTCTTCTTCGCGGTGGGCTTCGAGACCACCGCGCCGGCGAATGCCTTGGCGGTGCGGCAGGCGCACGCCCTGGGGCTGAAGAACTTCTCGCTGCTGGTGGCCCACGTCCTCGTCCCTCCCGCGATGGAAGCGATCCTGCGTTCTCCGGCCAACCGGGTCCAAGGGTTCCTCGCCGCAGGTCACGTGTGCACCGTGATGGGCTACGAGGAATACCGCCCACTCGCCCGCCGCTACCGGGTGCCCATCGTCGTAACGGGCTTCGAGCCCCTAGACCTCCTCCAAGGGATCTATCTCTGTGTGCGGCAGTTGGAGGAAGAACGCTTCGAGGTGGAGAACCAGTATGCACGATCGGTACGGCCGAAGGGCAACCGAGAGGCCCAACGACTGATCCGGGAGGTCTTCGAGGTCGTGCCCCGGAAGTGGCGGGGCATGGGGGAGCTGCCCCGGAGCGGCTTGGGGCTGCGCGCCCCCTATCGGCAATACGACGCCGAGCACAAGTTCGCGCTGTACAGCTCCGGCTCCGATGAGCCGGAGGACTGCATCGCCGGGCTTGTCCTTCAAGGGATCAAGAAGCCTCCGGACTGCCCCGCCTTTGGGACCCGTTGTACCCCGGAGCATCCCTTGGGAGCTCCCATGGTCTCCTCCGAGGGGGCTTGTGCGGCGTACTATCGCTACCGCCGCCGTCCGTCCGAAGGCCACGGGCGCCGGGAGGAGGTGTCTGCCTCCGAATGACGGAACGGGAAGCTCGATTCTCCTGCCCCCTTCCCCGGGACGACTCCCCCCACGTCTTGCTGGCCCACGGAGGGGGAGGTCGCCTGATGGGGCGGCTCCTCGAAGGGATCGTATCGGCGCTGGGCGGCCCGCCGCTTGAGCATCGCCACGATGGAGCCGTCCTGGCCCTCCCCCTGGAGGGAGGGGACCGAGCGGCGTTCACCACCGACTCCTATGTGGTGAGCCCCCTCTTCTTCCCCGGCGGCGACATCGGAAAGCTCGCCGTTTACGGAACGGTGAACGACTTGGCCATGTGCGGCGCGCGCCCGGCCTACCTGAGCGTGGGGATGATCCTGGAGGAAGGCCTGCCTTGGGAGACGCTCGAGCGCGTGGTGGAATCGCTGCGAGAGGCTGCCGACCGAGCTGGGGTCTACATCGTGACCGGCGACACGAAGGTCGTGGACAAGGGAAAGGGCGACGGCCTGTTCCTCAACACCGCGGGCTTGGGGATCGTGCCGTCGGGCGTAGAGGTCCGTCCTTCGGAGGTCCGGCCGGGAGACGTCGTGCTGCTCAGCGGGGACTTGGGACGCCACGGGATCGCCATCCTCGCCACCCGGGAAGGGCTGGAGTTCGAGACCGCCATCGAGAGCGACTGCGCTCCGCTGCACGAGCCGGTCCTCCGGCTCCTAGCCGAAGGGGTCGAGGTGCACTGCATGCGCGATCTGACCCGGGGAGGACTGGCCAGCGCGTTGCTGGAGATCGCGCAAAGCACTCAACTGCACATCGAGATCGAGGAGACCGCGATCCCCGTGCGGCCCGAGGTCCAGGCTGCCTGCGAGCTGCTGGGCCTCGATCCCCTCTATGTGGCGAACGAGGGGCGCTGGGTCACCTTCGTGCCCGAGGGGGAAGCGGAGCGCGCGTTGACCCTCTTAAGGGACTACCCCGTAAGCGCGGAAGCCTGCGCGATCGGTCGCGTCCTGCCCGCCTCGGAGGCCCTCGGCGGGCTCGTGACGCTGCGCACCGCGATCGGGACAACCCGAACGGTGGACTGGCTAAGCGGCGAGCAGCTTCCCCGCATCTGCTAGGGGGGGCCTTCATCCCCCCCAGGTGCAATGACTCCCTTCGCGCTCTATACTGACCCCTCAGAGGGATAGGCGACCACAGAGGAGGCGTTGCCCATGTTCTACGCCGTCGTGCTCGCGGGGGGAAGCGGGACGCGCTTTTGGCCCAAAAGCCGCAAAGATCAGCCCAAACAGCTCTTGGACATCATCGGGACCAGCCCCCTGATCGCCCAGACCTTGGAACGCCTCGAGGGCCTGTTCACCCGGGAGCGCGTCCTGGTGGTCACCCAAGCCCGGCAGCTCGAGGGGGTCCGCAGGCACATCGACCTCCCGGAGGAGAACCTCCTCGGGGAACCCTACTCCCGCAACACGGCGGCGGCCATCGGGTTGGCCGCCCTCGAGCTGAAGCGCCGCGAGGGCGAAGAGGCCGTCTTCGCCGTCCTCCCCTCCGATCACTACATCGACGACCTCGACGCCTTCTTAAAGACGCTGCTCTTGGCCAAGGAGGTCGCCCGGATGGGCTTTCTGGTCACCATCGGCATCCGGCCCCGCTACCCCGAGACGGGCTACGGCTACCTCGAGCTGGGCGAGCCCCTCTTGGACCTGGGCTTCCAGGGCATCTATCACGTGAAGCGCTTCGTGGAGAAGCCCGACCTCCCCACCGCCGCCCGCTACGTCGAGCAGGGGACCTTCCTCTGGAACAGCGGGACGTTCGTCTGGCAGGTCCAGACCCTGCTGGAGGCAATCGCCCGCCACCTCCCCGATCTCCACCGGGGACTCCAGCGGATCGAGCAGGCGGACCACGACCCCGACGAGATCGAGCGCATCTACAAGGACCTCCCCGACATCAGCATCGACTACGGGGTGATGGAGAAGGCGGACAACTGCGCCGTGGTCATCGGGGACTACGGCTGGAGCGACGTGGGCTCCTGGTCGGCTCTGGCCGAACTCCTGGAGAAGGACGAACGGGGGAACGTCCGGCGGGGCGAGGTCGTGGCGGTGGACTGCTCCAACTCCGTCTTGTACAGCGACGACGGGCTCATCGGCGCCTTGGGCCTGCGGGACATGGTCGTCGTATACTCCGGCGGGGCCGTCTTGGTCTGCCCCGTGGAGCGCTCCCAGGACGTCCGCAAAG
Organism: Candidatus Bipolaricaulota bacterium; assembly: GCA_026982655.1. Taxonomy (GTDB): domain Bacteria; phylum Bipolaricaulota; class Bipolaricaulia; order RBG-16-55-9; family RBG-16-55-9; genus JALUUA01. The sequence goes on from JALSGO010000165.1 coordinate 52,209, forward strand.
TGGTGGAGAAGCTCAAGGAGCTGGGAAAGGAACGGTATCTCTAGCTCAAACCCATGAAGCCAGGGGGGAAGCCGCGTTCGGCCCGTTGGGTGCGGAGGATCGCCTTCATCGGCGATTACCCCCCGCGCCGCTGCGGGATCGCGGCGTTTACCCACGACCTCTGCGAGGCGATCGCGGAGCAGTACCCCGACATCGACTGCTTCGCCGTCGCCGTCACGGACCGCGAGGAGGGGTACGACTATCCCCCCCGAGTCCGCTTCGAGATCCCCGAGGAGAACCTGGCCTCCTATCGACGGGCCGCGGAGTTCCTCAACACCAACCACGTCGATCGGGTCTGCGTCCAGCACGAGTACGGCATCTACGGCGGCCCGGAGGGGCGCTACCTCTTGGCCCTCTTACACGAGCTGCACATGCCCACCGTCACCACCCTCCACACGATCCTCAAGGAGCCCAACCCCGAGCAGCGGCACGTGCTCGAGGAGCTGGCCCGCCTCTCGGATCGCCTGGTGACCCTCAGCCGCAAGGGGGCCGAATTCCTCACGGAGATCTACGGGGTCCCCCCGGAGAAGATCGACCCCATCCCCCACGGCATCCCCGACATGCCCTTCGTGGACCCCAACTTCTACAAGGACCAGTTCGGGGTCGAGGGGCGCACCGTCTTGCTGACCTTCGGCCTCCTCTCCCGGAACAAGGGGATCGAATACGTATTGGACGCGCTCCCTGCGATCGTGAAGCGCCACCCCGAGGTGGTGTACATCGTGCTCGGCCCCACCCATCCCGGCGTGGTCCGCCACGAGGGGGAGGTCTACCGCCGCTCCCTCGAGGAGCGCGTCGCGAAGCTCCGCCTCGAGGAGCACGTGATCTTCGACGCCCGCTTCGTGAGCTTAGAGGAGCTGATCGCCTACATCGGGGCCGCCGATGTCTATATCACGCCCTACCCCAACAAGGAGCAGATCTCCTCGGGGACGCTCTCCTACGCCCTGGGGGCGGGCAAGGCGATCGTCTCGACCCCCTATTGGTACGCCGAGGAGCTGCTGGCCGACGGGCGCGGCGTGCTGGTGCCCTTCCGCGACTCGGAGGCCCTCGCCGAGGCCGTCTGTGAGCTTTTGGAGAACGAGACGGAGCGGCACGCGATGCGCAAGCGCGCGTATCTCTTCGGTCGGGAGATGATCTGGCCCAAGGTGGCCCAACGGTATCTGGAGAGCTTCAAGCGGGCGCTGGAGGAGCGGCTGCGGTCGCCTCGGCCTCGGGTCTCTTTGAGAACCCCAAGCTCCCGGGAGCTTCCGCCCCTCAAGCTCGACCACCTCCTGCGCCTCACGGACGACACGGGCCTGCTGCAGCACGCCTCCTTTGGGGTTCCCCACTACCAAGAGGGCTACACCACGGACGACAACGCGCGGGCCCTCTTGCTGGCGGTCACCCTGGAGCAGCTGGGCGAGCCCTCGGGGAACGCGCAGCACGCGCAAGGGGTTCAAGCCCGCGTCCGGGAGCTGGCCCCTCGGTATTTGGCCTTCCTGCGCTACGCCTTTGACCCGGGGACGGGCCGCTTTCGGAACGTCTTGGGGTATGACCGTCGCTGGCGGGAGGAGGTCGGGTCCGAGGACAGCCACGGACGGGCGCTCTGGGCGCTGGGGGCCGTGCTCCACCGCTCGCACCGCCACGATCTTCGGGGCCTGGCGGCCTGGCTCTTCGAGGGGGCCCTCCCCGCGGCCCTTGAGCTCAAGAGCCCTCGGGCGTGGGCCTTCGGTCTGCTGGGGCTGTGGGAGTACCTCCAAGCGTTCCCCGGGAGCCGCGAGGCCCTGCGCGCCGCCCAGGAGCTGGGCGAGCGGCTCTTTAAGCTTTACGAGAGGAACGCATCGAAGGAGTGGCCCTGGTTCGAAGATCAACTCACGTACGACAACGCGACGCTCCCCCACGGGCTGCTGCTCGCCGGGGAGGTCCTCAAGCGCTCGGAGATGAGGGACGCGGCACTCGAAGCCCTGGAGTGGCTGGTGGGCGTTCAAAAGGCCGAGGAGGGGCATTTTGTCCCCATCGGCAATCGGGGGTTCTACCCGCGGGGGGGCGAGCGGGCGCGCTTCGATCAGCAGCCCATCGAAGCTTATGCAACCGTGGCCGCGGCCCTGACGGCCCACCGGCTCACGGGGAAGGGACGGTGGCACGAGGAGGCCCACCGGGCGTTTGAGTGGTTCTTGGGGCGAAACGACCTGGGCCTGCCGCTGTACGACCCGCAGACGGGGGGCTGCCGGGATGGGCTTCAGCCCGACGGCGTCAACGAGAACCAGGGGGCCGAGTCGACGTTGGCGTTTCTCCTCTCGCGGGTGGAGCTGGCACGACACGAGGACACTCATCGCCTGGCGCTCGTGGACGCACGCGTACAACCCTCTAACGGGAACGGGAACGGAAAGGGGGAAGACTAGTGGCTGCAGTGCTCATCATCCCGGAGCGGAACGAGGGAGAAGCGCCCCTCTTCGTGGCGGAGCAGGGGTTGCGGGCGCAGCCCATCAAGGCCGTCTTCCTCGTCGACGGCTGGTCCTCCGACGACACGTTCGTGAAGCTCTCGCGCGCGATCCCGGAGATGCAGCTGCGCCATCCCAACCGTCGCATCGAGCTCTTTCGGAGCTATCTTAGGGCCACGGGCAAGGGGGGCGCGATGGTGACGGGGCTCCAGCGCGCCTTGGCCGCCGGATACGATCCGATCGTCTTTTTAGACGGGGACATCCAATCCGTGACCCCGCGTTGGTGTGAGCTCCTCCTGGAGGCGCTCCACGAGCAGGGGGCCGCGATGGCCCGGGGGTACTTCGACCGCAGCCCCTTGGACGCCCAGATCACCCGCCACGTCACCCGGCCCCTGATGGCCCTCTACTTCCCCGAGGGACGCCGCATCCAACAGCCCTTAGGGGGAGAACTCGCCCTGACCGCGGAGCTGGCCCGCTTCTTGCTCGAGGGCCAGATGATCGACCCGCCCCATCACTGGGGGATCGACACCTTCTTCACTGTGAACACCGTGGTGGAGGGCTTCCCCGTCGTGGAGGTCTACCTCACCCAGAAGACCCACAAGCCCAAGAGCCTGACGCAGCTGCGGCAGATGTTCATCGAGTGCTTCGACGAGATGTGCCGCCAGATCGACTTCCACGGGCGGCTGGAGCGGGTCCCCGAGCTGGGGGAGATCTCCGTCACCGTGGTGCGCCCGGAGCGCCCGCCTGAGCGGGTGGGGCAAGACGTCCGGACCCTGCAGTACGTCAAGCTCGAGGAGCAGCGGGAGCGCTTCTTCACCTTCGTGCGGGGGCTGCGCCACCCTCAGGAGCGGCTGGAGGAGCTGGAGGTCTCCCCCGAGCTGCGGGCGTTGGTGCTCGCGCTCTTCGACCCCGAGCAGTTCGAGAAGCGCAGCTCCGAACTCAACCCCGAGACGTGGGTTCCCCTTCTGGATCAGCTGGCCCGCGGGTACATCCGGCGGAACTACCACGTAGTGTATCACGACGTCCTCTTCGCCTGCTGGCAGCTGCGGGCCCTGGCGTTCGCCCACCACGAAGCCGAAAGCTTTGAGAAGGCCGAAGAGGCCACGGAACGTCAAGCCCAGTACGCCTACGAGTACGGGGAGCGGTATCGTGCTTCTCGCTGAAGAATGGCCGAACCCTATCCTCCGCTGCCGGACGGCAGGGAATTTGACCCCGAAGAGTGGGAGCCGATAGCGGAACATACCGAACCCGCCCGCGGAAGGCACAAGCGCGGATGGAGCATTCAAACCGTATATCGCCACAAGCGTACCGGAGAGATCGTCACTCGACATCGGATTGAGAAAGCGGGTAAGATCGTCCATGACCACTTTCGGCCCGGAGGTGCGAAGACTCGACCATGAGCCCTACGCCCAAGCTCCCGACGATCGACGAGCTGAAGCACGAGGTCCTTGAGGTGCTCGCCAACGATTATGAAGACCTGGAGCAGCTGAGGGACCTCTTGGGCAAAGTCCCTTCCCAGCGATTGCGGGAGGCCCTCTGGGAGCTCATTCAAGAGGGCTTGGTGGAGTGCCTGAGGCCCTCGAGGACGGCCCTGCATCCCGTGTCGAACCCGAACCCTTCGGAGCTTGCTACCTATTGGTTCGCACTGACCGAGGAGGGCGAACGGCGCTTAGAACCGTCTTCTCAGCCCTAGCGTTTGATCTCGTTGCAAGCAGGTCCATGCGCATCGGGATGCTGGCGCCCATCGCCTGGCGGGTCCCGCCCCGGCACTACGGCCCCTGGGAGCGGGTCGTCTCCCTCCTCACGGAGGGGCTCGTCGAGCGCGGGGTAGAGGTCACGCTGTTCGCCACCGCCGACTCCCTCACCCGAGCGCGGCTGGTGGCCGTCTGCCCCCGCCCCTACGAGGAGGATCCCGAGATCGACCCCAAGGTCTGGGAGGGGCTCCACATCGCGGAGGCCTTCGAGCGCGCCCGCGCCGGGGAGTTCGACCTCTTGCACAACCACTTCGACTTCCTGCCCCTCACGTACAGCGGTCTGGTGGACATCCCCGTGCTCACCACGATCCACGGCTTCTCCTCGGAGAAGATCCTGCCCGTCTACGAGAAGTACAACGGACAGGTCTATTACGTCTCGATCAGCCACGCCGACCGCCACCCGAAGCTCGACTACGTCGCCACGGTCTATCACGGCATCCCCGTCGAGGAGTTCACCCTGCGCCGCGAGCGCGGGGACTATCTGCTCTTCTTCGGGAGGATTCATCCCGACAAGGGGGCTGCGGAGGCCATCGAGGTCGCCCGGCGCTCCGGGAGGAGGCTGGTGATCGCGGGCATCGTCCAAGACGAGAAGTACTTCGAGGAGCGGGTGAAGCCTCATCTCAACGGAAACATTGAGTACATAGGCTCCGTCGGGGGTCGGGAGCGGGACAAACTCCTCGGGGGCGCGTACGCTCTACTGCACCTCATCAACTTTGACGAACCCTTCGGGCTCAGCATGGTGGAGGCGATGGCCTGCGGCACGCCCGTGATCGCCCGCCCGCGCGGGGCGGTCCCCGAGGTCGTAAGAGACGGGGAGACCGGCTTCCTCGTCCACACGGTGGACGAGGCCGTCGAGGTCCTCCCCCGGGTGGCGCAGCTCGACCGCGGGAGGATCCGCCGACACGTGGAGGAGCGCTTCCGCGCCGAGCGGATGGTGGAGGACTACCTCCGGGTCTACCGGCAGATCCTGGGCTCATGACGGAGTTCGTCCTGGGGATCAACTACTGGCCCATCTCGAGCGCGATGGGCTGGTGGAAGCGCTTTCCGCCGGAGGAGGTGGAGCGGGACTTCGCCCGCATTCGGAGCGCGGGATTGGAGATCGTACGCATCTTCTTGCTGTGGGAAGACTTTCAGCCCGCCCCTCAGGAGATCTCCGAAGGAGCCCTTCATCGTCTTCAGACGACGGCCCATATCGCGAGCGCTCACGGGCTGAAACTGCTGATCACGCTCTTTACGGGTCACATGAGCGGGGCCAATTGGCTCCCCGCGTGGGCCCTCTCCTCCCGATCGGGGGCGGGGGCAAACGCCTCGCAGCGATTTCCGACGATCTCGCAGGGGCGCGTCGGGGATGCCCTTCCCCGCAACTGGTACACGGACGAGGAGGTACAGCGAGCACAGGAAGTCCTGGCCGAGCGCGTGGGCGAGGAGCTGAAAGACCACCCCGCCGTCTGGGCCTGGGACCTGGGGAACGAGAACTCGAACGTCTGCGTGCCGCCCTCGCGGGAGCTGGGGCTGCGATGGCTTAAGCGCATGGCCGGGGCGCTCCGCCGCGCGGGCGCGCGGCAGCCCCTCACGCTGGGACTGCACATGGAAGACTTAGAAGAGGACCGCCGTCTGGGCCCCGCCGAGGCGGCTCCAGTCTGCGATTTCCTCTCCATGCACGGGTACCCGGTGTACGTCTCCTGGGCCGACGGCCCCAAGGACCCCTGGGTGCTCCCCTTCTTGGGGATGATCACCCACTGGCTCGGCGGCGGAAAGCCCGTCTTGTTCGAGGAGTTCGGGGCACCCACCCGACTTCCCTCCGAGGTTCCTACCGAATCGCTCCCCGTACCCCTTCTTACCGAGGAGGAGGCAGCAGGGCTCATCGCACAGGCCCTCACGCTCTTGAGGCGCTTTGGGATGGTGGGCGCGCTCCTCTGGTGCTACGGGGACTACGATCCCGCCCTCCGGCACGATCCCCCCTTCGATCGCGCGCCCCACGAGCTGCGCTTCGGACTCTGGCGCGCCGACGGCTCGGAGAAGCCCGCCGTGGGCGTCGTCCGCCGCTTCGCCCAAACCCCCTCCCGGAACCGCGAACCCGAGGGAGGCCCGGACACGGGTTGGATTGACATCCCGCCCGAGAGGTTTTATACAGATCCCCGTGCGCATCTCGTGCGCCTCTACCGGCGCTTCCGGGAGCGCTTTTCGTCTTGAGCCAAACCACGAGCACCGGAGACGAGGAGGCCGAGGATGAGGACCACCACGAATCGCCGTTATGAGACGCTCTTTCACCGCCACGAGCGAAATCCCATCCTGACGGCGGCGGACTGGCCCTATCCCGTCAACTCCGTCTTCAACGCCGGGGCGACCCTCCTGCCCGACGGCACCACGCTCCTGTTGTGTCGGGTGGAGGACCGCCGCGGCCACTCCCACCTCTGCGCCGCCCGCTCCCGAAACGGGGTGGACGGCTGGAAGATCGACCCCGAGCCCACCCTCCTGCCCGACCCCGAACGCCACCCCGAGGAGCTGTGGGGCATCGAAGACCCCCGGATCACCTACGTGCCCGAGCTGGAGAAGTACGCCGTGGTGTACACGGCCTACTCCCGCAGCGGTCCCGCGGTCGCGCTGGCTTTGACCCAAGACTTTCGACACTTCGAGCGCTGCGGCGTGATCATGCCCCCGGAGGACAAGGACGCCGCTTTGCTGCCGCGGCGCATCCGGGATCGCTGGGCGCTCATCCACCGGCCTGTGGGCCCGATGGGGGCCCACATCTGGGTTTCGTACTCGCCGGACCTCACCCACTGGGGGGAGCAGAAGCTCGTGCTGGAGACCCGCCGCGGCGGGTGGTGGGACTCCGAGCGCATCGGCTTGAGCCCGCCGCCCCTCGAGACCCCCGAAGGGTGGCTCATCATCTACCACGGCGTCCGGCGGACGGTCTCGGGGGCCATCTACCGCCTGGGATTGGCGCTGTTGGACCTTGAGAAGCCCGAGAAATGCTTATTGCGCAGCGACGACTGGGTCTTCGGCCCCGAGGAGCCCTACGAGCGCTTCGGGGACGTGAACAACGTGGTGTTCCCCTGCGGCTACGTCCTCGAGCCCGACGGCGACACCCTGCGGCTCTACTACGGCGCGGCGGACACCTGCATCGCGCTGGCTACCGGAAGCGTCCGGGCGCTCTTGGGGTGGCTCAAGCGCCACGGTCGGGAGCCGGTGATCCCTCCGGCCCTTTGAGATCCCGGAGCCGGTGGATCGCCAGCAGCAAAACCCCTACCGCGAGGAGGACGACGGGCCAGGGATACAGCCCCATCACCACGTCCATAGGGGTGACGCCGGGCTCGGCCTGCCAATAGGCCGCCTCCACGGTGCTCCAGAGGTTGTTCAACGCGTGGGCGACGATGGCGGGATACAGGCTTCCCGTGCGCACCACGAGCCACGCCAGCCAGAGGCCCGCAGGGAACGTGAGGAGCACGTGCAAAGGGTCGATGTGCATAAGGGCGAAGAGCAGGGCGCTTAAGCCCATGGCCGCGGCGGGGGAGTACCGGGAGCGGAAGCCCGCCAGGATGAGCCCGCGGAAGGCCAGTTCCTCGCTGACCCCCGGACCTACGCTCACGGCCAAGGCGTACACGAGAAAGCTTCCCAGGCCCGTGAAGCGAGAGAGCCGCACGAGCTCTTGGAGGTTCTCGGAGGCGAGCTCCGGCGCGATCCGCAGGAGCAGGGCTCCGAGCTGGGCCACCACCACCCCGAGGGCGATCATCCCTATCGGGCCCCACCAATACGCCGTCCGGGGGGCCGGACGGAGGTAGAGCGCCTCCCGATACGGGAAGCGTCCCATGCTCGCGAACGCCAGAGTAGCCCCTACGCTCACCAGCGCTTGGAGGGCGATGAGTAGCGCGTTCGTCACTTGGGAGTCCGCCTCCAGCGGGATGCCCAGCAGCTCCGACAAGAACACCAAAGCGAAGGCGGACAGGAAAAGCACCCCGATGAGGACGAAGAAGAACCCCACCGCGTGACGGGGCTGGGGGAGGCGGGTCTCCGTCACCTTACGATCGTCCTCCGGAAGCCGAGGCGTCATCGCATTTCCACTCCTTGGGGGCGAGGCCCTAGATCCATGGGCGTGTTGTCCCTTATGATTAAGAATGGGCATGACCTTGCGCAAGAGCGGGTTGCGGGTTGGACTGGGTCTGCTGGCGCTCGTGCTGTTGGCGATGGGGCTTTCGAACCTCACGCTCCAGCCGGGCCACCCCTTCGCCGTCGGGGGAGCTCCGCCCGAGGCTGGAGAAACAAAGCCCGTAACGCCCTGGACGCCCGATCTCAGCGAGCTGGGGAAGGTTCTGCTGGCCGTGCTCATCTGGGTCCTCTTCCCTGCTTCGGTGATCTATTTTCTCATCTCGCCGGAGGCCCGACGGCGCGTGCTACGCGATCTGCTCTGGGTCGTGGGCACGATGGTCGTGCTCTACTTCTTCATGAGGGGGTTCGCCCGCCGGCACCTCGGGGGGGAGTCCGCCGTCGAGACCCCTGGGGAGGTCTTGCCTCCCGTCCCGCCGGAGTTCGTCGTCTCGCCGGGGGAGTGGATCACGCATCCGCCGGAGTGGCTCGTCCTCCTGGTGAGCCTGCTCTTTCTGGGCGGGCTCTCCTTAGGGATCTTCCTCCTCTGGCGGGCGCTCCGCCCCGCGCCGCAGACCGAACCGCTCCCTCGGCTGGCGGAGGAGGCCGAAAGCGCTCTCAGGGAGCTGCGGGCCGGTGGGGATCTGCGCGACGTCGTGCTGCGGTGCTACCGCGAGATGGCCCGCGTTCTCCAAGAGGAGCGGGGCCTGCGCCGCCCGAGGGCGATGACCCCGCGGGAGTTCGAGCGCCGCCTCCGGGAAGCGGGCTTGGCCGAGCGGCCCGTAAGCCGACTCACCCGGCTCTTCGAGCGCGTCCGCTATGGAGGGCACCGCCCGGATGCCCGCGAGGAACGGGAGGCCCAAGAGTGCCTCGAGGAGATCGCCGCCGCCTGCCGGAGGGGATCCTCTTGACGCTGTCCCACGTCAACGAACGATCCAGCGCTCGCGCGCGAATCGCGCTGCTCCTCCTCCCCGTGGTCTTGGCGCTTGTATTCCGGGACTTCTTCCGTGAGTCGCTGGTGGTGCCCTTGTTGTACGTCCTCTGGCTCGGGTACGAGTACGTGCGGAGCCTGCCGCAGGCGGCGCTGTGGGGCCTCTTCTTGTTCTTGGGGTTGGTGTGGATCCTGCGCAGCGGACTACGAGTCCCCGTAAGGCGGAAACGCAAGAGGCCGGAGGAAGAGGAGCCGCCGGGACGGGTGGAGGCGTGGCGCGAGCGGGTGCGTCTGGCCCGCCGCAGCCGCGGGGGGTACGGGGAGCGCTACTTCGCGAACCACCTGACCAAGCTGGCCCTTCAGGTCCTGGCCGACCGCCGTCGGGTCGAGCCGCAGCGGCTGCGGCAGGCGCTCTCTCGGGGACGCCCCCATCCGGAACTCGACCTCCCCGACGAGGCGGTCCGGGTGGTGTTGACGGGACTCTCCCGTCCGCCGGAGCGGCCCTCCCACGGTGCCTTAGATCCGGAGCCGCTCCTGCGGGTGCTCGAAGAGGAGCTGCGCATCCTGCCTTCGGACGGGAGGAGTCAAGCGGGATGACGGTGGGCGTGCGGGAAGTCTCCGAGATCGGGCGGCGGGTCCTTGCGGAGGTGGAGCGGGCCATCGTGGGCAAGCGCGCGCTCCTCGAGCAGATCCTGGCCGCGGCGCTCGCCGGAGGGCACGTGCTCTTAGAGGACTATCCGGGCTTGGCCAAGACGCTCACCGCCAAGAGCTTCGCCGCCGCCCTGGGGCTCCGCTTTAAGCGCATTCAGTTTACGCCCGATCTCCTGCCCGGAGACATCACGGGCGGCTACGTCTACGATCGCGCGGAGGGGAAGTTCGTGCTCCGCCGCGGGCCGATCTTCGCCCACCTCGTCTTGGCCGATGAGATCAACCGGGCCTCCCCCAAGACCCAGTCCGCGCTCTTAGAAGCGATGCAGGAGCTCCAGGTCACTTTAGAGGGGGAGACGCTGAAGCTCCCGGAGCCGTTCATCGTGCTGGCTACCCAGAACCCCATCGAGTACGAGGGGACCTTTCCCCTGCCGGAGGCCCAGCTCGACCGCTTTCTGGTAAAACTGTCCGTAGGCTACCCCTCTCCTCAAGAAGAGCAGGAGATCCTGCGCCGCCGCCGGGAGCGGCGGACCGAAGAGGCGCAGCTGCAAAGGGTGACGGACGCCGAGGAGTTCCTGGCGATGCGAAAGAGCTTGGAGGACGTCTACGTCCACCCCGATATCGAGGGTTACATCGTGGAACTCGTCCACGAGACGCGCCGGGACCCGCGGGTGGCCGTGGGCGCAAGCCCCCGAGGGTCGCTCGCGCTTTTGAAGTTGGCCCGCGCCCGGGCTGCCTTAGAGGGCCGCGATTACGTGCTCCCCGACGACGTGAAGGCGTTCGCCGTGCCCGCCCTCTCTCATCGGCTTATCTTGGAGCCGGACCTGTGGATGAAGCGCCGCGCGGCGGAGGAGATCGTCGAATCGCTCCTCGAGCGGGTCCCTGTGCCCGTGATCGAGGACGAGGGAGAGAGCCCTTAACCCTGATTTTGAGCTATGAGATGGATGCGCTCGGTACGGGGAGCGCAGGAGGTGTGGGCACAGATATAGGCCTAGGGAAGGGTGGGAAACGACGTATGGCTCAAGGGAGGGGTCGCTATCTGGAAGCCGGCTTGAGATCATCGGGGACCGCGGTCGTCTTCCTGCACGGGCTCTTCGGAAGCCCCGACAACTGGCGACCCGTGATGGACGCTCTGGCCGATGGATATTACTGCCTCGCGCCTCCGTTCCCCATTGACCATCGGCCCCACCGCCGCCCGCAGGACTTCCGCTCGATCCACCAGCTCACCGACGGGATACGAGAGCTCTTCGAGGAGATGAGGTTGGAGCGGGCCGTCCTCTGCGGGAACTCCTTAGGAGGACAGGTCGCGATCGACTTCTGCCTCCGTTACCCCGAGCGGGCCGAGGGGCTCGTCCTCACCGGGAGCGCCGGACTCTTCGAGCGGAACCTAAGCGGGGGAGAACTCCCCAAGGTGACCCGGGAGTTCATCCGGGAGAAGGCCCGCGAGATCTTCTACGATCCCGACCCCATCGTCACGGAGGAGATGATTGCCGACGTCCAGAGGATGCTCTCGGATCGGCAGTACGTGCGCTTTCTGCTCCGGGTGGCCAAGGCCACCCGGAACTACAACGTGCGCGAGGCGCTCGCGAAGCTCCGGCTGCCCACGCTGGTCCTCTGGGGACGGGACGATCGGATCACCCCGCCGTCGGTGGCCCGCGAGTTCTATGAGCGCCTGCCGCACGCCCGGCTCGTGTTCTTGGAACGCTGCGGCCACTCCCCGCCCATCGAGAGGCCGCGGGCCTTCAGCCGCGCGCTGCGGGCTTTCCTGCAAACCTTACGAACAACCCCTGGCGAGCCCCGTTGACCTCCTCGTAGGCCTCGTGGTATAAACTAGGGCATCTCAAACCCGTCGGAACGAAGGGTATCGTGTGAGGCATCGCCATGACCGACATCCAGACGCAACCGGACGCGCTCCTCGACGTGGAGGCGGAGATCCTCCGCCATCTGTGGTATGAGGGAAAGGCCACGCCCACGGCGCTGTCCGAGGCCCTCGGCCCGGAGCGGGACCTCTCCCTGCTCCACGAGGGCATTGAAGACTTGGCCGCCCGCGGGCTGATCTTCGAGTTCATCATGGCCCCCCAAGCGGGGGAGGAGTCGATCTACTGCCTCACCCGGCGGGCCCACCGGCGCATCCAAGAGGCGCTCCGGGGGTACAACCGCTACCGGCTGCGGGGGTTCTGGGACGCCCTGCGCTACGAGCAGAAGCTGCTGCGCACCGTCTTCCAGCTCGATTCTTGACAGGGATCCGGATCCTTCCGGTAAAATAAAAAAGGACCATCGAAAACGAATGAGCCGCTCCTCTCCGCCCCCTCCCGACGGAAAGGCGCTCTCCGCGGAGCTGCTCTCCTGGTACGCACATCATAAGCGGAGGCTCCCCTGGCGGGACCACCCCGATCCCTATCGCATCTGGATCTCGGAGGTCATGCTCCAGCAGACGCGCGTGGCCTCCGTAGAGCCCTACTACGAGCGCTTTTTGAAGGAATTTCCCACGGTCGAGGCGCTGGCCCGCGCGCCCTTGGACCGGGTGCTCAAGCTCTGGGAGGGCTTAGGGTATTACAGCCGCGCTCGGAACCTCCACCGGGCCGCCCGAGTCGTGGTCGAGCGCCACGGGGGCCGCCTTCCCGCCCAGAAAGACGAGCTGTTGAAGCTCCCGGGGATCGGGCGCTACACCGCCGCGGCCATCCTCAGCTTGGCCTTCGAGCAAGACGAGGTCGTCCTCGACGGGAACGTCCGCCGGGTGGCCAGCCGGGTGCTCGCGGTGCGGGAGGACCCCCGCAAAGCCTCGGTGGAGCGACAGCTGGAGGAAGCTTTGAAAGGTTGGCTCCCCCCGGGCCGGGCGCGGGACTTCAACCAGGCGCTCATGGAGCTGGGCTCCTTGATCTGCCTCCCCAAAGCCCCTCGGTGCTCGATCTGCCCCATCGCGGAGCGCTGCCGGGCGAGGGCCCTGGGGCTCCAGGGGGAGATCCCCCGGCGGGCGAGGCGACGTCCCCTGCCCCACAAGGACGTCGCCGTGGGGCTCCTGCAGAAGGGGGGCAAGCTGCTCATCGTAAGGCGTCCCCCTCAGGGGCTGCTCGGCGGGCTGTGGGACCTCCCCCAAGCGCCGTACGCGTACGAGGGCTCCCCTCGGGAGGCCCTACAGCGGGCTTTCCGGGAACTGGGAATTTCAACGGATGTCGGGGAGGAGTTGACCCGCGTGGAGCACGGGTACTCCCACTTTCGCGTGACCCTGCACGTCTTTCGCTGCGCCCTCCAAGACGGCGCGGATCCCGCTCCCCCCCTCAAGCCCGAGGGCGAATGGGCTTGGGTCCGCCCGCGGGAACTCCCGCGCTACGCCTTCCCCAAGGGGGCGCAGAAGGTCTTTTCCGCGCTCGGGCTCTCTGGGCTAGATCCCGATCAAGAACGGGAAGAGGAACAGAAGCAGCAGGATTTGCAGCAGGAAGAGCAGGAATCCCGAGAGCGGCGGCGGGCTTGACTCCCCCGGGACGGATCGGGTGGGGTCGGGCCCTTGGGGCGAGAGGGTGGTGCGGAATTCGCCGCGGTAGCGGATCTCGAAGGGTCGGCCCTCGTCCACCCCCATGGGAAGCAGGAGGACCCCGGCGCTCACCGCGTTCGCCTCCAAGTTCCCCGGCCTGAAGTCCTCCGTGATGGGGTGGATCCGGTCGTCTCCCAGGAGGTAGACGACGCCGTCTTGGGCGAAGGAGATCTCCAGGGGGCTGAAGTACGAGGTGCGGGTGGGGACCACCAGGGCCAGAAGCGCCCGCCGGTCCACGTAAGGGGCGATCGCCTCTTTGAGGTCGGGCTTAAGGTCGCTTTGCAGGACCTCCTCCGTGATGTAGACGAAGGCGATCAAGAACTGATCGGAGCCGTCGGTCACGAACAGCGTGGCCAACAGCTGGGGATCGATCCCGGTCTTCTCGCTGATCTGCTGCTTGGCCCACTCCTCGAGGGCGGATTGGGCCGAGGTCTCCGCGCTCAGCAGGCCCAGCAAGAGCAACACACCTAGGGCAACGAGCGCCCCGGTCCTTCGGCGAACCATTGAACCCTCCTTTGGGCCTTCCTGGTAAGGGTTAAGGGCTTAGACGCCCACGAGGAAGGCGAACAGCACGGCGAGGAAGACGAACCAGAACGCGAAGAGGAGGAGCAACGTAGCGTCCACCACGACCATCTGCAGCACCCCCTTTCCCCTGTTTCCCAAAGATTATATACATCGTCTTCTCACAGCGCTAGTCGCACTCGGAGAAGCCGCAGTCCCCGCAGACGTAGCAGCCGTTGGTGAACATCAACAACCCCCCGCAGCTGGGGCAGAGCTCCGCCTCGCGCTTCGGCTCGTGACCATTGGTGGCCACCTCGGGATGCGGCTTTCCGGTCCCGGTGGGTTTGACCTCCACCTCCTCCAGGAGGGCCAGCTGCTCGCCGCCTTTCAAATACTCTTCCATCGCCTTGGCGATCGCGTCCGGGACGGAGAAGACGACCTTGCCGTCTTCCTGGACCACGGGCCGCAGGCCCCGGATGAGCGAGAGCTCGTCGATCACCGCCGTGGGCTTCACCCCGGAGCGCAGGGCCAGCGAGATCAGGCGCCCGATGGCTTCCGTAAAGGCCATCGCCGACGACCCCGATTTGCCCAGGTTGGCGAAGACCTCGACCATGCCCTTCTCATCGGCGTTGATTGTCACATAGAGGTTGCCCATCTCCGTCTTCATGCGGTAGGTCCGCCCGGAGACGACCTTGGGACGGGGGCGCGGGGTGCGGGTGGCCCGCACCGTCTCTTGTTCTTGGGCCCTGGCCTTCCCCTCCGTGAGGAGGATCCCCTCCCGCGAGCCCTCGCGGTAGACGGTGATCCCCTTACATCCCAGCTTCCACCCCAAGAAGTAGATCTTGGCCACCTCCTCGGGGGTGATCTCCTCGGGGAGGTTGACCGTGGAGCTGATCGCGTGGTCGATGTGCTTCTGGATGGTCGCCTGCATCCTCACCCGGAACTCGGGGGTGATCTCGTGGGCCGTCACAAACGTGGGCGGCAGCTCCTTCTCGCTCTTGAGGTTGAACTTCCGCAAATATTGGCGCACCAGGGGGTGGTAGACGTCGAACTCGTCCTTGCTTAAGGATTTGGACTTGCGCACGTACTTCAAAGCGAAGATGGGCTCGATCCCCGAGGTGCAGCCCGCCAGCACCGAGCCCGATCCCACGGGCGGGACCGTGAGCAGCGCGGCGTTGCGCAGGCCGTGTTCCTTGATGCGCTTGAGCACCTTCTTGTCGAGCCTCTGCACGAACGGGTTCTTGAGGTGTTTCTTAAGGTCGAAGGCGGGGAAGGTCCCCTTCTCCCGGGCTAGGTTGACGCTCTCGTCGTAGACGACATTCTTGATGCGCTCAAAGAGCTTGTCCGTGAACTCGACGGCCTCCTCGGTGTCGTACTTGAGCCCGAGCTGGATGAGCATGTCGCCGAAGCCCGTAAAGCCCACGCCGATGCGGCGGGACCACAACGACGCTTCCCGCTGCTGGGGTAGGGGGTGCTTGTCCGCGTTGTAGTCCAGGACGTTGTCGAGGAAGCGGGTGGCGTAGCGCAGCGCCTTCTCGAGGTGGGGCCAGTCCACCTTCGCATCGGGCTCGAAGGGGTCCTTGACGAACTTGGCCAAGTTGATGTTTCCCAGACAGCAGCAGCCGTAGGGCTCCAGCGGGATCTCCGAGCACGGGTTGGTGGTGATCACTTCCATGCCGTTGTACTCCGTGGTGGACTCCCGCTTGATCGTGTCCCAGAAGAGGAGCCCCGGCTCGGCGGAGGCCCAGGCGTTATAGATGAGCTTCTCCCAGAGCTTGCGGGCGTCCACCGTGCGCTCGAAGCGCCCGATGACCTCGTTCTCGTAGCGCAGCGTGAATTTTTCGCCCTTCTGGACGGCCTCCATGAACTCGTCCGTAAGGCGCACGCTGATGTTGGCGTACTTTACCTTCTGCCGGGCCGGATCGTTCTTGACCTCGATGAACTCTTCCACGTCGGGGTGGTCGAC
This sequence comes from Candidatus Bipolaricaulota bacterium, assembly GCA_026982655.1. GTDB lineage: Bacteria > Bipolaricaulota > Bipolaricaulia > RBG-16-55-9 > RBG-16-55-9 > JALUUA01. The sequence continues at coordinate 68,080 of JALSGO010000165.1, forward strand.
GGCGATGGTGATCATCAGCGCCCCGCGCCGCCCGGCTTGGCCGATGGTGCCCGTGGTCATCGAGAAGAGGTCCATGAACGAGACGGAGCCCGTAGAGTACAGAGCGGAGTTGTTGACGGGCGCGCCCTTGGGCCTTAGGATCGAGATGTCTGTCCCCACGCCGCCGCCCAGGGAGTACGTTCGGGCCGCCTCCTTACACCACTCGAAGATCCCCTCGATGCTGTCTTCTTTAATGGGGATCACGTAGCAGTTCAGGAGGGTGGCGCGGCGGGGCTGGCCGGCGCCGAACAGGATGCGCCCGCCGGGGATGAACTTGAAATCTTTGAGCAACCAGTGGAACTTCTCCCGCCAGGCCTTTTGCGCGGCCTTCGTCGCCTCCACGGACGCGATCTCGCGGGCCAAACGCTTCCACATCTCCTCCGGCGTCTTCTCCACCACCCGCCCCTCGCGGTCGCGCAGGGCGTACTTGTCCCAGAAGACCCGGATGCGGAGCTCATCCCCCTCGAAGAACTCCACCGTCTCCGGGGCCACCCCACCGGTGTCCCGGCCTTCGAGTTCGCGTCTCCGGTTCGCCGAGGTGCGATGTGCCATGGACCTTCGAATCCTCCTTTATGCGAATACCAGTTTGCCGTCGTTGCGCCGCCGCTGCCGGATCGGACTGCGAGGTTGGGATAGTCAAAGCCTACGCTGCGATGCCCCAGCCGGGTGGATGGGAATCCCAAGCGGCGAAAAAGGGTTGATCGCTCTCTCTCCATTGTAAAAAATCCGACTTCGTAGGTCTGTGATCCGGGGCACCCCCGACCGCGTTCCAGGGTAGGCACCCTCAGGGGGGGAGGTCAACCCCGACAGCGGTCACTCCGTGGGATCTTCCGGGAGAATCTTCAGAAGGAATGGCTCTCTCCCGGTTGGAGGACGACCACCCGGGCGGACGTCCGTCCCTCCACCTGCTCCTTGAACTTCTTGGGGTCTTGTCGAATCAGATCGAAGGTGTTGTAGTGGATGGGGATCACTTCCTTGGGCCGGAGGAGCTCCACGGCCACCGCGGCGTCCTCCGGGTCCATGGTGAAGTGGCTCCCGATGGGGAGAAGAGCCAGGTCTATCCCTTTCTTGCCGATCAGCTCCATGTCCCCGAAGAGGGCCGTATCCCCGGCGTGGTAAACCGTCTTGCCGTCCCGGGTCGTGAAGAGGATCCCGCAGGCCTGTCCCATGTACTGCCCGTCCAGGCTGGAGCTGTGGAAGGCTTGCACGAACTGGACCGTGCCGAAGTCGAATGCCTTCTTCCCCCCGGTGTTCATCCCCACCCCCTTGGGCGCGCCCTGGGACTGGCAGTAGCTGGCCAGCTCGAAGGTGGCCACGATGGGGCACTTTACCCGTCGGGCGATCTCCACGGCGTCGCCCACGTGGTCGAAGTGGCCGTGGGTGAGCAGGATCGCGTTCGGCCGAAAGTCCTCGGGCTTCCGCTTGGCGACCGGGTTTTGGGAGATGAAGGGGTCGATCAGGACGGAGTAGCCTTCGCTTTCGATCTCAACGGCCGCGTGGCCGATGAAGGTGATCTTCGCCATCTGGGGCCTCCTTCTCTCTTGCTTGCGTGCGTTGCAGGCTGCAGCGGTCGGGTGATAGGGTGGTCGGGACGGCCGGATTTGAACCGGCGACCTCTGGCCCCCCATGCCAGCGCGCTATCCAGGCTGCGCCACGTCCCGAGAGGTCCTCTTGTTTATAACAGCTTTCCGGAGGCCTTGCAACCGGGTTGCCGATGCGGGGCGTATCGAAAAGCGTGCGTCTTTCCTTATAATGAGGCTCGCCGACGCGGTGCCCTAGAGCAAGCGTGCGGACGACGGGAGAGGGGACTCCTCAAGAGGAGACCGTACCGTATCGAAGCCGTTCGAGGACACCGGCTTGATCAACACAACAAACAACAAGGAGGAGATCGGACGATGAAACGATGGATGATCTGGCCCGTAATGGCGGGGATCGCCCTTCTCGTTGGGCTCGCCTGGGCTTTCCTGTCTCCCGGGGGCCTCTTCGGCGGCGTGGGCGGGAGCCCTGCGGCGGGCCCGGACCGGGCTGTGAGCACGATGCCTTCGCCCCCACCGGAACCCGAGGTCCGGTGGGCCCAAGCTCCCCCCGCTACGGAAGCCCCGCCCGCACCGGGACGCCGCCCGGAGGACTTGTTGGCCTCGCTCTCCCGGGAGGACCTCCAAGCGCTGATCGTGGCGGCGGGCCAGGAGGCGATCAAGACGGCCATCGAGCGGGTGGCCCCGTCCGTCGTGAGGATCGAGGTCATTCGTCGAGGGGCTTCGCCCTTGGCCCGCTTCTTTGACGACCCGATGTTCCGTTGGTTCTTCGACATCCCCGAGGAGCAGCCGCGTCAGACCTCGCTGGGGTCGGGCTTCTTCGTCGCCTATCAGGGGCAGAAGTTCATCCTCACCAACAACCACGTGGTGGCGGGCGCCGAGACCATCCGTGTGGTGCCGCCCGACCTCCGAGAGCTGGAAGCCGAGGTGGTCGGCGCGGACGAGAAACTGGATATCGCCGTGCTGCGCGTCGTGGGCGGACCGGTGGAGGACCTGCCCGCGGTGGAGCTGGGCGACTCCGACGCCCTGGAGATCGGCGACTGGGTGATAGCCATCGGGAACCCCTTTGGTCTGGACTATACGGTGACGGCGGGGATCGTGAGCGCCCTGAACCGGGACATCCGCCGGCCGGACGGTTCGGGGTACTTCGAGGACATGATCCAGACGGATGCGGCCATCAACCCGGGCAACTCCGGTGGCCCCTTGGTGGACGCCCAAGGCCGCGTAGTAGGGATCAACACCGCGATCGTGGCCGGTGCGGGCGGAGGGTCCCTGGGGCTGGGCTTCGCCACGCCCATCAATCCGGTAAAACGGGTGCTCGACCAACTGATCACCCAAGGAAAGGTCACCCGAGCGTGGCTTGGGGTCTACATCGCAGAGACGACCCCTCGGGTGGCCGAGTACCTCAAGATCGAACCCTACAGCGGGGTGCTGGTCAACGACGTCGTCCCTAACGGCCCCTCCCACGGAGTCCTGCAGCCGGAGGACGTCATCGTGAGCGTGAACGGAGAGCCCACCCCTAGGATCCGGGACCTCCAGAACGCCATTCAATATCGAACGCCCGGGGAGCGGGTCACCCTCGAGGTGCTGCGGAAGGGGGAGCGCCTCGCCGTAGAGGTCACGCTGGGCGAACGCCCCTCCGAGGAGGAGCTCTCTCAGATGCCGCCTCCGGGAGCTCCCGAGCAGGAGGAGCCGAAGCAGGCCTTTGGGCTTACGGTCCGGCCCAACTCCCCCGAGCTGGCCCGACGGCTCGGGTTGCGTACCGACCAAGGCATGGTCATCATGGAAGTCGAGCCGGGCAGCCCGGCGGACTTCGCGCGGCTTCGGCCGGGCGAGGTCATCCTCTCGATCAACAACCGGCCGATACGCTCCGTGGACGAATGGAACGAGGCCGTCACGGAGGCGGAGGAGGAGAGCTTGGTGGCCCTGCGGGTGCTCCGCGGCCAGGTCCAACGCCTAGTGATCCTCTCCCCGTAGGGGTTGCCAGAGGGAGCGGGGCCGGTTAGAATAGCAGCGTCTAAAGGCAGGATCTCGGGGAGTGGCGCAGCCTGGTTAGCGCGCAGCGTTCGGGACGCTGAGGTCGCCGGTTCGAATCCGGCCTCCCCGACCCGAAATTACGCTGAGGCGTTGATCCACCAGACGAAGGCGGCCACGAGGGCCAAAGCGAGCAGAATCCCCAGGAGGTCTACGGCCGAGAGCCTCCGTTCTTGGAAGGGGCGTACGCCGGGGGTCGACTCCTCCTCTAAGACCTGGATGATCTCCTGAATGCCTCGGACCATTCCCTCTTCGAAGGCCCCCCGCTCGAAGGCCGGGAGGATCGACCGCTCGAGGATCTGCGCGAGTCGCTCGTCGGGGAGCACCCCCTTGAGCCCCTCGCTCGTGGAGAGCATCACCTGCCCGTCCTCCACGGCGACCAAGAAGATCAACGTCCGGAGCTGGGGGTCCTCCTTGTTCAGCCCCCAGCTCTCCCAGACGCGCCGGATGTACTTCTTGAGGGGCAGCGGCTCGGTAAACGGGACCGTGAGCACGTAGATCCGGACGCCGCGCTCCTCCTCGACACGGGCGAGGGCCCGGTTGAGCCCCGCCTCCACCTCGTCCCTGAGGACTTGAGCCCGGTCCACGACGTACGCCGTCCGCTCGGGGATGACCACCTCCGCGGCTTCTCCCTCTTGGTCCCCTTGTGCCCCTGCCGACACCGCCCCGCCCGCGAGGAGCCCGACCAATCCGATCCAGACCGCAAGCCATCCACGTCGTCGACGTCGCACGAGCGAATCCCCCCCTTGATGCACGTGATCGGATGTGAGCGCGAACGGCTGCGAGGGTAGCACAGCTTCCCCTACGGCGCAAACCCTCCGGGGTTTGACGGAGACGGGAGGGACCGCTAGAATACGTAGTACCTGTGCGGATGTAGCTCAATGGTAGAGCACCGGCCTTCCAAGCCGGAGACGCGGGTTCGATTCCCGTCATCCGCTCCAGTGACCGGTGATATGCGCTTAGAAAGCGCGCGCCCGTAGCTCAATCGGAAGAGCAGCGGCCTTCTAAGCCGCAGGTTGCAGGTTCGAGCCCTGCCGGGCGTACCATCCGCGTGAGGGACGTAGCTCAAGGGCAGAGCACCGGCCTGTGGAGCCGGGCGTTGCGGGTTCGAGTCCCGTCGTCCCTCCCCGCGCGTGCGCCCGTAGCTCAATCGGAAGAGCAGCGGCCTTCGGAGCCGCGGGTTGGGGGTTCGAGTCCCTCCGGGCGTACCAGGGCGAAGGTGGCGGAATCGGCAGACGCGCCGGCCTTAGGAGCCGGTGGGGCAACCCGTGGGGGTTCGAGTCCCCCCCTTCGCACCCCTCGCTTGCCCCTTGACAAGGGACGCCTAAAGCGTATAATCCTTAGCGGGAGACGAGCGGGCGTAGCTCAGTTGGTAGAGCGTTGGCTTGCCATGCCAAAGGTCGCGGGTTCAAGTCCCGTCGCCCGCTCCAATCTTTTTTCACCACCCCGAGGGCAATCCCCAACATCCCGGCGTGATCAGCTCCACCGAGTTCCCATCGGGGTCTCGGAAGTAGAGCGAACGACCGCCCCGCGGCCAACGCTGCTCCTGCTCCACCTCAATCCCGTGCGCCTGTAGGCGTTCTCTCCATCCTTCCAATGCGTCCGCAGGCACGCCGAGAGCCACGTGCCCCGGGCCGTGAGCCCCATGCGGGGGGACGCTCCCTCCGCCCTGTAGGGTGGCTTCCGGTCGGAAGATCAAGAGCATGCTCTCCCCTACGCGGAAGAAGAGGTGTCTCCCTGGCTCTTTGTCCACCAGAGGAAGTCCCAGGACGCCGCGATAGAAGGACTCCGCCCGCTCCAGGTCCTCTGCGTACAGGGCAGCTTCCACCAGATGGCGAATCGGTTCCATTGCAGACCCTCCCGCAGCCGTCCATAATAGACCCGGTCATGCGTCCGATCAACACGAGAACCTCTCCCGCCTCGAGCCGCCGACCGAGGAGGCGCTCGACCTCGGCTCGAGACCGCCCCCCCGGAGGAGGGATGCGCACCGTAGACGCAGCCCTGGTAGGCGTCGTCCTCATCTGGGGAGCGAACTTCGTGATCATGAAGCAGGCTTTCGAAGCGATCTCGCCTTGGGCGTTCAACGCGGTGCGTCTGACCCTGGCTGCCGGGTTGCTCCTGGGAGTCCTCCGGGCTCGGGAGGGCTGGCCCGTCCTCTCCCGGCAAGACGTCCTCAAGCTCATCGGGCTCGGGATCGTAGGGAACACCCTGTACCAGATCCCGTTCGTTGTGGGGCTTAACCTGACGACCCCGGCGAACTCGGCGCTGATCCTGGCTACCATTCCCGTCTGGTCGGCGCTGCTGGCCTGGGCCCTGCGGTGGGAGAGGGTCACCCCACGCATGTGGGGGGGCATCGCGCTCTCCTTCGTAGGGGTCGGCCTGGTCACGGTGGCCTCCCCCAACGGCTTCTCCCTGCGCAGTACCGGCTTCGTAGGCGACCTCTTGACGTTGCTGGCCGCCGCCTGTTGGGCCGGATATACCGTCTTCTCCAAAGACCTCCTACGGCGCTACTCGCCCCTGCAAGTCAGCGCTCTCGCCCTCCTACCGGGGGTCCTGGCCCTATGGATCCCCTCCTTGCCCCACGTCGCAGGCACGGACTGGCTGCGGGTGCCCTGGTGGGCCTGGATGGCCCTGCTGTACTCCGCCGTCTTCCCCATCGCGGTTGCCTACGTCCTCTGGGCCACGGCGGTGCAGCGGGTGGGGGCAGCCCGCACCGCGATCTATAACAACCTCGTCCCCGTGGTGACGTTTGGGCTCGCCTACCTCGCGTTCCGACAACCGGTTTCGTCCTGGCAGCTCGTCGGTGGGGCCGTCGTACTCCTCGGGGTTTGGCTCACGGCGATTTCCTCTTCTTCTCCGCCCTCCCTCTCTTCGGATCCCGCTCCGTCGTCGGCCCGGGGGCGTGGTTGATCCCCTTGCGGGGGTCTGGTATAGTGAAATTCAGGGGAATTCGCGATGCTACGGAAGTTGCGGGCGATCTTCTTCAGTGGCCTTCTGGTCGTCCTCCCTTTGGGGCTGACCTTCTACCTCCTTCTGCTCCTCTACAAGCTGATCGAGGGGTGGTTGGGCTCGGGCGGCTACATCGGGGGGCTCATCCGCACCACCTTCGGGCGGGGGCTTCCCGAGCCCGCGATCAACGCCTTGAGCATCCTCCTTACGCTGTTGATCATCCTCCTAGTAGGGGCGCTCGTGCGGATGTACGGCGGGCGCTTGGTATACCACCAGGTGGAACGTCTCCTGTTGACCATCCCCGTGTTGCGCAAGATCTATGCGACCGTAAAACAGCTCACGGACGCCGTGTTCAACCGGGACATGAGCGCGTTCAAGCGCGTGGTGTTGGTCGAGTACCCGAGCAAGGGGCTCTACATGGTGGGCTTCGTGACCAACCCGCGGGTGCCCGGCATCGAGGAGGTGGTCGGCGACCGACTCATCTCGGTCTTCATCATGAGCCCCCCCAACCCCTTCACCGGGGTGTGGCTGATCGTGCCCGAGCGGGATGTGGTCTATCTGGATCACATCACCGTAGAGGAAGGGTTCCGCATGGTGCTCTCCATGGGGATCTCGGTCCCCACGGAGGTGGCCGAGCGCTTGAGAGGACGGACGCGATCGGAGGAATCGAAGCGGACTCCGATCCTCTCACCCCCTGCCGCCCCCGACCCGGAGCACGCCCCGCCTCGGGACGGGGCCGAGGAGGTGTAAACCGACGGAATGGCCCTCTTTCGCAAGCAGTACTTCAAGGTGGAGTTGGACGAGAAGCGGCGCGAGGAGGACGCGCTCTGGCTGAAGTGCAAGGCGTGCGGGCAGCTTGTCTACAAGAAACGGGTGGAGCAGAACAAGAGCATATGCCCTAAGTGTGGGGAGTATTTCTTCCTCACCGCCCGCGAGCGCATCAAGTTGCTCGTCGATGAGGGGTCCTTCGAGGACATCTCTAAGCCCATTGTGGCCCGGGACCCCTTGAACTTCGTGGGGGCTAAGCCCTACGTCCAAAGCCTTCAGGAAGCGCAGGAAGCCACCGGGCTGCTCAACGAGATCATCGTGGGGCGGGCCGCCATCGAGGGGATCCCGGTCATCCTGGCGGTCATGGACTTCCGCTTCATCGGCGGGAGCATGGGGAGCGTCATGGGGGAGCAGATCGCCCACGGGATCCGCACGGCTGCTCAGGAGCGCTGCCCCTTCATCTTGGTGTCTGCCACGGGCGGCGCTCGAATGCAGGAGGGCATCTTAAGCCTCATGCAGATGGCCAAGACCGCCTCCGCGCGCCATCTCTTGGAGGAGGCTCAGGTCCCCTTCATCTCCGTGATGACCTATCCGACCACCGCAGGGGTAGAGGCGAGCATCGCCAGCTTGGGCGATGTCACCCTTGCCGAGCGCGGAGCGCTGATCGGGTTTACGGGGCAGCGGGTGATCCAACAGACCCTGGGCCAGGAGCTGCCGCCGGAGTTTCAGACGGATCGCTTCGCTCTGGAGCACGGCATCGTCGACGCCGTAGTCCGCCGTCAGGATCTACGGGCGGAGATCGCCCGCATCTTGCGGTTTTTCCGCGTTGCAGCCTCCTCTTCGGCGTCTCCGCCTGCGGATTCCACGCGGACGAGGTCGACAAGGAGGCTACGGTCATGAAGGAGAAGCCCTCCATCCGCGCTCTGGAACGCAAGATCGCGGAGCTCAAAGAGCTCAGCCGGCTGGACGGCATCGACCTCTCGGAGGAGATCGCCCGGCTGGAGGAGAAGCTTCGGGGCCTGCGTTCCGCCGCCGAGGGGGCCTCGGCCCTTACCGTCCCCTCCGAGACCGGGGACCGTTCGGAGGGAGCGATCGACGACTGGGAAAGGGTGAAGTTGGCCCGCCACCCTCAGCGGCCCTACACGCTCGACTACGTGGAGAGGCTGATGGAGGACTTCTACGAGCTGCGAGGGGACCGACTCTACGGCGATGACCCGGCGATGGTCGCCGGTCTGGCGCGCTTTGAGGGCCGCACCGTCGTGGTCGTCGGCCACCAGAAGGGGCGTACGTTGGAAGAGAACCAGCGGAGGAACTTCGGGATGCCCCACCCCGAGGGATACCGGAAGGCCCTGCGAGTGATGAAGCTCGCGGAGCGCTTTGGCTTTCCCATCCTCTCGTTCGTGGACACCGCCGGGGCCTATCCCGGGATCGGGGCGGAGGAGCGTCACATCGGCGGAGCGCTTGCCCAGAACATCTATGAGATGTTCCGGCTTCGGGTCCCTATCGTGGTGACCGTCATCGGGGAGGGGGGAAGCGGTGGAGCGCTGGGCATCGGGGTGGGGGATCGCGTCCTCATGTTGGAGAATGCCATCTACTCCGTGATCAGCCCCGAGGGCTGCGCGGCCATCCTGTGGCGGGATCGTGCCAAGGCTCCGGAGGCCGCGCGGGCCCTGAAGCTTACGGCACCCCATCTGCTCGAGTTGGGCGTGATCGACGAGGTCGTGCCGGAACCCCCCGGGGGAGCCCACACGGATCCCGACCGGGCGGCGGAGCGGTTGCGTTCGGCTCTGCAGCGTCACTTGGAAGCGGTGGAATCCCTGGATCCCGACGAGCGGATCGCCGCGCGGCATCGGAAGTTTCAATCCATAGGGATATACGAGGAACTTCCGGCGGCGGGGTCTCAAGAGGCCTCCGCGGTAGGGAAGGGAAGGTCCGGGCGCGGGCGCCGACAGACAGCCACAGGGATCCAGCGCCCTGCGGCTGCGAAGCCGAAGTCAGATGGGCGAAAGGGGTGATGCGCGGTGGCACCTCCTCCCTCCTCCCCCTTGGAGGACCGAGGCCCAACCCCTCCGGGGCGGACGACGTGCTACGGGGAGTGCTCCTGGCTCTTCACGGATTTAGGACGGGAAGCGCGGGCGCGGCTGGCCCGGATGAGTCGAACGCTGCAGTTCGGACGGCGCGAGGTCATCTTCCACGAAGGCGAGCCCGCGTACGGGCTCTATATCGTCTGCAAGGGGAAGGTGAAGCTGGCCAAGCACTCGCTCAAGGGGAAGAAGCAGATCCTCAAGCTCCTCGGCCCGGGGGAGATCCTCGGCGAAAAGACGCTCTTTGACCGGGAGGTCTACACGGCCTACGCCGAGACCCTAGAGGAGACGGAACTCCACTTCATCCAACGGGAGCCTTTTGTGGAGTTCCTCCGGGAACATCCCGAGGTAGCACTGCGCCTGATCGAAAAGCTCTCTCGCGAGCTTAAGGCGTTCCAGGGCAAGCTGATGGAGGCTTCCTACGAGGGAAGCTTGGAGCGTCTGGCCCGGCTGCTCCTCCTCATAGGGAACAAATACGGCCGCGAGACGGAGAAGGGGCTGGACATCGGGGTCCGTCTGAGCCGCCAGGAGCTGGCGGAGATGGCGGGCATCTCCACCGAGACGGCGATCCGGGTTCTATCCCGAATGAAACAGCGCGGCTTGCTGGCCCTTGAGGGATCCAAGATCTACCTCCTCGATCGAGAGGGGCTTGAGGAGCTTGCGGATCCGCTCCTGGTGCCCCTTAAGGAGAACCTGCTCTGACCTCCCATGAGGGAACGGAGGGTGGCGTTGGGGTTGGTCCTGACGGTGAGCGTCCTGGCGGCGGTCGTGCTGTTGACGGTCGCCTTTCGCATCAAGCAGCAGCGTTGGGAAGGGGCTCAAGGGGTCGCAGGTCCGCCCCCGCCTGCAGCGGCCGAGGCTCACCCTGCGGGGGAATCCGGTGGCGAGCCGGCAAGGGAAGGCCTCCCCCGCCTGGACGGGCAGATCTCCAAGGGGGAGTACCGCTATCGCTATTTCGACGAGCGGATCCACGCCTCCCTCTATTGGACCATCGACGAGGAGGCGGGGGTCATCTACCTGGGACTGGTGAGCCCGGCCTCCGGCTGGGTGGCTCTCTCGCTGGCCCCCACCGGCCCCCGCATGAAGGGCGGGGACATCCTCATCGGATACGTCAAGGACGGACAGGTCTTCGCCCGCGACGACTACGCCCACGAGGTGGTCAGCCACACCGCAGACGGAGAGCTCAGCCCCGAAGCCGGGGACGATATCCTGGGGAAGGCCGGCTCTTCCGGGCCGGCCGGCACGGTTCTCGAGCTGATGCGGCCTCTGGTGGCCTCCGATGCCTATGACAAGCCGATCCTAAAGGACCGGATGCGTGCCCAGATCGCCTACTCCGAGGTCGCGGACTTCGAGAGCTATCACGTAGCGCGCACGTCCATCGAGATCAACTTCTACACCGGGGAGGTCTTTCCCACCCCCCCGGAGGAGGAGTAGGAGCAAGACGGGGATGATCCTGCGAAGTGCGATCTTGCATCTCGCACAGAACGCCCGAATCCGACGTTGGATGTCGACCGTTCCGGCCGCTCGGCGGGCCGCTCGACGCTTCGTGGCCGGGGAGGAGCTCCCGGAGGCGATCGAGGTCGTGAGGGCCTTGAACGCCCAAGGCCTGCGAGCCACGATCGACCACCTCGGGGAGAACACCCGCTCCCCCGAGGAGGCCATCCGAGCTGCGCGGGAGTACCTGCGCATCCTGGACGCGATTGACGAACACCGACTCTGTGCGAACGTCTCGCTGAAGCCGACCCAGATGGGACTCGATGTCGATGAGGAGCTCTGCTATGCGAACGTCCGCCGCATCGTCCAGCACGCCAAGGAGAAGGGGAAGTGCGTGTGGATCGACATGGAGAGCTCGGCGTATACGGACCGTACGCTCACGCTCTACGAACGCTTGCGCCGGGCGGGGCAGGACAACGTGGGCGTGGCGATTCAAGCCTATCTTTACCGAAGCGAGAGGGATGTGGAGCGTCTGAAGGAGCAGGGGGCGAGGATACGACTGTGCAAGGGGGCCTATGCGGAGCCTCCCGACGTCGCCTTCCCCCGCAAGCGCGACGTCGACCGAAACTTCCGGAGACTCCTGGAGAAGCTGTGGAGCCCGGAAGCGCGCGCCTGCGGGGTCTACGTCGCCGTGGCCACGCACGATCCCCAGATCCTGGCGTGGGCTCAGGGGTTCATCCGCGCGCATAAGATCCCCGGCGAGACCTTCGAGTTCCAGATGCTTTACGGGATCCGAAGGGACCTGCAACGACGGCTCGCGGAGGCAGGGTATCGCGTCCGGGTCTACGTCTCCTACGGTCGGGAGTGGTATCCATACTTCATGCGCCGCCTGGCGGAGCGCCCGGCGAATCTGGGGTTCCTGCTGCGCCATCTGCTGCGGGCTTGAGGCGTTCGATGAGGCTGGAGACGAAAAGAGCGACCGGAGGCCCGCAGGGCCTCCGGTCGCTCTTGGGCTAAGACCCCCTACGCTCTGCTTGCCGCCAAAGGGGTGATCCTAGCTCGTTCTCACCGTTGGGTTCACCGTCCCGTTGACCTCACCCTAGGAGGTCGCCTGTCTTCTCTGTGGTTCCGTCTGTTCGGTTCGCGTTCTCACGGCCCTAGGGGTGTTGTGCGCAGGTAACGGATTAGACTTAGAAGAGGAAGGCCACGGCGATCCCGGCCAAGCCGGCGAGCAGGGCCACGATGGCCAACCCTTGAGCGGCGTCCGCACGCGCCTGGGCTTCCTTGATCTGGCGTGCGGCGATCTGGGCCTGCTCCGCGGTGGCTTCCTCGATCTGGAGACGGATCTCCTCGGAGCTGGGAACACGCGGTAGGGCCGCGAGGACCTCTGCGCGGACCTCTTCCTTGAGGGTCTCGATGGTGGCCAGCCCTTCTTCTAAGCTCTGTTGGAGACCCTGCATGGCCTGTCGGTTGCTCTCCAGCTCGAGGAGGACCTCGGCGAGCTTGGCCTCCAGTCGCTCGACGCGCTTCTGGAGTTGTGCCACCTGGGGGGACTCCTGCGGTTCGCGCCGGAGTTGCTCTTGGAGCTGCTCCTGCAGTTGATCCAGGGCGGCACGGAGGGCTTGGATCTGGGAGGCGTTCTCCTCCGATCGCTTGCCCATCTCGGTGATCTGACGTGCGTTTACCTGGATCTGGGAGTTGAGCTGCTGGAGCTGCTCGGCCAGGCTCTGAATGCGGGGATGGATCTCCCGCATCTGCTGCATGGCGTCTTGGATCTGCGCCGTTCGGGCTTGCAAACCCTCGATACGGGCGTCGATCTCCGCGATCTTCGCCTGCAGCTGGGCGGTGGTGTTGGCCAGGCTCTCGACCTGGTCGAGTTGGTCCCGCACGGCCCCGATTTGCGCCTCGAGGTCCTCCAGGCGCGCGGAGAGCGAGCCGATCTGGGAATCGAGCCGGGCCGACAGCCCCTCCAGGCCCGTCTGCAGACCGCGGGTGTTGCTCTCCAGCTGTGAAGAGAGCCCCTCCAGGCCCGTCTGCAGACCGGCGAGGAAGCCGCGCAGCTGCTCGCGCTCGGACCGGGCCACATCCAGCTGACCAAAGATCGTTCCCAAGTTCTCCTGGAACGTCTGGACGACGATGAGCGCGTTCTCCACCGACTCTTGGAGCTTGGCGATGCTGAGCTCGTTGGTCTGGATGCGGTTGGAGAGGGCCTCCACATCGGCGTCGAGGCGCTCGTTCAGCGCCCGGACCGAGCTCTTGAGGGCCTGGACCCTCTCCGGGAGTTCGCGGAGCACGGCGACTTCGTCCGCCAGCTGCGCGACCGTTCCGGAGAGCTTCTTGATCTCGAAGGTGTTGTCCTTGGCCACCCGCTCGGCGGCGAAGAGTCGAGGACGGAAGTTCTCCAAGTCGGAGACGACGTCCTCCGACACCCGCTGCACCTGCAGGGTGAGCGACTTGACCAAGGACTCCAAACCGTCTACCGTGGCCTCCAGCTGCGCCAACTGCTCCTTCAGGGCCGCCGTCTCGTCCGCGTAGGCAGAGCTGATGAGGGTAAAGCCCAAGAGAGTGACAAGCAGCGAGGCCAAAGCCGTCCGCTTGTACGCTTTGCGTATGCGCATGTGTCTTATCCCCCCTTTAGCGTTGTCCTGATTCTAAGCGGCTTTTTAGGGGGTATCAGTAATCGAAGTCACGCTCGCGATCGGACATCGGAGCCACAGGGAGAGGGGTCCCGCTGTACGGGGGATATTTGGCCTGTGGGGGCCCGGCCCCTAGGGAAAGGGCGGGGAGGTCCTGCGAAAGGCAACTACGGGCCTCTGAGCAGGACTTCAAGGATGTGCGCTTCTGCAGGGGAATTATGCCCGTTTCGCGGCGAGGAGTCCGTTAATATTTCTTAACGGACTCCTCGACTCGAAGGACCCCCCGCTCCCGAAGCGCCTCGATCCGGGCATCGTCGTAGCCCAGCTCTTGTAAGATCTCTCGGGTGTGCTCCCCCAAACCCGGCGGATGGCGACGCAACCGGGGCGGCGTCCTCTCCAGCTTTAGGGGGGAGCCAAGGATGGAGAGCTCCCCGATCGTCGGGTGCTCCACCGTGCCCATCATCCCCCGGGCCCGAAGCGGGGGGAGACCCCAGATGGCGGCCAAATCGTTCACCGGCGTGGCCGGGACGTCATGCTCGTTCAAGATCTCGAGCCATTCCTCAAGGGGCTTCCGGCGGAAGACCTCCACAAGCAGGCGCTCCAGTTCCTCACGGTGCTTCACGCGGGCTGCGTTGTCCACAAAGCGCGGGTCATCCGTCCACTCCGGGTGCCCCAGCGCCCGACAGAAGCGCTCCCAGATCGCCGGGCTCCCGACAGCGACCACGAGATGCTTCTCGTCTTGAGCCGGGAAGGCTTGATAGGGCACGATCGTCGGGTGGCGGGAGCCGAGGCGCCGCGGGGGCTCCCCCGTGGCCCAGTAGTACTGGGCCATGTAGGTGAGGGAAGCCACGCCGCAGTCGAGCATGGCCAGGTCGATCCGCTGTCCGCGGCCCGTGCGCTCCCGCGCCCAGAGGGCCGCCAGCACGGCCTGGACGGCGTAGTGAGCCGTAAAGAGGTCGACGATGGCGACCCCGATGCGCACCGGCTCTCCCCCCTCCTCGCCCGTGATGCTCATCCAGCCCGATTCCGCTTGTAAGGCAATGTCGTACGCGGGCCGCTCCGCCCAGGGGCTTTGACGTCCGTAGCCCGTGATCGAGCACCAGATCAGCCTTGGGTTCCTCGGAGTCAAAGCCTCGTAGTCCAGCCCCAGTCGCTCGAGGGCGCCCGGTCGAAAGTTCTCGATGACGACGTCGCTGCGCTCGGCGAGCTTTCGAAAGATCTCTTGGCCTTCCGGGGCCTTTAGGTTCAAGGCTACGCTGCGCTTGTTGCGGTTGACGCTCAGATAATACGCGCTTTCGCCCTTCACGAACGGCGGACCCCAAGCCCGGGTCTGATCGCCCCCGTCGGGGTGCTCCAGCTTGATAACATCGGCCCCCAGGTCGCCGAGCATCATGGCCGCGTATGGCCCCGCCAGCACCCGCGAGGCGTCCAACACCCGCACACCCGCCAGCGGTGGTTCTTGCCGTCGATCAGCCATCGGCCGTCGCCTCGCTCTCGCTTTCGGCCTCCAAGAGGACGGCGATCGCTTCCACCTCGACGAGCATGGCCGGGTCGACGAGCGCCCGGACCCCGACCATGGTTAGAGCGGGACGGACGTCCCCGAAGGCCTCCGCGTGCGCCCGACCGTACTCCTCCCAGCGCGAGATGTCCGTGACGTACATCCGCGTGCACACCACATCTTGGAGGGAGGCCCCGGCCTGCTCCAGCGCCCGTTGCACTTTCTGCAAAGCGTAGCGCGTCTGGGCGTAGGCGTCGTCCCCGCCCACCACGCGGCCCTGCTCATCCGTAGCCGTCGTCCCCGCCACGAACACCCAAGGCCCTACGCGCACCGCCCGGGAATAACCCACCACGGGCTCCCACGGCGTCCCCGACGAGATCTTTAGGCGCCTCTCGGTCATCGCGCCCACTCCTCTCGATGCGGATCGTGAAGGCCCACCGGGCGCTTTCGGTACTCGCCCTGGGGCTCCCCCACGACGTCCCCCTCCCGCATCACCACGCGGCCCCGCAGCACGGTGTGCGTCGGCCAGCCCCGCAGGCGCATCCCCTCAAAGGGCGTAAAGTCCTGAGAGGAGCGGAGGACCTCGGGGGTCACGATCTGTTCCCGCTCCAGGTCGACGAGGGTAAGGTCGGCGTCGCTCCCGACGGCGAGCGTCCCCTTACGCGGATAGAGCCCGAACGCGCGGGCCGGATTGGCGCTCACCAGCTCCGCAATCCGTGTGAGGGAGAGGCCTCTCTGCCGCCCTTCGGAGAGCAGATACGGGTAGAGGAGGGCCGTCCCGCCGAAGCCGGGGAGCGCTTTCCAGAGGTCTTCTCCCTTCTGTTCCTCGAAGCAGCAGGCGTGGTCGCTGACGATCGTATCGACGTCGCCGCGCAGGACCGCCTCCCAAAGGGCTTGGCGGTCTTCCTCGGAGCGGATCGGCGGGTTTACCTTGCCCCGCAGCCCGCCCGCGGCCGTCTCGTAGGTGAGCGCCAGGTGGTGCACCGTCGTCTCCAGGCGGATGTCGAGGTGGGGGTAATCTCGCTTGGCCTCCGCCGCTGCTTCGACGGCCTCGCGGCTGCTTAAGTGGAGCAAATTCAAGGGACAACGGGTGACGTCTCCCAAGAGCACGGCTTCGGCCATGGAGAGGCGCTCCGTGAGCGGCGGGCGCGCTCGATGATAGCCCTCCAGAGTGTGGAGCCCTAGGCGCTTGACCTCGTCGATGAAGACCCGGATGAGCTCCGCGTGCTCGCAGTGGAGGCTGAGCGAGACCCGCCCGTGGTGCCCGTACGCGCGGGCCGCTTCGGCCACCCGCTGCATGAGCAAGTACAGGTGCCCTAGATCGTAGTGCTCGGCCAGGGTGTAGTCGCTTCCGCGGGTGGAGTCGGCCGTAAGATTTAACCCCTTGTAGAACATGTAGTACTTGAAGGAGCCGACGCCCTGCTCGCGGACGAGCCAGTCTACCTCCCCAAGCTGCTCGGACGTCATGATCGCGATGTGGTAGCCGTAGTCGGTGTACGCGTGCCCTCGAGTGATGCGCAGCACCTCGGGGAAGATGTCGCGATAGGGACCGCTCTTGTTGAGATAATGATGCCCCGTGCGGAAGTAGCTGATCACGGTGGTGACCCCGCCCACGAGCGCCGAGGCCGTCTCGCTCAGAGCATCTTCGGCCAATGATCGGTAAATCCCCAGGTGGAAATGGGAGTCCACAGCTCCGGGGAGGACGACCTTTCCGCGGGCGTCGAGCACCTCTTCGGCTTGGGAGGAGTCGATCCGTTCGTCCAGGGCGACGACCCTCCCGTTGCGGATCCCGATGTCGCAGCGGAGCGGCCCTACGTACGGGAGAATCACTGTCCCCCCTAACACCGCCAAATCGTAGCGTCTCACGCTGAGTTTCCCTCCTCGTTTGGATCTTACGTGCGTTACGTCCGCAGGCGTTCCCCGCGGCGCAGCAGCTCCAAGAGCCCTCCGGCCTTCATGAGCTGCCGGACGAAGGGCGGGAGCGGCTCGGCCTGCAACTCTTCCCCCGTCGTGAGGTTGCGAACGCGGCCGATGAGGGGCTCGACCTCCAGCTCGTCGCCGTCCCGGACGGCCTTTGTGATCCCGGTACAGACCAGCACGGGATAGCCCAGGTTGATCGCGTTGCGGAAGAAGAGCCGCGAGAAGGACTCCGCCAAGACGCAGGCCACGCCCAGCTCCTTGAGCACCCGCGCGGCCGGACGGCTTGATCCGCATCCGAAATTTACGCCCGCGACGACCAGGTCTCCCGGCTTCACGTGCTCGGCGAACTCCGGTCGGATCGCTCGGAAGACGAAGCGCTTGATCTCCTCCTCGGGGACCTTCCCGTACATCGTCTCGCTCGGCAGGATGAGGTCCGTGTTGATGTGGTCCCCGAAGACCCACGCCCGCCCGCGATACCGCCACGCCGTCTCGCTCTCCTCGCTCATCGAGTCCCCTCCTCTCCCCCTATTTTCGTTGGCGTCACAGAAGGTACTTCCTCGGGTCGGCGATGTACCCTTCCAGGGCCGAGGCGGCCACGGTGGCCGCTGAGGCCAAATAGATCTGGGCCTTGGGGCTCCCCATTCGCCCTCGGTAGTTGCGGTTCTGCGAGGCGATGCAGACCTCGCCGTCCCCCAACAACCCTAAGTGGAACCCCGGACAGGCCCCGCAGTCGGCGTGGGTGATCACGGCCCCCGCCTCCGCCAGCACCTGCAAAATCCCCTGCTTGAGGGCTTCTTCGTACACGGATTGCGAGGCGGGAGTTACCAACAACCGCGTGTCGGGATGGATCCGTCGTCCCCTCAGGATGCGGGCCGCCACCTCCAGGTCTTCCAAGCGGGCGTTCGTGCACGACCCCAAGAAGGCCTGGTCGATCTTCACGTTCTCGGTCTCCAGGGCGCTTACGGGCTGTACGTTGCCCACGTCGTGAGGACAGGCGACCATCGGTTCCAGCCGGGAGACGTCCATCTCGATCACCCGCTCATAGTGGGCGTCGGGGTCGGGCCCTATGGGCTCCAAGGTCTCCCGCTCCCCCTCGGGAACCCGGGCGCGTACGTACTCCAGCACGACCTCGTCCGGCGGCTGGAGGGCGAACTTCGCCCCCAACTCAACGCCCATATTGGAGAGCACGATGCGGCTCTCCAAGCTCATCTCGCGAAGGGCCGGACCGTCCCACTCCAGGGACTTATAGAGCGCGACGTCCTCCCCATACGTCCCCGCGATATACAGGACGACGTCCTTGGAGGAGACTCCCGGAGGGAGTTCTCCCTCCAGGAGGATTCGGAGAGATTCCGGGACGCGGAACCACGTCTCCCCGTAGGCGAGTACGTAGGGGGTCTCCACGTTGATCCCGCAGGCGGCAGCCCCCAGCGCCCCGGCGGTGCAGGTGTGCGAGTCCGCGCCGACGACGAGCTCGCCAGGCCGGGCAAACCCCTCCTCCAAAAAGACCTGGTGGCAGATGCCGCGGCCCACCTCGTAGACGTAGCGCAGGCCCAGCTCTTTGACGAGCTTTCGGGCCTCAGCGAAGGCGTTGGCCGCGCTCACCGTGGGGGGTGGGGCCACGTGGTCGAAGACGACCACCACCCGCTCCGGGTCCCAAACGCGCCCTCCGGCCTGCTGGGCGAACGTTGCGAACCGCCAGCCCGTCATCAGCAGGCGATCCACCCGGGCGATCACCAAGTCGCCGGGGCGCACCCGCTCCCGGCCCGAGGCCCGTGCCAGGATCTTCTCGGCCATCGTCATGCCTGGGTGCGTGCTCATTGGCCCCTCCTCGCTCCCTCTCTCTCGGGGGAGTCTTCATCTCGTCCGACTTGCATCTGTTGCCGAGCCTGCCGACGGAAGCCCTCCTCCCGCTCTTGCAGCTCGGGAAGCTCCGTGATCTCATCGCGGTCGTGGAACGTAATCAGCTCTTCCAGGAGGTCCAGGGAGGTGCCCCGCTCCAGGAGGTGGCGGTAGACGCGGGCCATCGTCTTGGCCGCGGCCCGCAGCGCCGTGTTCGCATGCACCACCACCCGATAGCCGAAGCGCTCGAATTCCCTCAGCGGGAGGAACGGCGTCTTGCCGCCCTCCGGGAGGTTGACGAGAAGGGGCGCAGGGATCTCTCGGGGGATACGGGCCAGCTCCTCCCAACTGCGTGGGGCTTCGATGAACACGAGATCCGCTCCCGCTTCCGCAAAGGCCCGTCCGCGCCGCAGGGCTTCCTCCAGGCCGTGGGTGGCCCGCGCGTCCGTACGGGCGATGATCAGGACGTTCTCGTCCTCGCGGGCGTCGAGAGCCGCATAGAGCTTGGCCAGCATCTCCTCCAAGGGGATGACGCGCTTCCCCTCGAAGTGGCCGCAG
The DNA here is from genome assembly GCA_026982655.1 of Candidatus Bipolaricaulota bacterium. Classification (GTDB taxonomy): domain Bacteria; phylum Bipolaricaulota; class Bipolaricaulia; order RBG-16-55-9; family RBG-16-55-9; genus JALUUA01. The sequence continues at coordinate 87,374 of JALSGO010000165.1, forward strand.
CGTTTGGGGAAGACCTGGTCCTCCAGCTGGATCGCAGACGCTCCGGCCCGCTCGAACGCTCGCACGGTCCGCACGACGTTCAGGGGACCGCCGTAGCCGGTGTCCGCGTCGGCTATGACGGGCACCTGGACCACATCGACGATTTGGGCCAAGCGCTCCCGCATCTCGTTGAACGCTAGGAGCCCGATGTCCGGTACCCCCATGCTGGAGGCGACCCCGGAGCCCGAGAGGTAGACGGCCTCGGCCCCGGCCCGCTCGGCTAAGCGGGCGCTCAGCCCGTCGTAGACGCCCGGCACGAGCAGAATCTTCCCGTCTTGCACGCGCGCCCGCAACCGGGCGTTCCGCTCCCGTTGTCGAAGGGGATGGATCATCTCGCTCACCCTCCTACGTAGGCGCGCTTGACCCGCTCGTCCTCTCGAAGGGTCTCGATCGGCCCTTCGAGGACGATCCGTCCGTTCTCCAGTACGTATCCCCGCTCGGCGACGGCAAACGCCACGTGGACGTTCTGCTCCACGAGTAGAACGCTTATCCCCTGCCGGTGGAGCTGCCCGATGGCCTCGGTGACCTCGTCCACGAGATAGGGAGCCAAGCCCATGGTCGGCTCGTCGAAGAGGAGCAGCTTGGGCCGGGACATGAGCGCTCGTCCGATGGCGAGCATCTGCTGTTCGCCGCCGCTTAGGTTCCCCGCCCGCTGGTGCCGCCGCTCCCGCAATCGAGGGAAGAGCGCGTAGACCCGCTCGATGTCCGCTGCGATCTCCGGATCGTCTCGTGTGAAGGCTCCCATCTCGAGGTTCTCGAGCACCGTCATCTCGGGGAAGAGCTGCCGCCCCTCGGGGCAGTGGGCGATCCCCAAGCGCACGATGGCCGCCGGGGAGAGGCGCGCAAGGTCCCCTCCCCCAAACCGGATGCGACCCGAGCGCGGGCGCAGCAGCCCCGAGATTGCCCGTAGCGTCGTCGTCTTGCCCGCGCCGTTGGCCCCCAACAGCGCGATCAGCTCCCCCGGCCCGACGCGCAGGGAGATCCCCTGCAGCGCGGGAACCCGACCGTAGCAGACCGAAACGTCCTCGAGCAGGAGCTCACATCCGCTCATGGGTGGACTCCCTCCGTCCTTCCGCCTCTCGCTCCCGCCGTCGCTGCCGGGAGCGGCCCAAGTAGACCTCGATGACCCGGGGATCGTCCTTCACCTCGTCGGGTCGGCCCTCGACGAGCTTCTCGCCGTGGTGGAGCACCACCAAGCGATCGCAGTGGCGAACTAGGGTTTCCATATGGTGATCCACCAGGAGCACGGTGATTCCCAGCTCCCGAAGGCGGTGGAGGAGCGTCATGCACCGCTCGGCCTCCGCCGGACTCATGCCCGCGAAGGGCTCATCCAGCAGGAGCAGCTTCGGTTTCGCCCCTAGAGCGATCGCGATCTCCAGCACGCGCTGCTCTCCGTAGGGCAGGTCGGCCGCAGCCTTGTGACGGGAGCCCTGAAGCCCGGATAGACACAGGATGGCCTCTGTGCGCCCCTCGACATTCGCAGGGTGCAGATGGCATCCGATCCGCACGTTCTGTTCGACGGTGAGCCGGGGGAACACTTTGGTGTTCTGGAAGGTGCGCACGATTCCCAAGCGGGCGCGCTCGTGGGGTGCCCGGCGGGTGATCTCCTGCCCCTGGAAGAGGACCCGGCCTGATGTAGGCCGCAAGAACCCTGTAATGATGTTGAAGAGGGTCGTCTTGCCCGCGCCGTTCGGGCCCACAAGGCCGACGATCTCCCCCGGGCGAACGTCGAAGCTAACCTCCGCCACGGCCCGGAAGCCCCCAAAGTCCTTTACGACTTGCTCCACCCGCAACAGGGCCGTCCCCTTCTCCGCCGGTGGATCCTGCGAGGAAGAGGACAAAAGAGCGTTCAGGTTGGGATCGGAACGGGAGGGGGTTAGCTCCGGTGTCGCTTCCCCCGGAGGAGCGTTCGGGACACCTGCCGGGCTCCTCTCGGGAGTGAGGAGCCCGGAGGCGACGGCGGGAGCAAGGCGGGTTCGCAAACGCCGGAGTCCCCCCACAAGGCCCTGCGGCAGGAAGGCGATCGTTAGGATGAGGAGCACGCCGAAAAGGATTTCCGAAAAGGCGGGGTGCACCTGCCGGGTCAGCTCGTTGAGGAGAGTGAGGAACGCGGGCCCTAAAATCGGCCCTAAGGTGGAACCCGCGCCTCCCACCAAGTTCATCACGAAGAGGTCAAACGACTCGCGAAAGGTGAAGCTCTCCGGGCTGATAAACGTCACATAGTGGGCGAACAACGAGCCCGTCATCCCCGCGATCCCCGCGCTCAGGGCGAACACCGCGACCTTGTAGCGATGGGTGGGGATTCCCACAGCTTGCGCAAGGTCCTCGTCCTCGCGGATGGCGATAAGGGCTTCTCCGAAGCGGGAGCGCACGAGCCGCTCCTTGGTCCACAGCACGAGGAGGGCGAGCGCCAGGACCAGATAGTAATACCCCAGCTTGTCGCGGAAGGGGTTGAACGTGTAGGCAAGCACCCCCGGGATCTCCACCGAGGCGAAGGGAATGCCGGGGATCCCGTGGGGACCGCGGGTAAGGCCGCTCAGCACGTTCATCAAGATGGTGATCACGATCCCCGCGATGAAGGTGACGACCACGAAGTAGTGGCCGCGCAGCCGGAGGGCCGGGTACCCCAGCGCGAGGCCACACGCCCACGCGACCCCGCCCGCCAAGAGCAGCGCTCCTAGGAACGGAAAACCGGCTTTGACGAGCAGCGCGGAGGTATAGGCCCCGATCCCCCAGAATCCCGCGTGCGCGAGAGAAAGCAGCCCCGTATACCCGATGAGAAGGTCCAAGCTGGCCACCAAGGCGACGTTCATGGCGATGAGCACCAGCAAGTGGCGCTCCAGGGTCGTGGGGAAGATGTGGGGAAGGGCGAGCGCTCCTAAGAGACTCGCTCCTATGAGCACGATGCGCAGGCCCTTTGCGCTCCAGCGCCTCACGCGGTTCGCCCCCCTCCGCCGAAGAGCCCCTGCGGGCGCACCAGCAGAATTGCGATCATGAGTCCGAAGGCAACGAGGTCGCTGTACTGGGCCGCGGTGAAGGCAGCCACCAGCGTCTCCGTAAGGCCGATGATGAGCGCGCCTACAAGGGCCCCCTTGATGCTGCCCATGCCGCCGAAGATCACGATGGCGAACGACTTCAGGATGATGATCCCTCCGATGGTCGGGTTGAACGCCCGCGTCGGGGAGACCAGCGCGCCCGCGATCCCCGCAAGGGCTGCCGCCAAGGTGAAGGTGAGGAGGGCGACCTTGTGCATCTCCACCCCGACCAGCGCGGCGGCGTCGCGGTTTTGAGACATGGCCCGCAGGGCCTTCCCCATCTTCGTACGCTGAAGGAAGAGCCACACAGCCCCCAAGAGCAGCCCGGTCATCCCGATCGTAAAGACTTGATGGTAGGTGAGGACCGCACCCCCGAGGGCGAGCTTGGCGTGACCGAACGGCGAGGGGAGCAGCCGAAAATCGGCTCCGAACCTGAAGATCGCCGCATTCTCCAGGATGAGCAAGATCCCCAAGGCCGCGATGAACGTCGTCGCCCCGCCTACCCGATGGAGCGGCCGGTAGACCAACAGATAGTTGAGCACCCCGATCGCGGCCATGCCCAGTCCTGCCAGTCCCAGGGAGAGGAAATAGGGCAATCCTAGAAGCTGAGAGGCGTAGAACGCAACGTAGGCTCCCAGCATGTAGAGGGCTCCCTGGGCAAAGTCGGCAATGTCCATCACCCCGAAGATCAGGGTGAGTCCCAGGGCTACGAGGGCGTAGACGCTGCTGTTGAACAGCCCCAGCAGTACGGCTTGCACGAGGATGTCAAGGTCCATGATCTCAACCGTCCACTGTACTCCCGACGGCTCTTTTGCCCAACCCGGCTCTTGACAGATGTATGATGTCTGTGATACGATCACAAGCATAAACGATGACCGCCTCCCCCGCAAGAGGCAACTCAAGGAAAAAGGAGGTCTTCGGTATGGCATCCAAGGAGAGGGGATCCTCCCAGGGAGGGATGAGTCGCCGGGGGTTCCTCAAGCTCGCAGGCGTCGGGCTGGTCGGGGTAAGCCTGGGGACGGGATGGAGCCGCACGGGATGGTCCCAACTGCCGGATACGATTCGTATCGGGGCGATGTTTCCGCTCAACCTTGCCGAGGGGGCCCAGGCCCAAGAGGGGGCGGAGCTGGCCGTCCGGCTCATCAACGAGGCCGGTGGCATAGCCGGGCAGACACAGATCGAGCTGGTGACCGTGGACGACAAGTGCAGCGGCTCGGAGGCCACCAAGGTGGCCAACGACCTCATTTCGCAGGGCGTGCAGTTCGTGATCGGGAACTTCTGCAGCGGGGCGGCGCTGGCCACGCAGCCGATCCTCGCCGCCGCCGGCATCCCCCAGATCCTCTGGGCGTTCGCCACGGACCTTACCGGAGCGTCCCGGGAGGAAAACAACGCCATCCTCTCCGTGCGGTTGGGCCCGCAGGCCAAGATCGAGATGGCCCCTCTGGCCAAGTACGCTGTCGTCGCAAACGGCCACAAGCGCTTCTTCGCCTTCGCGCAGGACACGGGCTTCGGCCGCTCTATGGTCGAGGCGTTCCGCCAGACGTTGGAGGGCTTGGGCGGCGAGTTCGTCGAGGAGCCGCAGTTCTTTCCCATCTTCCAGCTGGGGGCCATCGGGCCGCTGATCACCGCGGCCAAGGCCTCGGGCGCCGAGGCCGTCCTCGGCATCGGGCTTGCCCCCGAGGAGATCGAGATGGTGACCCAATTCAACACCCAGGGGCTGCGCGAGGCAGGCATGACGTTCTACGGGACGGACTTGCTGAACGACACCGCCTTCCAAGAGGCCGTCCCCGACTCGGAGAAGGACGGGATCTACTTCCCCTGGGTCTACGACAACGGGGACTCCCCTCGGACCTTCGATCGAGCGGAGCCGGAGCCCGGCGCGCGGAGGATGGACGAGGCCTTCCGCACGCACTTCGGAAGGCCCGCCGTGCGCAACAACGGCTGGGGCTGGGGGAGCATCGAGCTGATCCGTCAGTCCATCGAGCAACTCGGGAGCGCGGTCCCCACAGCCGTCGCGGAATACTGGCTCCAAGGGGCAACCGAGGCGACCACGGGACCCACCTTTGAACTTCCCTTCGGGAACTACGGATTCCTGATCTGTGGGCAGGCCAACATGCGCACCGGGGTAGGGACGTATCGTGAGGGGGTGCGCACCCTGGTAGCCGATCGAGACTTCGGGAACGACGTGGTGATCGACCTGTGTTCCTAGCCCTGTCAAGGAGCGGGATTTCCTCTCTTTGCCCATCCCTTGATCGCCCGTTGAGAGGCGGATAGACGCACCTGGACAGGGAGGCCTAGGGCCTACGGGGAACAAGAGGGGAGAAGTCTCCTTCTCCCCTCTTGTTCTTTGCTTCCTCCGGCCGGGTGGACGGAGCCCTCTTCCCTCGGCTTCCGACATTTTGTCGGTCTTTCGAAGATCTGTGATAATAGTCTTACCAGAGCGAGGAGAGACGATCGGCATGCGCGAGGAACGAACACCCTTCCGGCAGTTCACGGGCAAGAGCAAGAGAGACTACGTGATCGAGCAGATCCAAGGAGCCATTCTCGGGGGCATCTACCGCCCCGGAGATCGGCTCCCCTCGGAGGGGGAACTGGCCCGCCAGTTGGGGGTGAGCCGGACCACGATTCGGGAGGCCTTGAGCGCTCTGGAGCTCCTGGGGATTGTGGAGATCCTCCACGGCGAAGGGACCTACGTGCGCAAGGCGGTCCGTCTGCCCAAGGAGGAACCGGAGTTCTTGGAGCATCTCGAGGAGGGGAGTGGGTTTCGGGACGCACTGGAGGTGCGCAAGGCCCTGGATGAGCTGACGGCCTGCCTGGCGGTGGAGCGGGCCACCGACGAGGAACTCGATCACCTCCGTCGACTCGTGCGTCAGATGGAGGAAGCCGTCGCCCGGCGGGAGTACGAACGCTATCTCGATGCCAACATGAGGTTTCACCTGCTCTTGGCGGAGGCGGCCCGCAATGCGATCCTGGTGCGGCTGACGCACTACATGGTGCGGGTGATGGAGCTCCTCCAAGAGAAGAGGCTGGAGTACTATCTGCAGGATCCGTCCCGTGCTCAGGAGACCCTCGGGGCACATCAGCGTCTCCTGGCCGCCTTGGAGGCGAGGGACCGGGACGCGACGCGGGAAGCGATGCGCGCACACTACGACGTCGTCCTGGAGAAGCTCCGCTCCCTCGAGAGCGAGGGGGACGGAGATTAGATTAGATCTCGATCCGGTCCTCCACCGGGTTCTCGAGCCGCCCGTGCTCGTGGAAGTAGATCATCGTCGTCTGGATGGAGCGGTGCCGCGCCGCCGTCTGCGCTTCTAAGAGGGAGGCTCCGCCCTCGATGGCCAGCGTGACGAAGCTGTGCCGGAGGGAGTGGGGCGAGGTCCGGTCCGTCTTGACCCCGGCCCGCTTCATGTAGTGCGTCACCCGTCTGCGGATGTGGCGGGTGCTCAGACGCCCCTCTTCCGTGTGGGTGCCCACTTTGGTGAACAGGGGTGCCTCCGGCGGTACCTCCCCCCGACGGCTCAGGTACTCCAGCAGGGCGCGCTCGGTGGGCTCGGCCAGCACCACGAACTCGTCACGCTCATCTCGTCCCTTGCCCCAGATGTGCAGGATCTTGCGGCCCTGACGGGTGTCCAGGTCTCCCACGTTCGCCCGGTGGATCTCGATAATCCGCAGTCCGTTGCGCACCATCAGGGTGATCATCGCATAATCCCGCAACCCCAGCTCCGTGCTCCGGTCGATCACCTCGAAGAGCCGGCGCAGCTCCGTGCGGGTGAGATCCCGCTTCAGGTGCCCCCGGGGTCGGCGCAGGCCCTTGATCCCCTCCACGGGGTTGCGCTCCGCCAGCCCCTCGGCCACGGCGAACTGGAAGAAGCGTCGGAGCGCGACCCAGTAGGTGAGCACGGTGTTGGCTGCCCGATGCGTCCGCAGCCACTCGCGGTAGGCCTTGAGCGTCTCCGGGGTGAGCGGGGGCGGCGGGGAGCCCTGCTCCCGCCACCAGCGGGTGAAGGTCTTGAGCGCCTCCCGGTACGTGCGGGCCGTGCTGGGGGAGACGTCGATCTGCTGCAGGAACCTCTCACAGGCCTCCGGCCACGACACCCACGACACCATGGACGGGTCGCCTCTCCTCCCCCAGTCCTTTTGAGGAAGGATTGTACGAGAAACGAGGGATCTCGGCAAGCCGAGCAGGAAGGGGTGAACCCACGGGATGCCGGGGTGTGACCAACTTCACGCCTCCCGTTGACAGACCTCCTCCCCCCCGCGACGGGATGCCCGTTACAGTGAGGCACAGTCTATGCCCAAGGAGGAGGCAGATCTATGAACAAGCAGCTACGACAGGTTCTTACGGCGATCTTCCTCACCGGCATGCTGCTCCTCCCGGTCCGCGCCGGGACGGCAGAGGATGTCGAACTCGCGAAGAAGGTGGAGGAGCTGGCGAGCAACGTCCAGGAACTGGAGGGGCTGGTCAAGGACCTCGCCTTCCAACTCCAACAGACGCAGGCCATATCCTCTATCGTCAAGGAGGTCTCCTTCGAGCTCAAGAAGCTCGAGAGTAGCGTACGGGATCTCCAGATGATGGACGAGAAGGTCGAAGCCCTCCAACCCCGCCTCCTCACGCTCGAGGGGACGATTCAGGGCTTGGCCGCGAGCACCAACGAGAAGTTCAGCATGTTCCAAGGGCGGGTCTTCGACCTAGAGACCTCCGTCCAGGGATTGGACGCCCGCCTCCAGACCGTCGAGGGCAAGATCCGTGAGCTCTTCGCCCTGGAGGACCGAGTCCAGGCGACGGAACAGCGCCTCCGCGAGCTGGAGGCCCGGGTTGCTCAACTGGCCCAGATGCCGGGACGGGCCCCCCAGAAGAAGGACGGCAAGGAAGGCGAGCGCCTCCTCGCGGAGGTCCAGAGAAGGATCGATGCGCTCCGGATGGAACTGGCCGGTCAGCTCTATGACCTCTCGGCCGAGGTGGAGGCTCTCCGAGCCGGGCTGGCGGCGCTCCCGCTGGACGAGTTGCAGGGGCAAATCGAAGAGCTGGCCACCCAGATGGACCGAAACCGCAGTCGCATCACCTCCCTGGAAGTCGAGAAGGCCGAAGCCGAGGAGATCGACGCGCTGCGCGCCCGCATCGCTCAGATGGAGCAGCAGCTCCAGGAACGGATCGAGGAGGCCCAAGCGAAGGCTCAGACGAACATGATCCTCGCCGGTCTAGGCATCGCCGTGGGGCTTACGGCCCTGGCCAGCATCTTTGGCGTCTTCTGATGGGTGTAGAGAGGCACCCGCGAGGATAGATAAGAGGCTTCCTCCAAGGAACCACCCGAGACAACCCTCCCGGTTGGCCTCCTCGCCGGGAGGGTTTTCTATATGTGGAGTTTCGGCCCACTGTAGACTCACTTTCGTCCACAGCAGTGCTTGTATTTCTTCCCCGAACCGCAGGGGCAAGGCTCGTTCCGGCCGACCTTCTGCACGTGGCGGGGCTTGGGCTTAGCTGCGGTCGCCGCGGCCACGGCCGCGGTCGCGGGCACAAGCCCCGTCCCCTCCGCTGCCCCCGGGGAGGCGGCGGAAGAGGAAGCCGAGAAGGCGTCCACGCTCTCGTGCTCGTAGCGCAGCCCACCCAGCCCGGAGGAGGTAGCTCCCACGCCCACGCCGACGCCGACGCCGGCGCCCACCGGCGCCGCCTCCAGTCGAATGACGGGCTTCACCAAGTAGTGGATGATCTGCTCCTCCACGCGGGCGAGCATCTCCTGGAACAAGCGGAAGGACTCCCGGGTGAACTCCACCAGGGGATCCCGCCCCTGGTAGGCCCGCCAGCCGATCCCCTCCCGCAGATCGTCCAGGGCGTAGAGGTGCTGCCGCCAGTTCTCGTCGATGAGGTTGAGGATCATCCAGCGGGCTACGCGGTGGAACTGGCCCCCTAAGCGCTCGACCTGTGCGCGGTAGTTCGCCTCCATCAGCCCGCGGATCCGCTCCCGCAGGTCGGACAGGGAGAGACCCTCGGTGTCCTGAAGCTCCTCCTCGAACTTGACGTTCTGGAAGCTTCGCAGCTCCTTTTGTAGCCCCTCCAGGTCCCACTCGTAGGGGCGGTTCTCGTCGGGACAGTAGCGCTCCAGGAGCGTGTCCGTATAGCTCTCGAACAGCTCCGTCATGTACTCGTCGAGGTCGGCTTGGACCGCTTGGGGGTCCTCATTCCGCCCCAGCAGGAAGCGGTTGCGCAGCGCGTAGATCGCCTCGCGCTGGCGGGCCATCACCGCGTCGTATTCCAAAAGCCTCTTGCGGATCGAGAAGTTGTGGGCCTCGACCCGCTGCTGGGCGGTGCGGATCGCCTTGGTGAGCATCTGGTGTTCGATCCCCTGCCCCTCCTCCAGCCCTTTCAGCGCCCACTGGACGAGCTTCTGGTCCCCGAAGAGCCGGAAGAGGTCGTCCTCCAACGAGACGAAGAACTGGGAGGAGCCGGGGTCCCCCTGGCGTCCGGCCCGCCCCCGGAGCTGGTCGTCGATGCGTCTCGATTCGTGCCGCTGGGCCCCGATGACGTGGAGACCCCCCAGCTGGACGACCTCCTCGTGCTCTTTGGCGCACTCCTCGCGCTTCTTCTCCAGAATCGTTTCGTAGCGCCTCTCCCACTCGGCGCGAGCCTTTTCGTACTCCGGCTCGGTCTGGAAGTCGCGGGGGTCGGGAGGGGAGCCCGCCTCCTCCCGCGCGAGGAACTCGGGGTTGCCGCCCAGGAGGATGTCGACGCCGCGCCCGGCCATGTTCGTCGCGACCGTCACCGCCCCCTTGCGCCCCGCCTGGGCGATGATCATCGCCTCCTTCTCGTGGTGCTTGGCGTTCAAGACGTTATGAGGAATGCCGCGGCGCTTGAGGAGCTTGCTCAGGTGCTCGGAGCGCTCGATGGAGTTCGTCCCGATGAGCACGGGTCGGCCCTCCTTGTGGAGGCGCTCGATCTCCTCCGCGATGGCCTGCATCTTCTCCTTCTCCGTGCGGAACAGGACGTCGGGGAGGTCCTGCCGGATCATCGGCTTGTGGGTGGGGATCACCACCACGTCGAGGCCGTAGATCTCCTTGAATTCCTCCTCTTCCGTGGCCGCGGTCCCCGTCATCCCCGCCAGACCCTTGTACAGCCGGAAGTAGTGCTGCAGGGTGACCTGGGCCAGGGTCTGGGTCTCGCGCCGGATCTCCAGGCCCTCCTTCGCCTCGACGGCCTGGTGGAGCCCGTCGCTCCAGCGGCGGTCGGGCATCAGCCGCCCGGTGAACTCGTCGACGATGACGACCCGCCCGTCCTTGACGATGTAGTCCACGTCGCGGTGGTACAGATGAAGGGCCCGCAGGGCCAGCTCGATGTGGTGGAGGAGCTCGACGTGCTGCGGGGCGAAGATGTTCTCCACCCCCAACAGCTTCTCCGCCTTCTTGATCCCCTCCTCCGTGAGGTGGACCCGCCGGGATTTCTCGTCGATCTCGAAGTCCTCGTCCTTGCGGAAGCGGCGGGCCAGCTTGGCGAACTGCTTGTAGAGCCGGGCGGTCTCCTCCGTGGAGCCCGAGATGATCAAGGGGGTGCGCGCCTCGTCGATGAGGATGTTGTCGATCTCGTCCACGATCGCGTAATCCAGCCCCGTCTGGACCCGCTGCTCCCAGGAGATCGCCAAGTTGTCCCTTAGGTAGTCGAACCCGAACTGGGTGTTCGTCCCGTAGATGATGTCGCACTCGTACGCCCGCTTGCGCTCCTCCACGCCCATGTCCTCCTGGAGGAGGCCGACTCTCAGCCCCAGAAACTCGTAGATGGGTCCCATCCACTCCCGGTCGCGCTTGGCCAGGTAGTCGTTGACCGTGACGACGTGGACCTTGCCCACCAAGGCGTTGAGGTAGGCGGGCATCGTGGCCACAAGCGTCTTGCCCTCGCCCGTCTTCATCTCGGCGATCCTTCGCTGGTGCAGGACGATACCCCCGAGCACTTGGACGTCGTAGGGCCTAAGCCCCACCACCCGGGCGGCGACCTCCCGGACCACGGCGAAGGCCTCCGGGAGCAGATCGTCGAGCGTTTCGCCTTGGGTAAGTCTCTGCCGGAACTCTTGGGTCTTGGCCCGAAGCTTCTCGTCGGAGAGGCGCTTCATCTCGTCGGCGTAGGCGTTGACGGCCTCCAAGAGGGGTTGCAGGCGCTTTAAGCGCTGCTCGTTCGTCTCGCCGAAGATGCGATCCACCGTGCGTTTGATGATCTCGAGCACCATAAGGGCGATCTCCTCCTCGCGTGCGACGAGATGATTCTAGGGCCGTCCGCGGGGAATCACAAGCACCTAAGGGCTCTCGGAGGAGAGGCGACGCAGCGCCTGTTCGAGTTCGTCCTTGAGCTCGCGGAGGTTCTCGCGCTCCGCGGTCCAGCGGGCGTAGTCGTCCAAGGGCACCTCGCGGCCCGGCCGGAGCCTGCGGTCGAGCGTTTGGAGTTTGCGGTTTACGAGGGTCAAAGCGCGTCGGAGCGTCTCCTCTGCCCGTTGGCGTTCCCCCTGGGCGAGGTAAAGCTGGGCCACCGCCACAAGGAGCCTCTCCTCGTTGGGGTACTCCCGGACGAGTTCCTCCAGCTGGGGGAGGGCCGCTTCCGGCCCCTCGATCCGAGCGGTCAACACGGCCTGGAGATAGAGCACGTCGGGCTTCAGGGTCGGGGAGGGGTCCATCGAGAGCAGCAGCTCAAGGTATTCCCGGCTCTTCTCGTACTCCCCCAGCTGGAAGTAGACGTTGGCCAGCTGGTAATACCCGCTCTCCGTGGGGAAGACGGGGAGCGCCCGCTCGAGGTAGTCGCGGGCCCGCTCGAGGTCCCCCCGGCGCAGGGCGATCGTCCCCAGCCAATAGAGGGCCTCCGTGGGGGCCACGTCGAGCTGCACGCTCCGCTCCAACAGGCGCCGGGCCTCCTCGTCCTCCCCCAGCTTGGCGTAGCGCATCCCTCGATCGAGGTAGGTGTCTGCCCGCCAGTCGCGATAGGCGAAGACGCTCACGATCAGGGCGACTCCGACCACAACCCCAGCGAGGACACGCGTCCCCCGCTTCCCCAACGCGATCTCCCGCGCAGGGGTCCCCACCCCCAGCGCTCGGGACGAGAGCGCTCCCAGGAGGAAGACGAACAGAAGGGCATTGGCCGGAAGGTGTAACGGGAAGCTGAAGAGAGAGTCGCTGAGGAAGGCGACGATCCCGGCACTCAGCCCGGCGGCCCAGAGGCCCCCCTCCGGGGACGCGCTCGTCCGCAAGAGCCTCCAAGCGCGGCGGGCGAGCACGACTAGGAAGAACCCGACCGCCAACGCGCCGACCAAGCCCATCTCGGCCAGGATTTGTACGTATTCGTTGTGGGCCTGGGCCGCCCGCTGGATGTAGCCGACCCGCTCCGCATAGAGACGTCCGCGTTCCGTCTCCAAGAACTTCGCTTTGTAGGGGAGGAACTCCCGCTTGTAGTCCCCGAGCCCGATGCCCACCCAGGGCTGCTCGCGAAACATGTGGTACGCGATCCACCAGTCCTGCGCGCGGACCTTTGCCGAGCTCTTCACCGCGAGGTCTCTCAGGGAATCCACCATCGCCCGGCCCGGAGGGGTGGCTAGGATCCCAACCAAGACGGCCAGAGACAGGACCGCCGCCCCGATCCCGGCCCAGCGCGGGACCGGGCGGGCCCGCAGCGCCGCCCGCAGGCGCGGCAGGACGAAGGCCACCGCCCACAGGCCCGCCAACGCCCCCAAGCTCAGCCACCCCAGGGGGGAGAAGGCCCTCCCCACTCGCGCCCAGCTCTCTCCCGCCGTTAGGGAGCGATCCCAAAGCCATGCCACCGTCGTCCCCAGGAGCAAGGCGGTGAGGAAGGCCGCCAGAACGACGAGACCGCCGTGGACCCCGGCGGCGCGTCGAACCCACCCCCACCCGCGGACGACCGTCACCCCGACGGCCAGCACCGCCAGCGAGAGGAGCACCGCGAGCCACGCCGATTCGGAGCTTATCGCTACCAGGGTGACGAACACTACGCTCAGTGCCAGGACGGCGAAGGCCCTCAGCGCCCGGGAGGGGCTCAGATACAAGAAGACGAGCCCCGGCGCGAAGAGATACGCCAAGAAGCCCCCGAGGTAGTTCTTGTTCCCGAACGTGGAGAGGATCGCCGCTGTGCCTTGGGAGACCCCCGGCTTCCCCGGCAGGACCCCATAATATTGGAGCAACCCGTATACCGAAGCCAGCCCTGCGGCCAGCAGCAGCGCGCCCACGAGGAAGCGGATCTCTTTGCCGTCCTTCAGCGTGTTCGCCAGATACAGATAAAACGCCATGAAGTAGACGATCAGCACGACGTACTGCACGTCGGCGAGGAAGCTGTTGCCGTTTAGGAGCGAGAGGAGCGCGGCTCCCAGGATCGCCGCGCCCGGCCCGAGGAGGGGGGGAAGCCGAAGCTCCCACCGTCCCCTCAGGACGGCCTCCCCCGCCCAGAGCACCCAGAGGAGCGAGATAAACCCCAGCGAGTAGATGGCCTTGGTGTAGCCGTACTCCGTGTTCCCCAGGTAGATGAGCAAGGGCTGCGTAAACAGGAAGACCGCCGTAAGGCCTAACTTCCAATGGGGGAGGGCCCACAGGAAGAGCAACCAAGCCCCGGAGGAGAGGAGGAGCGCATAGAGGGCGTTGGTGTCCCCGCGTACGGCGAAGAGGACGAGGAGTCCGCCCGCGAGCAGCGCGGTCGCCGCCGTGATCCCGGGTCGTATCCGGTGCCGGTTCTCCCGGAGAAGACGTTGTGGCTCCGTAAGGAGGGAGGGCTGCCCCCCCCTTCGGCCATGACTGCGGCTGCGACCGCGGCGCCGCGTGGGAACCCGCTCTCGCCTCTTCTTCGGTCTCTTCATGGCTGTTTGTTTGGCCTTAAGACATTACAGGTGTTCCTGGAGCAGGGGGAGGTAGATCTCCATCCGACGGGGGGCCGCTTGGAGGAGCTTGGCCAAGAGCGATGGGCTTTCCACGATCTTCCGGACCGCACGACCGGGGTAGTCGATGTCCCCCAGCTCGCAGAGCACCCGGACGATGCGGGGATCGCCCGCGGCTTCCAGGAGGCGCGCGATCTCCGGATCGCGCAGTCGGCCGAAGATGCGGTGGGCCAGCAGGCCCAACCGCAGCTCGCCCTCGAAGGCCTCCCGCCAGCGGCGCTCGTACTCCCCCAGGGCCGCCTCCGAGGCGTCGCCCGAGAGGGCCGCGCGGGCGGCGACCTCGCCCGCGATCCTCGCACAGGAGGTGCCGGTGTAGATCCCGCCCCCGGAGGTGGGCTTCGCCTGTCCGGCGGCGTCTCCTACGAGAAGCACCCCGTCCGTCACCGTCTGGGAAGAGGGCCCGATGGGGATGGAGCCCGACTGGAAGCCTAAGATGTCACAGCCGGGGAACTGCCGGGCGATCCAGCGGTCGAAGAGGGCCTTGGCCCGTTTCGGGTCGTCGGTCCCCAGCCCGACGCGGGCGGTGCCCGGCCCGGCGGGGACGGCCCAGGCGAAGAAGTTCGGCGCGATCGCGTGGCTCAGCCAGACCTCCACGTAGTCCTCCCGAGGCGGCTTATACGAGATCGTGGCCTGCACCCCGATGATCGTCTTCTCCGGGGACGGGAGCCCCGCGGCGCGGGCGATCACGCTGCGGGGGCCGTCGGCCCCGATCACCACGCGGGCCCGGATGCGCTCCTTGTGGCCGTTGCTTCGAACGTAGAGCTCTTGGAGGGTGGGAGAGCGGTTCAGTTCGACCGCGGGGGACTTCAGGCGCACCTCCACGCCCGCCCGGACGGCCCGCTCGACCAGGTCCCAGTCGAAGCGGTCGCGGTCGATGACGTACGCGTGCGTCTCGGGCTTCTCCAGGACCAAGCGCTCTCCCCCGGGACCGTACGCGATCACCCCGCGGATCTCGCGCACGATCACGTCCGGAGAGGCCCCGGAGGCCTCCAAGCCCCGGACGCTCAGCAACCCGGTGCACTGGATGGGGCGCCCGACCTCCGGGCGGCCTTCGAGCAGCAGCACCCGCGCGCCGTGCTCCGCGGCCACGCGGGCCGCGACCGCCCCGGCGGGCCCCGCCCCCACGACGATTACCTCATAATCGCAATCGGAACGATAGGGAGCCCCCATGACGTCGGAGATGATAACCGATCGTCCGGGGCGCGTAAAGCGTAACGCCGTAACGCCGCAAAGCGACGCCTGCAGGACCTAGCGCCCCTGCTCGGGGAAGCGGGTATCCCACCCGAGCGCGTAGTACAGGGGGTCGCGGCCCACCAGGCCCGTGAGCAACAGATAGAGCCCGAGGACGCCCAGCAGGATCCCGACGGGATGCGTCCAGCCCAGCCGCGCCCCGGCGTAGTAGAACGCTGCGCCCACCAGACCCAGGCGGATCACCCGGTCTTCCACGCCTAGGCGGCCCGGAACGCGCTCTCTTTGCGCCTCGGGCGGAGGTGGGGCAAGGCCCAGCATCTCGTACTTGGGCCTCTCGAGGTCGCGCAGCTCCCCTCGAAAGAGCGCCACGACGAGGAACAGCAAAATCCCCAAGCCCAGCACGATCCCCAGGAGCTCAACGGCTTCCATAGCTTCTCCTCCTCGGCTCCCTGTGGGGCGTCCCGGCGCTCATTGGAGACCCTTGATGAACTCGATCAGGGCCTCGAGCTCCTCGTCCGTGAGCTGCGGGTAGGCGGGCATGATCGCGGGGAAGCCCTCCACCACCTTGGTGTTGGGGTCGACGATCGACTCCCGTAGATACGCCTCGTCGGCCACGATCCGGGTCCCGTCCGCAAGGACGCGTTCGGAGCCGAAGAGCCCCTTCCACGTCGGGCCGGAGCTGGGGGAGCCGTCGACCGTGTGGCAGCCTACGCACCCCAACTGTCTATAGAGCTGTTGGCCCTTCTGGGCGAGCTCGCTCAGGCCCGTGGGCGCGGGCGGCCCCACCCGCCCGGCCCGCAGATCCGCAGGCTTGTTCCCCAGACTCACCAGGAACGCGGCCAGATCCCTAAGATCCCGCTCGGAGAGGTAGCGGTACGAGGGCATGATCGAGCGCGGCTTGAACTTACGCGGGTCCTTGAGGTGCTCGATCTGATAGACCATGTCGGGGATCTTGCGTCCGATGATCGTAAGGTCCGGGCCGTCGCGCTGGGTGCCCAGCATGGTAAAGGGGTAGTTCACGAAGTCGCCGAGTTGAGAGACGTCCTCGGGCCCGGCCCCCTCGCCCCAGCCCGTCTCGATGTCCTGGGGACGCAGGTAAAGCGTGTGGCAGTAGGTGCAGCCGTTGGTCAAGTAGACGAGATACCCCCGATAGGGCTCGCCGGTCAGTCCCGAGCCGCCCGGATCTTCCAGGGTCTCCCCCGGCTTCCAGTCCCAGGCGCGATCCGTCGGCGGGATGCGGGCTGCCTGCGTCGCCGGGATGATGTACAACACGAGCGTAAAGAGGGTGATCAGGAGGACGAGCGCCCCCAGGGCGTGGTATCCCACCGTGGTCCAGCGCCGCTCCCGCAGGGGTCCGTAGAGCGTCCAGACCGCGAACGCCAGGATTCCCAGGGACGCCACTCCTACCAACGCCCAGTAGAAGGGGCTGGCCTCCGCGGGGGAAGACAGCGGACGCACGGGCTCCGGCTGAGACTCGTGAGCCGTCACGGGGAAGGCGAACGCCCCAAAACCGAAGGCCAGAGCGATCGCGAATCGAGAGAAGCCTCGCATCAGGCAGCCACCTCCTTGGCGAGCGGGCGGGGGTTGGGGACGGGAGCCATCGGGGCCACCTCGTCCTCCCCCTCGCGCCAGGCGGGGCCCCGGGTGAGGGAGCGCACGATCAAGTAGATGAACAGCAGGAAGGCCAGCACCACCCCGGCCCCCATGAGCGTGCGGAACAAGCGCGCCAGCCAGACTGCCTGGAGCGACTCGTAGATCGTTTGGTTCAGGATGTTCACCGAGATGCCGACGACCAAGCCGGAGTGGGTGAAGCCCAAATAGAAGAGCGGGAAGGCCACGGCCATCAGCCAGAAGACCCAGCTCATCAGCCGCCAGCTGTAGAGCTTGCGGCCTGTGAGCCGGGGGAAGAGGTAGATCCCGGCAGCCATCCCGAAGGACGTGAACGCCCCCGCCAGTGCGAGGTGCGCATGGGCCTGCACCCACTCCGTAAAGTGCACGAACCAGTTGACGGCGTGCGTCGTCTGGAACGGCCCCTGAATGCACGTGATCAGATAATAGACGGCCCCTAGCACGGCGAAGCGGAGCGGAAAGCTCTCGATGACGCGGGGCCAGTTGAGCCGCGGCGTGGCCAGGTGATTGACCACCACGGCGAGCACGGGAATGGCCAATAGTACGGAGCTGATGACGGCGAACTCGCCGATCCAACGGGGCATCGGCATCTGCAGGAAGTGATGCAGCCCCGTCCCCGGGTAGAAGGCCATCAGGGTCCAGAAGCCCAAGATGCTCAGTCTGTGAGAGTATATGGGCTGTTTGGCCGCGATGGGGATGATGTAGTACGCGATCCCCAGCCCCAGGGGCGTGATGAAGAGCCCCACGGCGTTATGGAGCCACCAAGCGTGCAGCATCTGATTCCCCAAGCCCGTAAAGGCCAGCACCAGGAAGTTCCCCACCAGATACGTGATCGCCGTGGTGTAGAGCCCCCCTAAGAGATACCAAACGCTCACGTAAAGCTTCTGTCGTCGGCGCCGGAGCACGGTGGAGTGGACGCTGGCGAGGACCATCACCGCTGCCGCAACGATTAAGACGTCTACGAGTAGCGGGGCCTCGGCGTACTCGTAGGGCTGGATCGAGAGCCAAGGGTTTCCCACGATCCCAGCCCAGATCAAGATGAGATCGAGCAATACGGCCAGGTTCCAGACCCAACCTGCCCCGTAGGCCAGCTTGGGAAGCTGGAGTTCCACGTCGCACAGCCTCGGGACGATGTAGAAGATGGCCGCGATGAACCCCATTCCGATCCAGCCGTAGATCACCAAATTGGTGTGGAAGATGCGCAGCTTGCTATACGGCAAGCTCAGGGACTCCACGAAGCTCAGCGCGTCCGGCCAGAGGAACTGCAGGCTCTGGAAGAGCCCGATCAAGGGGCCCAAAGCCAGCCAGACCAGCGACGAGAAGAACCAGAGCTTGACGACCCGCTTCTCCTGTTCGCTCATGCGATCTGCCCCCTTATCGCATTCGGTCCGTATCCTTCGGCATAGAACCGGTCCAGAATGGGATCTAAGGGTGGGTCACCTCGAACGGCGCGATCCCGAACGCGTAGATCAGCCATCCCAAGACGATCACCCAGATCCACCAAGGGAAGCGGCCCTCCCCCTCGGCGATGAACTCTTCCGGTTCGGATTGGGTCTGGGAATTTGTCGTAAGGTCTTGGGCCATAGCCTTTCCCTCCCCCCCCGATTCAAGAGTTTCGGTCTTAAAACTGCTTTTCACTTGTATTGCGGACTATAGCACATCGGCCCAATCCTTGCAACGTGAAGCATGGATTCTGCTATCGGGAACGGCCCCGGAGCGCCTCCCACGCCAGCAGGGTCCAACCGGCGAGGAACGCCACCCCCCCGAAGGGCGTGATCGCCCCGAACGTCCGCACGCCCGTGAGGCTCAGCGCGTACAAGCTGCCTGAGAAGAGCACGATCCCCAACACGAAGAGCCACCCGACCCGGGCGAGGACCCGGGCGCGGAGGCGACGCGAGCTCTCCGACGACGCGGTCGGAGAGGGAGCGAGGTTGGGGTTGAGACGGAGGACCCCGACGACCAGCAGGGCCAAGGCGTGCCAGAGCTGGTAGCGCACGCCCGTCTCGAAGATCATCAGCATCTCGGGGTCGAGGCGGCCGCGCAGTCCATGGGCCCCGAACGCGCCCAGGGCTACCCCCGCACCGGCCAGCAGCGCCCCCCAGGCGAGAAGGACTCGAGCCGGGTCCCTCTGTGTCCGTGCGGCTGCGGCCTGCGTTCCGGTCTGCCCCTGCCGGTTTGCCTTCCTTCTCGTCTTCGCTTGGATCATGCGTGGAACGCCTCCTCCTGCTCTTGACAAGAGGGACAGATGGCCTCGAGCTCGACGTGAGGGGCGAGGACCCGCCAGCGTGCCAGCTCGCGCTCGGCGGACGGGGTGGTCGGGAGCGGGACGGGTCGGAGCGTGGCGGGCAACCCCTCCACGGCCACGTCCACCATCCGCCCGCAGCGCCGGCAAATCAGATGATGATGAGGCTCGAGATTCGCGTCGTAGCGGACGACCCCGTCCGGGCCGGTCACCTTGCGCAACAGGCCCCGTTCCACCAGCTGCCGCAGGTTCTGATAGAGGGTGGCCACGCTCAGGGGCGTGCCCCGCGCGCGCAGCGCCTCGAGCATCTCCTCGGCGGTGTAATGGCAGTTCGTCTCGTAGAGCAGCTCCAGGACGAGCCGACGGGCCAGGGTCGGCCGCAGCCCGACGGCCTCCAGCCGGCGTTGTACGTCCTCGCCGCGTTCTGTGGGCAGTCTCATAACGGGAGCCATTATAGCTCGGAGGGCCGGGAGGCCCAACGCCCGAGGGCGGGCGCTCCCGGCCCCCGCTGGGAGGTGGAAGAGTTCCGTATTTAGCGTTGGAGCCTCTGGGCCAGTTCGGCGATCTCCTCCGGGCTCAGCCCCGGCGCGAACTCCTCCGGGACGTCGGGGTAGACGGGGATCTCGCCGCCCTCGGGCGGGCCGTCGACCACCGTGAGCGCGCCGCCGTCGGGATGGGTCCCCTGCCAGATCTTGGCGACGTCTTGATAGTCCTTGAGACTGAAGCGGTAGAGCGTGCGGTGGAGCCCCCGCTCCTCGAACTTGCGGGCCTCCGGGAACTTGGAGTTCTCGACCTTGGGGATGGGGAGCATCTTGGTGAGGTCGACGCCCGTCAGCTTCTCCAGCGCCTTGGCGTAGGCCACGATGTGGACCCCGCCGCGCACCAAGAGATAGCCGATCATCTCGCGGGCGACGGGGTTCTTCGTCATCTCGTAGACGCGGATCTTGTGGAGCCGGGCCCCGCACTCGAGGAAGAAGTTGTGCAGAAGATCCAGCACGAGGTCCCCGCTGTTGAAGACGTAGTCGCCCTGCCAGGGCTGGCCCATCGAGTTGGCCACCAGGGCCGTCTGGGCCGTGGCGATGAAGTGGTGGGTGTTGCGGACGTCCTTGCCGGGGGAGAGGGGAGCCTCCTCCGGGGCGCCGGGCTCGGTCGTCCCCTGGAGCAGCAGGTTGACGGTGGCGGCCACCAGCTCGATGTGCCCCAGCTCCTCCGTGGCGATGTTGGCGATGAGGTCGTAGAAGGGCTTCAGCTGGTCCCGCCGTCGGAAGTTGAACGACTGGTAGGTGTAGTTCATCAGGGTGGACATCTCGCCGAAGCGGCCTCCCAAGAGTTCTTGGACGGCCGCGGCGGCGTTGGGGTCCGGCTCCTCGGGCCGGGGGAGCTCGATCTGCAACCGGTCGATCCGCAGGTACATCGCGACCTCCTTTACACTCATAATGATTCTGATTGTGATGGTGATTATAGAATGCGGGGCCGCTCGCCGTCAACCCCCTGGGTCGGGAGGGCTACGACGGGACGGAACGCGGCCCACATCCCGCCTTCAGCGGGCCTTCGAGCCCGTCGAGTAGAGCCGCTTCTTCAAGGATTCCAGCGCCGCCCGCTCCGGGGCCGTAAGGCGCGTAAGCTCCCCGGGCTTGAGGCTCCCCAGCGTCACGGGCCCGTGGGCCACCCGCACCAGCCGCTCCAACGGGAGCTTGAAGTGCCGGATCAGGCGCTTGACCTCGTGCTTCTTCCCCTCGGTGAGCACCAGCTCCAGGACGGTGCCGTCCTTGGTGCGCCGGACGATCCGCCCGCGGCGGATCCGCAGCCGCTCCCCCTCGTCCCGCACACCCCGCTGCATCTTGCGGAAGATCTCGTAGATGTGCCGATAGGGCAGCAGCCGCGGGATCGCCACGTGATAGACCTTCTCCACCTCGTAGCGCGGATGGGTGAGCAGGTTCACCAGCTCGCCGTCGTTCGTCAAGAGGAGCAACCCCTCGGCGTCCCGATCCAGCCGCCCGGCGATCGCCAAGCCTAGCCCCTGGAGCCCCCTTCGTCGGAGCAGTCTCCCGACGGTATGGGGATATTTAGGGTCGTAGAGCGAGGAGAGCATCTCCCTCGGCTTGTAGAGCTTGTAGACGACGGGCTCTTTCCGCTCCAGGGGGACCCGGCGACCCTGCACCTCCAGCTCTCGGACCGCCTCCGGGTCCACCTCTTGGAAGGGGTCGAGGACGAGCTCGCCGTCCAGGCGGACCTCCCCCCGATCGATAAGCGCTTTCGCCTTGCGGCGGGCGATCCCCGCCTGCCGTTGGACGAGCTGCAGGAGCCTCATCGGGGTGAACCCGATTCTCTCAAGAGGATGCGGGCGTCCACCACCCGCGCCCCGGCCCCCTCCTCGAAGACCATCAGCGGGTTGATGTCTAACTCTTCGATCTCTTCGAGCTCGATCGCCAGCTGCGATAGGCGCAGGAGGCACTCGGCGATCGCGTCGGTGTCCCGGGGCGGCTGGCCCCGGAAGCCCTCCAGCAGCCGATGGGCCCGGATGCCCTCGATCATCCGGTAGGCCCCCAGCTCCCGGATGGGCGCGATGCGAAACGTGACGTCCCGTAAGACCTCGACGTAGACCCCACCCAGCCCGAACATGAGCAGGGGTCCGAAGTGCGGGTCCCGCTTCAAGCCCAAGATGGTCTCGACCCCGCCGGGGACGAACTCCTGCACGAAGACCCCCCAGATCTCCGCGTCGGGCTTGCGCTCCCGTACGCTCTGCACGATCCCGCGGTAGGCCTCCCGCACGGCGGCTTCGTCCTCCAAGCGCAGGCGCACCCCCCCGACGTCGAACTTGTGGACGATCTGGGGGGAGACGATCTTGAGCACCACGGGATACCCGATCCGTTCCGCGACCCGGACGGCCTCGTCCTCGTCCGCGGCCAGCTCCCCCCGGAGCACGGGGAACCCGTACGCGCGCAAGATCGCGTGGGCCTCCGGCTCCGGCAGGAACGTCCGCCCGTCGGCTTGGGCCTTCTCCAAGACGGTGCGGGCCGCCTCCCGATCGACGTCGTCGAACGTCCGCACCGGCGTGCGGGGGCGGTTCACCCAGCTCATGTAGCGGGCCATCTCCGCCAGGGCGCGGGCGGCGTCCTCCGGGAAGCGGTAGTGGGGGACGCGGGCCTCCTCCAAGACCTTGAGGGCCTCGCCGATCTCCTCTAAGGCCATCAAGCAGGCGAGCACGGGCTTCTGGTGCTCCCGGGCGGCGTCGGCGATCGTCCGGGCGATGGCCGTAAGATCGGCCATCATCTGCGGCGTGCAGATCACGATGGCCGAGTCGACGCTCTCGTCGCGCAGGACCCAACCCAGGGCGTAGGCATACCGATCTTCTTGGGCGTCTCCGATGAGGTCCACGGGGTTGCGCACGCTGGCCGTCGGCGGCAGGCCCTCCTGGAGCTTGCGGGTCGTCTCCTCGGAGAAGCGGGCCAGTTTCAGCCCGTGGCGCACGCAGGCGTCGGTGGCCATGATCCCGGGGCCCCCGGCGTTGGTGACGATGGCCACCCGATCCCCCCGGGGCGCGGGCTGCTGGGCCAGCGCCTGGGCGTACTCGAAGAGCTCCTCGATCGTCTCCACTCGGAGAACCCCGCACTGGTGGAAGAGGGCGTCGTACACCTCATCGGAGCCCGCCAGCGCCCCCGTGTGGGAGGCGGCGGCCCGGGCCCCCTCGCGGGTGCGGCCCGATTTGATGGCCAAGATGGGCTTCTTTTGGGGGAGCTCCCCCGTGATCTCGCGGGCCAGGTCCAAAAACCCTTTCGGGTCGTCGAGGTTCTCGACGTAGAGCAGGATGACGTCCGTATGGGGATCGTCCCGCAGGGCGGCGAGGAGGTGGGTCTCGTTGAGGACGGCCTTGTTCCCGATGGAGACGAACTTGGAGATGCCGATGTGCTGGGATTCAGCGTATTCCAGGGCGGCCACCCCGACCGCGCCGCTCTGGGAGATGAAGGCGATGTTCCCCGGAGGGGGCATGGAGCGGGCGAAGGTGGCGTTGAGCCGCACCTGCGGGTCGGTGTTGATGATCCCCAGGCAGTTGGGGCCGACCAGCGCGATGTCGTGCTCCCGGGCGATCGCCCTCAGCCGCTCCTCGAGCTTGAGCCCTTCGCCTCCGACCTCCTTGAAGCCCGCGCTCAGGACCACCGCGCCGGGGATGCCCTTCCGGGCGCACTCCTCGAGCACTTGAGGCACGACCGGAGCCGGGACGATGACCACGGCCAAGTCGACCTCATCGGGGATCTCCTGCACCGAAGGGTACGCCCGCACGCCCAAGATGCTCTTCGCCTTGGGGTTTACGGGGTAGACGATCCCCTGGTAGTCTCCCAGCAGGATGTTGGCGAACACCGCCCGGCCCACCGATCCCGCCCGGGTCGAGGCCCCGATCACCGCCACGGAGCGGGGCGAGAGCAGGCGTCGAAGTCCTTCCTTTTCATCCTTCGGCATGGGCGTTCTCTCCTCCGTTCCCTCGTCTCGATTCTTCCGCGGTAGCCGTCCAGCGCTTCAGTGCCCGCACGACTTCGTCCCGCTTCTCAAGCGACTCTTGATACACCTCAAAGCGGGACGGAGCGATCCGACGCAGCTCCTCCAAATAGCCGTTCAGTTCGTCCAGCTTCGCGAGGATCCGCTCACGATCCACCATGGGCGACGCTCTCCAAGTATTCTCGGTAGATATGCCGGAAATCGTCAAATTCCTGGGCCGTGCGGAAGGCCAACTCATAGAGCGCATCCTCGTCCTTGACGAGCAAAACCCGACCTTCCTTGAGGACCCGATGACGGACGTAGAGGGGCAGTGCCTGGAAGACGTGCACGTCCAGATCGAACGCCCCCACATAGCTCAGCCGCTTGCGGGCCAACTCCTCCGGGGTCCAGCCCCTCGGGGGGAGAACGAGGCAGACGTCGAGGTCGGAGCCGGGATGCAAATCGCCGCGGGCAGCGCTCCCGAACAGCATGACCGCCAGCACGTCCCGATCGTTCCGAGCCCGATCCAGCAACCTTTCCAGCTCCCTCTTTCTCTTCGCGTTCATCCCAGGAGTTTCTCCGCTTGGATGGGAACGTCCGAGAGGGCTTCCGGCGCGCTCATGTCGCCTTTCTTGGGATTCTCGATGCGGGCATATCTCTTCCCTCGGGGATTCTTGTGGATCGTAATTTGCCCCTTGGCCCAATCGATGGGCCAGACCTCGGGGATGCCGTGCCGGGCGTAGAGGGGGATCTTCCCATGAGGATCGTACTCGACGGACGTCTCCGCTCCCTCCACAATCCGGAGCACGTCTCCGGGGCCGGGGTGCTCGGCTGCGTAAAAGTCCGCACGGGGTCTAAGGAGCGCCAGATCGGGCTGGGGCTCCGAGCGCTCGCTCAGACGAATGGGGTTCTGTACGCTCACGATCGCTTGACCTCTGACCCGTTGCATGAGCAGATGGGTCAAACGGTTGACACACGCCGCATGCCGGCTTCCAACGGGCAAGTTCAGCACCAGCTCCCCCTCGATCGGCTCCACGCGGTCGTCCTCCCCCCAGATGCCGACCTCGGCCAGCTTGGAATACTCGTCCACGGTGAACTTGCGCACCGCATAGGGCGCTGTCTTCGGGCTCGCCTTCGTTTACACCTCCCCCCTTCGTTGAGGGTTTCTCCGCCTTTGGGATGCTTTGCCGGAGTCGATTCTAGCAGGTTCCCTCACTGCGGGGACAGTGTATCGAGGTCGGAGGGCGAGGGCCACTGCTTCGGTCGATAGGTAGGGACAAGCTCCTGCAGCCTTTCTCGGATCGTTTGCGCGTCCCCTTGTGCAGCCGCTTCCTGGAGCGCCCGAAGAGCCTTGAAGAATTGAGCTTCCCTAGGAGGTGCGCTCATCTTGGCGATGAAGATCTTCTCGTGCTTCGTCGCTTCCGTGCCCTCCTCGGCGGTGAGCAGCTCCTCGCACAGCTTCTCCCCGGGTCGGATGCCGGTGAAGACGATGGGGATGTCCTTATCCGGCTCGTACCCCGATAGGCGGATCATCTCCCGAGCCAACTCCAGGATGCTCACGGGCTCCCCCATATCCAAGACGAACACCTCTCCCCCCTCCCCCATGGCTCCGGCCTGCAGCACGAGCAGCGCCGCCTCCGCCGGGAGCATGAAGTAACGCTTCATCTCCGGATGGGTCACCGTTACGGGTCCGCCCCGCTTGATCTGCTCCTGAAAGAGGGGGAAGACGCTCCCCCGGCTGCCGAGGACGTTGCCGAAGCGCACGGCTACATAGCGGGTAGGCCTTCCCTCCCTCTGAGCTCGGACATTCAAGGACTGGACGATCTGCTCCGCTACCCGCTTGGTGGCTCCCATCACGGAGGTGGGGTTGACCGCCTTGTCCGTGGAGATGAGCACGAACTTCTCGCTGCCGTGGGTCAGCGCGGCCTCCGCCACCGTAAGGGTCCCGAAGACGTTGGT
The DNA here is from genome assembly GCA_026982655.1 of Candidatus Bipolaricaulota bacterium. Taxonomy (GTDB): domain Bacteria; phylum Bipolaricaulota; class Bipolaricaulia; order RBG-16-55-9; family RBG-16-55-9; genus JALUUA01. Next base: position 112,846 of record JALSGO010000165.1, read on the forward strand.
CTTCACCGCTTCCTCGGGATAGGCCTCCATGAGGGGGACGTGCTTATACGCCGCGGCGTGGAAGACGACGGAGGGGGCATAATCGCGGAAGATTTGTGCGATCCTTCCTTGGCTGTTGACGTCTCCAACGATGGTTGCGAGGGGAAGCCCGGGGAGGCGTTCGGAGATCTCTCCCTCCAATACGTAGAGGCCGCTCTCATCTTGGTCCAAGGCCAGGATTTGATCGGGCCCAAACTTCGCAATCTGGCGACACAGCTCCGATCCGATGGAACCGGCAGCGCCGGTGACGAGGACAACCCTACCGCGGATATACCCTTCAACGGCCCGCAGGTCAATCTCCACGGGATCGCGGCCTAAGACGTCTTCCAGCCGGACCTCTCGAATATCGGAGAGACGAAGACGTCCGGTCATCAGCTCGGACAAGCTGGGGAGCACCCGGATATTGCGGATACCGGCTTGCCTCCCCAGCTCTACAACATCCCGGATCACTCGGGACGGGGCTGAAGGCATGGTAATGACCAGCGAATCGATCTCATAGCTCCTTGCCAGCTCGGGGATGCGCCTCCTGGGGCCGAGGACCGGCACGCCGTGGATAGAGCTCCCCTGTTTCGCCGGATCGTCGTCGACGAACCCGATAGGCACGTAGCGGGCATCGGGGTTGCGCAGCATCGCTCGGAGCACCTGTTCTCCGGCGTTCCCCGCCCCTACCAGCAAGACCCTCCTCCCCTGCGTGGGCCTCTTCTGCGTTAGGCCCATCTGAATGCGCTTGGCCGAGCGAAAAGCCCCGATGAACAACAACGAAAGGGCATAATCCATCACCAGAACGCTCGCCGGAAGCGCTACCAGAACGTCGGCCCGCTCGAGGAGGAAGTACAGCGTGCCCAGCAGGGATGAGCCCGCACTTACGGCGAGGAACACGCGCGCCAGCTCCGGGAAGCTCACGTGGGCCCAGCTCATCCGGTAGAGGCGAAACGCTGCGAAGACCGGAAGTTTTACGATCAGCGAGAGCGCCAGATAAAACCGGAAGCGCTCCTGCCACTCGGAGGGGATGCCCACCTCCAAGAACCGCAGCTCGAAGCTGAGATAGAGGGCCAACGAGAGCAGGAAGGCATCCCCGATCCAGAAGGGGAGAGTCCGTTGCAGGATCCCCCGGATCCCAACCCGGAAAGGGCTCATCGCAGAAGTGCCTCCAGCTCTTGGACCACGGAGTCCACCTCGGCCTCCGTAAGTCGGGGGTGGAACGGCAGCGCGATCGTCCGCTCGGAGACGGCCTCGGCCACGGGGAAGTCGCCGGGCCGGTATCCGAACCTCTCCCGATAGAAGGGTTGAAGGTGGATCGGAGGGAAGTAATCGGCACAACCGATGCCCCTCTCCTGCAGGCCACGCAGGACCCGATCCCGATCCTCCCGCGTGAACGACCCCTCCAAGCGCACCACGTAGACGAACCAGCTCACCTTCACATGAGGGGCCACATAGGGGCGCCGGAGCAGCCCTTTCCGCTCCAGGGGCTCCAGCCGCTCACGGTAGAGCCGGGCGACCCGCTCCCGTTGGGTTAGAAGCTCGTCGAGGCGCTCGAGCTGGGCCAGCCCCAGCGCGCAGTTTATGTCGCTTAGGCGATAGTTGTAGCCCAGGCGCTCGTGCCGGAGCCAGCCCGCCGAGGAGCCCTCCCCCCGCCCCTGGTTGCGCAGGCTGCGGCCGAGCCGGGCCACCTCGTCGCTGTCTGTCAGCACGGCCCCGCCCTCGCCCGTCGTGATCTGCTTGTTCGGGTAGAAGGCGAAGACGGCGGCGTCTCCGAAACTGCCCGCTTTGCGCCCCTTGTACTCGGCCCCCAACGCCTCCGCGGAGTCCTCGATGAGCGCAAGCCCGTGTCTTTGGGCGATCGCGTTCAACGCGTCCCACTCGGCGGGGTGGCCGAAGACGTCCACGGCCAAGATCGCCCGCGTGCGGGGGGTGATCTCCCCCTCGATTTGCGAGACATCAATGTTAAGCGTCTGCGGGTCGATGTCGACGAAGACAGGCCGAGCCCGCTCGAACAAGATGCAGTTCGCGGAGGCGATGAAGCTGAACGGCGTGGTGATCACCTCATCGCCCTCCCCGATGCCCAGCGCCTTCACGCAGAGATGCAGGGCGGACGTCCCCGAGTTGACGGCCACGGCGTGCTTTACGCCTGCATACTCCGAGAGCTTCCTCTCGAACTCTTGAAGCATAGGGCCGAGGCTTAGATAGGGCGTCCGCAGGACGCGCACGACGGCCTCGATCTCGCGCTCGGTGAGGTCGGGTCGGGCTAGAGGAATCTCCATTAGAAGTTCCTTAAATCTGAGAGGGGGTCACGACCTTGAGGGGCAGCTTGTCCACAAAGTGGGCTGCATTCCAAGTGACGAAGAGATCGAGCTGCCGCCGATACCTCTCGGCCAACTCGGCTATGAGGGCGTCGCCGAAGCTCAGCTTCCGCTCCATCATCCCTAGAATCCTTACGGGATCGAAGCAGACCTCCTCTCCATCCTCGGGAAAGAGGACCGTGACATTATATTTGGCCGCGAAGCCGATAAAAAGCTCTTGCAGGCTCGATGGGCTCAAGTTGAACGAGAGGATACCGCATACCTCCATCAGGTTGTACACGGTGGTCCGGCCCACCCATGCCCCGCGCCTTACGCGCTCTAAGAAGGCTCGGTTCTCCGAATATCTAGGGTCGCGGGGATAACGGAGATCAACGACGAAGATGTCCGTGTCGATCAGCACCCGCGCTCTTCTCTTCACTTTGTCAGTGGCCTCCTGCGGGAGTGGGCGAGCGCTTCCTCGACGGTGGGAAAATGGGGCTTACTTCGTTCTAGCTCCTGCTCGATCTTGGCCCAATCGATCTCCTTGCCGGGTTTCCTCCCTTGAAGCAGGGCCAGGAGGGCTTCGCGCACCAAGCTTGACGAACGCCGGTCTAATGCCTCCCTCAAGATCTCCTTGATCAGGGCGCTACGCGTCATCCCTTTGAGCTCAGCGAGCTCCTCAATCCTGGAGATCAACTCCTCTTCCATGCGCACGGTGACCACCGGCATGGAGATCCCCTCCGTATTACTTTCTTGGGGTAATTATAACACAAAGAGAAGTGAAGGCCAAGGCGAAGCACAAAGGGTTTAGTCTTTATGTCGTTATTACCCGGGCCGGGACGCCCACGGCGGTCACCCGCTCGGGAAGATCGTTGACGACGACGGCCCCGGCCCCGACGATCGTGTGTGCCCCGATCTTGACGTTCGGGACCGCGCAGGCCCCTATGCCCACGAGGGCCCCCGGCCCGACGTGAACCCCACCCGCCAAATGGCTTCCGGGTGCCAGGTGCGCGAAATCCCCGATGACGCAGTCGTGATCGATCGTGGCCCCGGTGTTCACGATGACGTGCCGCCCGAGGGCCGCGTCGGCGTTGAGGACGGCTCCGGCGAACACCACCGTCCCCTCCCCCAGCTCGACGCCCCGTCCCAGCCGGGCGCTCGGGTGCACCACCACGGCGAACTCGACGCCCAGGGGCGGTAAGCGCTCGGCCACCCGCCTCCTCGCTTCGTTGTCCCCGATCGCCAGCACCAGCCGCACCTCCGATGAAAAGCCCTTCCGCAACCGCTCAAAGCCCCCTAACACGGGGAACTCCCAGAGGTGCGTGCCGTGCTTGGCGGCGTCGTCGTCCAGAAACCCCACAACGCGAAAGCCGGCCCGAATCGCGCAGTCACAGACGACCTTCGCGTGTCCGCCCGTCCCGTAGATGAGCAGCTCTTGGCTCGCAGTCATCCGTTGTCACGACGAACGCGTCGATTTGTCGAAAACTTCTGAGAACTTCGGGGCCGTGGCGTGGTCTTGGGCGCTCACGCCCTCCCCCTGGAGCACCTTCCACGCCGTGAGCGCCAGGATCTTCAGATCGACCCAAAGCGAGAGGTTGTCCACGTACCAGACGTCGAGCCGGAACTTCTCCTCCCAGCTTAAGAGGTTGCGCCCGCTCATGACGACGGGCCCGGCCATCCCGGGCCGGACCTCGTGGCGGCGGGCCTGCTCGGGCGTATAAAGGGGCAAGTACTCCATCAAAAGGGGTCGAGGGCCCACCGCGCTCATGTCCCCCTTGAGCACGTTCCACAGCTCGGGGATCTCGTCCAGACTCAATTTGCGCAGGAAGCGCCCCAGGGGCGTAAGACGCTGTTCATCGGGCAGGAGGTGCCCCTTCTCGTCGCGCAGATCGAGCATGGTACGGAATTTGTACATCACGAAGGGCTTCCCGTGGAGGCCGGGGCGAACTTGCTTGAACAAGACGGGAGGCCCCATGGTCACCCGAATCAGCAGGGCGATGACGAGCGCCAAGGGAGCGGTCAGGAGGAGCCCGCAAGACGCCAACACGACGTCCAGGGCCCGCTTGCCCCAGCGGCGGTACCCGCTCCCCCGTGGGGAGAGGTCCGCCTTGTCACCCCGTTTCGATTGCGTGGTCCTCTTCATGTTCCTGGACGTCCTCCCCGGGATGCGGTTCAACGCTTAGGGGAGAGCCTCCTGCAGGCACCGGATCAGGGGTGGGAGAGGTTCTTGCCAGAGCCAGTCGGCCCGCAGGCGTAAGCCGGGCACGACTCGACTGCGCACCCAACCTTCCGTTACGGACTCCACGCGGTACCGCTCTCGACCTTTCTCGAGAGCGTGCACGACCAGCGCGCGGCGCTCCGGATCGACGGCCCAGTACTCGGGCACCCCGGCTTGGGCGTAGTCCTGAGCCTTCTCTCCTAGGTCCAGAGTCCGGGTAGAGGGGCTCATCACCTCCACAATCAGCGTAGGGACGACGGAGAGTGGGACACCCTGCGCCTGCCGGGCGTCCTCCGGGGCGAGTACGAAGACATCCGGCTCGCGGATCACCCCGGAGCTCAGCCGCACCGCCGCCGGTCCCGTCAGCACCTTGCCCCAACGCTGCCTCTCGCAGCACTCGGCGAGGAGCCTGTACAAGAAGCCCACCAACTCTTGGTGTTCAGCCGTAGCGGGTGAATACAGGAGCACCTCCCCGCGGACGAACTCCCAGCGCTGGCTCTCCGGCGCCTCTTTCAAGTAGCGCTCCTCGGACCAGCCCCCAAGTCGGAGCACGTACGGATCCTGAAGCTCCTGCTCCTGCTCGTCCAGAACCCGGATCCTCATGACGGGTTCCTCCCTCTTCTCTTCCCTTTCCTTTCTCATTATAGAACGTAACTCGGGCCTTCGCCGGTCCGGTCCGGTCCGGAAGGCTGGGGGACTTCGTCTACCCCCCACGGGCGCGGAGGGAAGGGCGGCCCCGTCGACTTGACAACCCCCACGACGACGAAGAGAATTACCCCCACGCGCCTTAACGCTGGGCTAACGCTCCCGGAGTATAATGGCCGGTGCGGCGCGGGAAGGATTCGGCATCGGAGATGGAGAGAAGGGCCAAAGAGAAGGAGGAACAAGGAGGAATCGCCATGCGGATGCGCAGCATCTCTTCCGGAAAGCGGCTCGCACTCGTGGGGTTGGTGCTCCTCTTAGGGGCAGCGGTGGGAGCCTCCAGCGCGCAGCAGTCGCTCATCACCGT
>JALSGO010000166.1 GCA_026982655.1 Candidatus Bipolaricaulota bacterium
GGCCTCTTCGGACGCTGCCGGCTGCGGCGGCGTCTCGACCAGCGCGGCTGCTCCTGTGAGCGGGACGCTGAGCACAGAGCCGACAACGGCTCGTTCTTCGAGCCGCTCCACCAGCGCCAGCCTTGCCCGATGCACCTTGCGCACTCGATCGCTAGCCCCACGCGCGGTCCGGTAAAGTGTCCGCAACATCGTTCTCCTCCCAGACTACGCACTGGCTTCCCCCATGTGTGTCGGGGAGTTGCCTGGACGAGTTGTCTTGCAAACACCCTGACCTGATCAACAAACCCTTGGTGCTAGAAAGCCATCACGGGCCGCGCAGCAAGCCGCGCGGACGCTGAGGTTCGCTATCCGAGTCCTTGCTTCATGATGCACCTCCCTCCGCGTTGCGCTCCGGGAGCCCCATGGGGGCAGAGTAGCTTTGCGCGAGGAGTTGGCCGCTCGTGCCGTCGTAGGCGTAGGTTGCCGTCTGGACGATGCGCTCGTCTTCGGGGCCGAAGACGACGTTGATCGGCAGTCGGCCACGGGCATGGCCGTTCAGATGCAGTTCAAGCCAATGGTGCCCCTCATGCTCACAGTGCGCCTCCAGACTCGTTAGCAAGCAGCTAGAGCCCAGAGCAGGCCCGCGGCTTGCGAACTCCTTTTCGGTCTCATGGCACCAGGACTCGGTGCCTTCTGCATCGACCAAGCGCACGAGCACCCGATGGGAGGCCGGTTCGTCGCAGAGAACCACATACAAGTGGAACCGATACGTGCGGTGCCGGCGATCAACGAGCCAAACGGGAGGGGCAACCAGGAGTTGAAGCTGTTCTGCGGAATCTTCAGGAGCCGTTGGAGAGAGGTCGAACCCGGAGACTACCAGCAACTGCGCTAGCCGACCCGGAGTTCTCTCTCTCTCTCCTCCCCCTAGTCGCTCCTGGAGGGGGCGTTCGTAGCGGATCTGTTGCCATGGCCGGTTCTCCTTTTATGAACTGGACCAACACCGTTAGCGAACGTCATCCTCGACATGTGACCACCGCTTGCCAGC
>JALSGO010000167.1 GCA_026982655.1 Candidatus Bipolaricaulota bacterium
TCGTCCCACTCGGGGCAGAACCGCTGGATGACCTGCCCCACGTCGAGGTTGGGCCTCCGCATGACGGCCACCCTCTCCTCCACGGCCTCGCGGACTTGATCGAGGCGGAATCCCGCTTCTGCCAGGGCGTCGTCGCCCAGCTCGAGGGCCTCGATGAGGACGTTGATCGGGGCGAGATCCCCGAAGGGCCGGTGCACCAGCACGAGGTCCCCCGCGCGAAGCTCCCGGTAGAACGTGGGCGGCTTCCGGGAGGTCGCCCCCAGAACGGTCGCGCCCAAGAGCAGCGTCGAATCGGAGATGGGCTCCTGGGGCTCCAGGCGGAAGCCGTAGCGCTCCGCAAACGCCTTCATGTTGGCGGCGATTTGCTCCGCGAGGGCGCGGGTGGGCGCGGCGTAGAAGGGCACGATGCGGACGTCCTCGACGGCCCCCAGGGCGAAGAGGTCGTTGAGCGCGTTGCTCAGCGCAACTTCCGTCTGTTCCGGAGCCTCCAAGGGTCGCGTAGGGTCGATGAGCTGGATCGTGTCGTTGTTTGCCACCCGGAAGCCCTTCTGCTTCTCCCCCAAGGGCTCGAAGAGGTCGAAGTGGATGAACTCGTCGTCGGGGCTGTAGGCCTCGATGGTGTGGCCCTTGCCCACGTGGAGCTTAGCGCCCTCGCGTAAAAGAGCCCGATAGACGGAAAGCCAGCGCTCCGCCAGCGCCTCGGGCCGGAACGCCCGGTAGACGGCGCTCACGGTGACGGCCCGGGGACTGCGCCCGGGGGCCAAGGGTTCGATCGCACCAGGGTCCAGCGGAAAGACCTTCCGCTCCAGGGAGAGCTCGCGGGTGCGGGGGAAGATGTCGGCGTCCTCGCGCTCGGCCACCGTCACCCCGAGGCGCTCCAGCTCCGGGCGGATCTTCCGCAGGGCGGGGTAGACCACCCTCTGGAGATCGATCTTGACCGCGCAGCCGCAGGCAAGCTTGTGCAGGTCCAGCCCCTTAGGAAGCAACTCCGTTCGTGCGTTCGCGTTCGCGTTGAGGTTTGCAGTCATGATCCGGGTTCCCTCCTGGCTTCGTGTTCGCTTTCGGGTTCGAGTTCGATTTGAGATCCCCCCGACAGGAAGGTGTCGGTGGAGAGGTAGCGGGCCCCCTCGTCGGGGAAGCAGACGATCACCTTCGCGGGGGATCGCCCCTGCGCGGCGTACTCGTGGGCGAGCTGCCGGGCGGCCAACCAGGCCGCACCCGAGGAGGGTCCCACCAACAGCCCGAACCGCTGGGCCAGCTCGCGGGTCGCCGCCTTGGCGTCGGGATCGGAGATCTCGATCACCCGATCGATCCGGCGCTCGTCGTAGATTGCGGGTTTTTTGTCGCCCACGGGGCGGCGCAGCCCCATGATCCACTCCTCGGGCCAAACGGCCACGATCTCCACGTCGGGGTTGTGCTCTTTCAGGCGCATCGAGACGCCCATGAGCGTCCCCGTGGTCCCCGTGGGAGCTACGAACGCCGTGATGTCGGGGCACTGCTCCAAGATCTCGGCCCCCGTGGTGTCGTAGTGGGCCCAGACGTTGGCGGGGTTCTCGTGCTGGGCGAGCCAACAGACCCGGGGTGGATCGTGCGCTCGGCGGGCGGCCTCGATCGCGCCGTCGGTGCCCAGCTCCCCGGGGGTGAGCACCACCTCCGCCCCGAAGGCCTCCATGAGCCGACGGCGCTCCTCGCTCACGTTGTCCGGCATAAACACCCTCACGCGGTATCCCAGGGCGGCCCCCAGCATGGCCAGCGAGATGCCCGTGTTCCCGGAGGTGCCCTCCACCAACACCGTGTCGGGTGTGATAACCCCCCGCTCGATCCCGTCGGCGATCAGATACAGCACGATGCGATCCTTCAGGGACCCGGAGGGGTTGCGGTTTTCCAGCTTGGCGTACAGCTCCACTCCCGGCGCAGGGGAGGGCAAGGCCATCAGGGGAGTTCGGCCGACGGGGATGGAACCGAACAGCGGAGAGCTCTGGAATTGCGAGACCCGAGCCCGTAACCGATCTAGATGGAGGCGGATTTCATCTCGGGCGAGGGGGTGTGGAGAAGCCGATGGCGCAGCCCGACAAGACGAGGGGGATACGCCTTCGACAAAGGCGATCACCTACGGCCGGGTGGTCACCGCGTTTGGCTTCGACAAAGGCGATCACCTGCCATTGTCACCTTGTAGCATCCCCCTTTTTCTGCACCTCGCGTTTTGGGTCGAGCGTGGGGGTAAGCATAGCAGACAAAATTCGGACTGTCAAGGTCGACGATCGGGCGCGTACCCGATTCGACCACCCTCTTCTTCTGCTCCAGCGGCTCCCTTAGGCCCCCTACCGAACGGAGGGATACCGTTCCTCTGCTGAAACCGAACGGCTCTACCCCCCCCCTGGCAGCGGGGAGAGCGTGGCCGGAGAAGCATCGGGTGAAGGGACGGGTGGAGATCTTCATCGCCCCCGTCCCCGGCCCGCGGGCGCAGGCGCGGGCTCCTCGCCCGGCGCGCGGCGATGGTACGGCAGGGGGACGTACTGGACGCTGGGCCGCCCGCCCCGCGGCTGGGGGTAGAGCTCCATCAGCTCGTACACCTCTTGGGGCATCTCCGTGGATATGTTCAGCCCCAGCCCGCGGGCCTCCTCCACGTCGATCGGGTAGTCGTGGGTCCACGTCCCCTGCGAGAGGACCTCGGCGGTCTTGCGGGCCTGCGGGGCTTCCATGTGCTTGCGCAAAAGCTTCTCCACCGTCCGCTGCACCTGCTGGATGGCCTTCTCGGCCACGTCGGCCAGGATGAGCGTCTCGTCGTCCACGTCCTTGGGGTCCTTCCTCTGGAGCACCTTGAGAACGGAGGCCGCGGGGTACTGCCCCAGCTGGGGGTCCACGGGCCCCAAGACGGCGTTCTCGTCCATGACGATCTCGTCGGCGGCCAGGGCGATGAGCGTCCCGCCCGACATGGCGTAGTGGGGCACGAAGACGGTCACCTTCGCCGGGTGCCTCAAGAGCGCTTCGGCGATCTGCTCCGCGGCCAACACCAGCCCGCCCGGGGTGTGCAGGACGAGATCGATGGGCACGTTCTTGTCCGTGAGGCGGATCGCGCGCAACACCTGCTCGGAGTCGTCGATGTCGATGTAGCGGGTAAACGGGATCCCCAGGAAGCTCATCGCCTCCTGGCGGTGGATGAGGGTGATGACCCGCGAGCGGCGGGAGCGCTCGAGCTGGGCGATCTTGCGCGCCCGGGCGGCGAAGAGCGACTGCCGCTGCAGATAGGGCGTGAGCGCCGAGAGCATGAAGAAGAGCCAAAAGAGCTGGAAGAAGATGTCCATCCGTCCGTCACCGTCCCTTCGTCAATAGGTCCGATACGCCTGCCAGGCCCACCAGTACGGCTCGGCCCGGTAGCGGCGTCTCGGCAAGAAGACCCGGGAGAGCCCGGCCCCCGCTGCGAACCCGCCCAGGTGGGCCCACCAGGCCACGCCCGGGAGCCCGAAGAGCCCGTAGAGGGCCTGCAGGAGGGCCCAATAGCCCAAGTACGTCGCCGCCGGGAGCCAGAAGAAGAAGGGGAGCACCAGCCAGACGGCGGTGAGCACCCAGGCCGTGGGGAACAGGACGAAATACCCGCCCAACACCCCGGAGATCGCCCCCGAGGCCCCCACCATGGGGATCCGACTCGCAGGGTCGACGAGCGCCTGGGCCAGCGCGGCCACGAGGCCGCTGAGCACATAGAAGCCCAAGAAGCGCCCCGGACCGAGCCGCCCCTCCACCGAGGGCCCGAAGACCCACAAGAACCACAGGTTCCCCAGGATGTGGGCCCAGGAGCCGTGGAGGAACATGCTCGTGATGAGGCGATACGCTTCCCCAAGAGGGTCCTGGAAGAGGAGGGCGGGGATGAGCCCGTAGGCGAGGAGGGCCCGCTCGAAGCCGAGCGGGCCCAAGGAGCTCTGCCAGAAGAATACGATCACGTTGATCCCGATGAGGGCCTTGGTGACCAGGGCCGGACCGTGGTAGACGATCGAGTCGCGGATCGGGACCATCGCTTCGCCTCTGTGCCGTGTCGTGCCGTGTAGGCCTCCCTCCGACGGGGATCAGAAGAGGTCGTACTCGAACCCGACGCGGAAGCCCCACTCCGGCTCTTCGAAGCCCGTCCCCCAAGCGGCCTGGGCCTGCAGGAGCACGCTCAGGTTCGCCTGGAGGGCCAAGCTCACCCCTACGTTGAGGGCGTGGGTCTGCTCCGCCTCCAAGGCCGCCAAGCTGCGGCGCGAGAAGGTGTAGGTGGCCGTGAGATCCGCCGTGGGCGAGAGGATCCGATCGTAGCTCACCGTGGCGCGGAACCGGTACTCCCCGGTGTAGGGGAGGGCCGTCTGCCAGCGGGCGCGGGCCAGCACTTGGCTGGCGGCGTCGAGGGCCTGGGCGTAGTTGGCCCGCAGCCTCAGGACCGCGTTGTTCGCGCCGGTGGGGTCCACCAGTTCGTAGCCCACGGCGGCGGTGGCGTCCCAGCCGCAGAAGCGGGTCGCCTCGGAGCGGAGCACCTCTTGGAGGGCGAGCACCGCGGCGACGTCGAGCCGCACCCCCAGCGCCGACTCGATCTCCTGGAGCACGCCGGGCAGGCCCAGCTCGCGCTCCTTGCCGATCGCCTCGGCCACCCTCTGCAGGACGTCCTGCGAGGGGACCTCCGAGAGCGTGCCCAGCTCCACCAGGGCTTCGGCGGCCTGGAGGGCCTGGGCCAAGGGGGTCACGTTGACGAAGCGCCCCACGCCCACGCCCCCCAAAACGTTGAGCGTGAGCCCCGCGTCGGGGGCAAGCCCCAGCCCGAAGGTGTCGATCCCCCCGAAGGCGAAGACCTTCTCGTTGAGGTACTTGCGGGCGCTGCCGTCGCCCTCCACCCCGGCGCCGAGGGCGATCTCCCCGTCTTGGAAGACGGCCTGGAGGGAGCCGTCCAGGCTGTAGCTCCAGCCAGGCCGCTCCACCCAGGCGAGCCCCTCCAGGACGAGGCTGCCCTCGTTGACGTTCTCCGCGTCGTTGAGATAGCGGTCTTCGAAGAAACGGTAATTCCCACCGAGGGTGAGGGCCGTAAGCCGGTTCTCCGGCGCGACGTACTCGCAGACGGGGAGCTGGCCCCACACCGGCACCGGCAGCGCGAGCCCTCCTCCTACCCCCAGCACCAAAAGCCCCCATACGACGACTCGAGCCGCGTTGCGCATGGTCATGGATACCTCCTTAGTATGCGGTTGTTGCGGTTCTTGCGGGTTTCCCCGAGCAACCCCTTAGTAGCAGTCTATCCCTGTGACTGCTAACGATTATAGCCACGGGGGAAGCGGCCGTCAACGCGTTGACGGCCTCCGCGTCCCCCGCACCGCCCCCCCCCAAAGCGGACCTAGGAATCCCCGAAGTCTCTGCGGACGTCCTCGTTCTCGGAGCGGCGGGCGGCCCGCAGGAGCCGCTCCACCAGCTCGTACGTGGCGGGCCAGTGTCGTTCCAAATACGCCCGAAGCGACTCGGCGGCCGCGCGGTCGGCCGTCAGGGCGAGGAAGTGCGCCACGGCGTGCGGTCCCACATCGCGGATGACCCGATCGAGCTCTTCCACGGATCCGTTGGGCTGGGGCCCCAACCTTCGCAGGACCCGCAACAGGGCCTCCTCGGCACCGATCTGCTCTTCCCGCACCGCAATCACCCCCTCTCCTTCGCTCCCTTTTCGCTCCCTTGTGCTTCCCCCGCGTCTGCATCCCTCTACAAGGAGTCTACAAGGGATCTTTCGCTTTGTCCAATGCCTTCTCGTGCGATCCGTTGGGCCGTAGCCCATCTCGCACGAACGCACTTGGGGAAGGAGCCGTGCTTCGCGTACCATTCCCGCAGGAAGCGCTGCACCTTGGGCTCGGAGGGATAGCCCCAGCCGAAGTCGCCGTACCGGGCGCGCAGTTCGAGGATCTCTCGATCGCGTTGGACCTTGGCGACGATCGAGGCGGCGGCCACCACCGGGTAGCGGGCGTCGGCCCGGTTCTCCACGACCAGCTCGCACGCGAAGGGCAGACGTCGCCGGAGGGCCTCCCGGTACGCGGGGATCGCGCGCGGACCGACAGGGGCGTCGATCACCGCCCGCTCGGGTCGGAGCTTCGCGATGAGCCGCGCGGTGGCCGCCAGCTCGACCTGCGTGAGGTTCCCCTCGAGGTCGTCGGCGGGGAGGATCGCGCACTCGACGGCCTGGGCGACCCGCTCGATGCGGGGGAGGAGCTCCGCCCGCCTCTCCCGCGAAAGGGCCTTGGAGTCGCGCACCCCCAGCGCGCGCAGCTCCCGTTGGTGGCCTTCTTCCAGCAGGACGCCCGCGAGCACCAGAGGCCCGATCACGGGCCCCCGCCCCGCCTCGTCGATCCCCAGAACCCTCACGGCGTCTATTGAACCCGAAACGGGCGCGGGATACAATCGGGCCCCATGAGGCTCATCGTCTACTCCAAAGGGCTGTACTCCACCTGGCTCTACTACGCCCCGGATCGCCTCGCCTTCGACGCGGGCGAGGGGATCAGCAGCATCTTGGGGAACAAGTGCTTCGCCATCCAACACGTGTTCTTGTCCCACGGCCACGCGGACCACATCTCGGGGCTGATCGGGCTGATCAACATCCGCAACAGCGGGATGGGGGACACCGAAAAACCCCTGACGATCTACTACCCCAAGGACAACTGGCGGGTGTTGGAGCTCATTGCGTACATCGCGCGGACGAACTCGAAGCTGAGCTACGACCTCGCCTGGATCCCCTTGGAGCCGGGGGACCGGGTGGAGCTCTTTCAAGGCCAGAACCCGCGCTACATCGAGGCCTTCCGCACCCAGCACACCCGCAGCGAGCTCTCCTTAGGGTACAACATCGTGGAGGTGCGCCGCAGACTCAAGGAGGAGTATCAGGGCCTCTCCCAGGAGGAGATCGCCCAGCTCGTGCGGGAGAGGGGCCGGGAGGCGATCACGACGACCTACCCGCAGAAGCTCTTCTCCTACGGGGGGGATTCGGCCCCGATCGACCCGGAGCTGGTGGAGGGCACCGAGGTCCTGTGCCACGAGGCGACCTTTCTCAACCCGGAGGACCGGGAGACCCCCACGCACTCGACGCTGGAAGAGGCCCTGGAAGTCGCGCAAAAGGCGGGCGTCAAGCGCGAGCTCTTCATCATCCACATCTCCTCCCGCTATCGGCGGGAGCTGGCTCAAGTCGAGGAGAAGCTCAAAGGGCTCGACTTGGGATTTCGGGTGGTCCTCGTGCCGCCGGGGCGGGTCTGCCGGTATGATTAGGTTAAGGGACAAGTACAGCGTGCGATAATCTAAGCGGTAGGCCATGAGCAGATTGGAGCGAAAATCCCGTGTACAGCAGCTTTCGGATCGGGTTTGGCTGTACCGTCACGATTGGCAGCGGCTG
>JALSGO010000168.1 GCA_026982655.1 Candidatus Bipolaricaulota bacterium
TACTGGGCGCTCACGATGAGCGGCAGCGGCTCGGCCATCGTGAAGGCCGCCCCGGCGCGGATGGCCATCTCCACCTTGTCCACGGCGCCCGTGGTCCAGGTGATCCGGGTCCCGCCCACGTCGCTTACGGTGGCCCCGAACATGAGGTTGCCCATGGCCATCAGCACCCCGACGTCGCCGCCGAAGCCCGTCCCCTGCTCCCCGGCGAGCGAGTGGGTGTAGTACTTCCCGGAGGCTCCGACCATGAAGGCCATCCCGTCGAGGTTGAGCGGCATGGCGAACGAGCCGATGAAGACGAGGTCGTTGCTGCTGACGGTGCCGATGGGCTGGCCGTCGGGGCCGAACTGTTCGATGTCCCCGATCATCTGGCCCAGGAAGGCCCCGCCGACGCGGAAGCCCATCAGCTCCATGGCCAAGCCCACGTAGTTGAAGTTGATCCCCAGGCCGAACTTGTTCGTGTTCATCCCGCCGACGCGGGTGCCGGTGGCCAAGCCCAACCCGGCGGGGTTCCAGTAGGGCGCGCTGTAGCCGTCGGCCACCGCCACGAACGCCCCGCCCATCGCCAGCGCCCGGGCGTCGACGCCCCACTTAAACCCCGCTCCGGCTCCGACGCCCTCCTGGGCCTGGACGCCCGCGGAGACGAGCCCCAGCGCCAGGAGCAGCGCCAGACTGAGTGCACTCAGGCGTTTCATCTCGATTCTAGACCTCCTTCGATTCTGCTTCCTAATCCTTCGTGCCATCGCAGGCAATCCCATCGGTCCTCCCGGCGGGGGCCCTTCTTCGGAGGCCCCCGCCGCGGAGTTCCCTTTCCCTTTCACGTTCTTAGCGGAGGATGACCAGCTTCTGGACGTCCACCGTGGTCGTCTCGCCCGCTCGGCCGCTGCAGGTCACCTGATAGAGGTAGACCCCGCTGCCGAGGCTCATGCCCTCGAGGTCCCGCCCGTCCCAGCTCACCTGGGAGCCGGCGGCCTGGAGCTGGGCGAGGAGCCGACCGGAGAGGTCGTAGACGCTCACGCGGATCTCGGCGATCCCCGACCCCTCGGCCTCGAACGTCGTGGTGATCGAGAAGGGGTTCGGGAAGTTCTTAGCACCCGTGCAGTTGAAGACGGTGACGATCACGGTGATCGTCTTGCTCACCCGGTCGGCCGGGTCGGCCGGATCGGTGTAGGTGGCCTCGAGCGTGTCGCCCTCCTCCACCTCGAGCATCGCGCCGCTGCCCGGGGCTCCCGTGGTGATCGGGTCGCTGACGAAGAGGTTCTCCGCCACCGGGGAGGCGCTCACCGTGACCGACTGCCCGGTGCGGGTGTTCGTCACGGTGATGGCGTCCCGCAGCGTACCCGTCTGGCTGAAGTCCCGGACGGCGACGAAGAGGGTGTCGCCCGGCGCGACCTGGGTCACCGGGTTGCCCTGCGCGTCGGAGAAGAAGACCTCCGTCGGCTGCGGCTGCGGTCCCGGACCCGGGCCCGGCTCCGGCTGCGGGATCAAGCGGATCCACGCCACGGCGTAGTCCTTGGGGTTGTAGTTGTCCTGGTAGTGGGCCTCGATCGTGTCGCGGTCGAAGACCTCCAGGCGGTTGTTGTTGACGCGGACCGCTCCGGGCGAGGTCGCCGGCTGCAGCGACAGACCGGCGGAGTTCCGGAAGACGCCCGTGTTCGGCCCGGTCTCCTCCAGCACCACGTTCTCCCAGTCGCCGGTCGCCCGGTCCAAGACGAGGATCTCGACCTTGTCCACGACGGCCGGGCTGACGTTGCGGTTGTCGTCCCGCAGCTGGATGAAGACGTCCTGGCCGACCTTGAGGCCGCCCATCGGGTCGACGGGGTTGCCGTTCTCGTCCACGAACTGGAGGTTGAGGTTCTGCCCGTCAAAGGCCTGGAAGTCCTTCACCCGGGCGGTGGCGTAGACGACGTCGAAGGGGTCGACGAGCTGGTCCTGGAAGACCACGTAGACGGTGTCCCCGGCGTGCGCGGCGATGACGCCCGGGACGTCCGGCTTGAACTCCTTCGCGTTCCAGGGGTCGCCGAACTCCTCGCGCGCCTCCTCCAGGCCCGGCGTGCCGGGGTAGCAGTCCTTAAGGACCGTACCCACCTTCACCGTGGGCTCGTTCCACCAGCCGTCCTTGTGGATCTGGATCTGGCGGGTGGTCTTGGGGTCGGTGTCGAAGGGGTAGTTGTCCGCCTCCGGCAGCGCGCAGATCCCGACGATCTTGAGCGCGTCCGGGTTCCGGAACACGCCGGTGTTCGTGCCGGTCTCCACCAGTTTCACGCCCGTCTTCCACATGAAGAGGTCTCGGACGTGGTCCTCCAAGCAGGCGCGCGGGTCGTTCTTGAGCTGGTCGTCTCCCAGCGCGCGGAAGACGCCCGGGGTGTCACCCTCGCGACCGCCGTTGACGTTGAAGATCTGGACGCAGATCGACTCGACGTGGTCGGAGTCGACGTTCTGGTCCGGGTCGGCGATCTCGATGAAGAACTCCGTGCCGATGGCGAACTCCGTGAGCTCGTTGCCGTTGACGTCCACGAACTTGATGGTGGCCGGGTTGGTGTGGCCGACCTTGGCCTGCGCCAGGGCGAAGTCCTGCGGGTCGTTGAAGCCCGCCTTGCCGCGGAAGTAGCCGCCCATCGGGCCGGGCTGCGGCGGCTGCGGGCCCTCGGCGCCGCAGACGACCGTCTCGCTCACGGCGATCTCCGGCGCGTTCTGCGCGCTCGCCTGCGCGTTCAGGGCGATCGAGCCGGGGGCGGTGCAGCGCAGGGTGGCGGTGAAGGTCTGCGGCTGGTTGGCCGCCGGGCTCAACAGCAGGGCCACCAACTCGTTGCCCGAGACGGTGAAGAAGGAGCCCTTGTCGGCGGCCTGCAGCCCGTCGAAGTTGACGCGGGCCGCGCCCGTGCCGATGTTCGTGAAGGGGGTGACCGTCAGGGTGACGGTGAACGTCCCGCCGACGGCGACCTGGGTGGGCGAAGCGGTCAGCTCGATCCTCAGGGCGTCGTTCTGGGCGACGGCCTGCGCGGAGATCTCCTGCGCGGTCAGCGCCGCCACCGGGATGGCCGAGAGGACCACGCCGGCGGCCTTCGGCTCCGTCGCGGTGATGATCCCCTTCAGGGTGAAGTCGCCCGGCACCGCGCCGGCGCGCAGGGCGAACGTCAAGGAGAGGGTCTGGCCGCCCGCGATGCCGCCGTCCCAGAAGGCGCGGATCGTCCCGCCGGACTCGCCCACGATGGCCCCGTTGGGGTTGGCCTTCACCCCGACGAAGCTGAAGCCGCTGGGGAGGATCCCCTGGTAGGTGACGGCCTTGGTGTTGGCCACCGGGGTGATGTTGACGGTGACATCAAACTCCGCGCCCGGGGCGACCTGCAAGGGGCGCACCTGCTCACAGGAGAGCCCCAGGGAGAAGGCACAGGCGTCCGTCTGGGTCTCGGCAGGCATCGTCGGGGGCTCCACAACGGCGGGCACCCCCACGATCGTCGGGGCGCGGTAGAAGGCGACGAGGGTGTCCTTGTGGTTCACGAAGAGGGCCATGGCGGTGCGCACGTCGGCGAACTCGCGGCCCGGCCCCAGGTTGTCCCTCAGGGTGATCCCGTTCGTGTTGCGGAAGACGCCCGTGCTCGGCCCCGTCTCCACCAAGGTCAGGGAGTCGGCGAAGTACTGGGAACCGAAGGCCTCCTTCAGGGCGGAGTCGAAGGCGAAGGGGGCCACGGAGGCGTCACAGGGCTTCGGCTCCGGCTGGTCGTCGCGGGGCTGGCCCGCGCGCTCGACGACGTCCCAGACGCAGCGCGGGTTCCACAGCGTTACGCCCTTGATCACGTCGGGCTTCAGAGGATCGAGGTCCGCGTCCGGGTCCTCCACGGTGATAAAGACCTGCTGCCCCACTTCCCAGAGGGGCACGTCCTGGCCGGCTTGGTTCGTAATACGAATGATACCGCGGGTCGCGCTGATCTTTGCCAGATCCAGGCTGACGTCCGTGTCGTCCGAGGGGGATTGATACCGGACCACGATCGTGTCCCCGGCGATGACCTGCAGGGAGCCGTTCTCCTGATAGTCCGGGTCCTCTTCCCACGGCAGGATGGCGATCCCCGTCTGCGTCCGGAAGATGCCGGTGTTGGCTCCGGTCTCCACGAGCACCAGGCTGCCGTAGTTCGTCTCGGAGTCCTTGGTGTTCGGGTCCCAGATCTCCAGACAGGGAACGGACACGCCCGTGTGGGTGTCACAGCGGCTTCGCGCGTCGATCAGCTCCACCTCGTCGCTGTCGCGGTTCTCGTCGTGCGAGACCACCGTGACGTAGAGGACCTCGCCGATCCTCCACTCCGTCTTCGGGTTGCCGTTGACGTCGGAGAAATAGACCTGACTGCGTCCCGCCAGGGCCGCAGGTGCGATGGCCACGAGGATAGCGAGGGCCATCGCTATCCCGGCCATCAGCGTCACGACATGGCTCTTGTTCTTCACTGACATACCTCCTTCTCTATGCGCCTGTGGATGGATTTCTCGTTCTGTGGGATCTGCCTACACGAAGAGCGAACAGGAGCTACCACCGGAAAGGAGTCCACAGCTCTCCCGATGAGCTCGTTCTGTCGCAGCGCCGACCACCTCCTTGATCCACGCATATCCGACGATCTCACCCCGTTCCGTTCCTTCAACTCCAACGGCCCAGTCATGCCTCGAGCCCTAAGCTACGCTTCGACGACGCCGTCGGGGCAGCCGCCCGTCCCTACGACTCCTTGACCTCACCCCGCGCTCGATTTCGACTTCAGTTCTAGTCTCGGCTTGGGGCTCGGCTCCTCTCCCGAGGAGCCGCCGTTACCGCACCTTGATGCCTCGATCGATCCTACCTACCTACTCTGCTATCCTACCCTAAAGGACTTGCGCACCTTGGTCTGTGTGCCCTACACGGGCCAAGGCGTTGGCACCCTGCCCAGGTGTCGAGCGCAAGAGGGGATCTCGGGAAGGGGGGAACGGGGAGGAGAGAGGGGAGAGAAAGAGGGAGAAGGATAAAGGAGAAAGACGGAAGATAAAGACGACCGACCCATCCTTTCTCTCCTACACCTCCTCACCGTGTTCCGCATCCTCGCTGGAGACCCCCTTCGGGCTCGAATCCTACCAGATGGTGCCCCGTCTGTCAAGGGACATTTGCCCCTCTCCGTCCGCCCGTCGGCCGTCCCCTCCGGGAGGGAGGGGGCTCGTTGCGGTTGCGGGCCGCGGGCCGGCAGACCGGACTGCCGGTCATCTCGACTCTATCGTGACGGACTTCCGATGTCTGTGACTTCGGTTACGGCCCGGATCGGCGTTCCTAGATCTGGGCGTGCATGGGATCCCGGCAGCCCCCTTGGGACGGGCTTAATCATAGCAGAGACAACGGGCGTTGTCAAGGAGCGGACGGGGGAGGAGCGGGTCTTGGACCTGCGTCCTTGGCGGGATCCTCCGCCGGGGCTATGCTATCGGCATGGCACGCGCACAAGGGGAGTGCCGTCTATGACGATTCGATCCCGCGAACCCTCTTCCGGCGGGGGGCCTCCGTCCGGACCGCCGCAGCGGCCGGAGCGCGACGGACGGCGGATCTTCGCCGTGCTGGGGATGCTCCCCGAGCCGGGCGGCTACAGCATCGCCAAGTTCAGCCGCTCCGCCCGGCCCTACCAAGAGTGGGCCTTGGACCTCACCCAGGAGGGCGCGGAGCGCTTCTACAAGACGTTCTACTTCGAGTACGGCCACGCCTCGATCGCCGATCTGGCCCACCTCACCGTCGTGTTGGAGGGGATCTCGATGGTCGCCGCCGAGGAGCTGTGGGACGAGCCCCTGGTGGACGGCCAAGCCAGCTCCACCCGCTACCAAGACTTCCGCCAGCGGGGGGTCGTCCTTCCTCCCGAGATCCGAGGCACCCTCTGGGAGGGGCGTTACCTCAGCCTCTGCGAGGGTCTGATCGAGTTCTACACCGAGGCCCACGGGCGCGTAACGCGGTTCTTGATGGAGAGATACGCCGCCGAGCGGCCTCTCGAGATGGGCGAGGAGAAGTACGAACGGACGCTGCGGGCCCGGGCCTTCGACGTGGTTCGGTACGCCCTGCCGATGGGGATCCGCACGGGGCTGGGGCAGATCCTGAGCGCCCGCACGCTGGAGCGGATGCTGGTGCGGCTCCTCTCCCACCCCCTGCGGGAGATCCGGGAGATCGGCCAGGAGCTCAAGGAGGCCGTCACCCGGCGTCCGGCGTTCCACCCCACCGCCGAGCGCCTCAAGCCCCTCCTGGAGGAGTTGAAGGGCCTCTGCGCCGGGGGCGGGAGCGGGGCCGGGGCCGGGGAGGCCCGTGCCTCGGAGATCCTCCGCCAGATGAAAAAGCTTCAGGGGTGGGAGAGCCCCGCCGCCCCCACGCTCGTCAGGTACGCCGAGCCGAGCCCCTATATCCTTTATATGAAGGACGCGCTCTCCGAGCTGGCCCGCGAGTACGCCCCCCGGCTTCCGGAGCCCGACGGAGGGCGGGGGGTGGGGCTGGCCCCGCCGCAGGCCCCCCTCACCGAGGCCGTCTGTACGCTGCTGTATCGGGCCCTTCCCCACTCCTACGAGCAGATTCTGGGGCTTGTGGAGGCGCTCCCGGAGGGAGAGAAGCGCGACATCCTGGACCGGGTGTATCGCGGGCGGGGGGAGCACGACCCGCCCCCCCGGGAGCTGCGCACAGGCTACGCGCTGATCTTCGACGTGTGCGTGGACTGCGGGGCGTGGCGGGACTTCCACCGTCACCGAAGGCTGGTGCAGGTCCACAAGCGCTTCGATGCCTCCTACGGCTACGACGTCCCCTCCGCCCTGGAGGAGGCCGGACTCTCCGAGCCGTACCGTGCGCTGATGGATCGAGCCGGGGAGCTGAGCGCTCGGCTGGATGCGGCCTACCCCGGGATCGGGGTGGGGCAGTACGCGCTGCCGTTCGCGTACCGACGCCGATCGCTCTTCAAGATGGACGTAGAGGAGTTACAGTACATCGTGGAGCTGCGCACCCGCCCCGAAAATCACTTTTCCGTCCGGGAGATCGCCTATCAGATGTACGAGCGCTTCCGCGAGCGCTGTCCCGCGTGGGCGAAGCACCTTCGGGTTGTGCCTCCCGACCAGGAGGAGTTCTTCCGGCGGTGACCTCGAACTGCACTGGGACCGAGGGACCGGGGTTGCCTCCCCGGGCGCTTTTGGGTAGGCTGATGCTCTGCTGGTACCGCGGTCGAACGGATGCCTCTGAATTTAAGGAAAGCGAGGGAGGGAAGAGCATGAACGACGTGCTCACGGTCACCCCGAAGGCGGCGGAGAAGATCCAAGAGGCGCTCGCCCAAGAGGGAAAGGCGGACTACGGCCTG
>JALSGO010000169.1 GCA_026982655.1 Candidatus Bipolaricaulota bacterium
TCGTCTATAATGCGAGACGACCCATGAAGGATCGCTACCGCATCGTCGTGCTGCCGGGGGACGGGGTGGGGCCCGAGGTCACCGCCCAAGCGCTGCGCGTCCTCCGCGAAGTTGAGGGGCTTCTCGACGTTTCCTTCGAGGTCGAGGAGATCCCCTGCGGCGGGGCCTATTACCTCGAGCACGGGGAGGAGTGGCCTCCGGGCTCCTACGAGCGCTGCGCGGCAGCGGACGCCATATTTTTGGGGGCCGTCGGCCACGAGGTCGACAGAAAGCCCGTGATGACCGAGCCGGGCAGGCCCTACCCGGAGCCGCAGCTGGCGGGCTTCGCCCCCGTGATCGGCAACCGCAAACGCTTAAATCTGTATGCGAACGTCCGCCCCATCAAGCTCTACCCGGGCGTGCGGACCCGGATCTCGGGCGAGTTTTTGGCGATTTGGAAGCCCGAGAACGTCGACTACGTGATCGTCCGCGAGAACACGGAGGACGCCTATACCGGGGAAACGCTGGAGATCCCCGGCGGCAAGATGACCCCCATCAAGATCACCCGCGAGGCGACGGAGCGCGTGGTCCGCTTCGCCTTCCACCTGGCCCAGAAGCGGGACAAGCTGGGGAAGGTCACCTGCGTGGACAAGTCGAACATCGTGGGGGCCCATCGCTTCTTCCGGGAGGTCTTCACGGAGGTGGGCCGGGAGGAGTTCCCCGAGATCGAGTTGGATTACGCGTACTTCGACGCCTTCTGCCAGTGGCAGATGCGCAACCCCGAGTGGTACGACGTGGTGGTGGCCCCCAACCTGGTGGGGGACGTGATCAGCGACAACGGGGCAACCCAGCAGGGGGGGCTGGGACTGGCCGCCGGGGGGAACATCGGCGACGAGCACGCGATGTTCGAGCCGATCCACGGCTCCGCCCCCCGCCACGCCGGGAAGGACAAGGCGAACCCCATGGCCGCCGTTCTCGCCCTGAAGATGCTCCTGGAGTGGCTCGGCGAGCGCTTCTCCGACCCCCGGCTCGCGAAGGGCGCGCGGCTCGTCGAGGACGCCGTCAAAGCCGTCCTCCAGGAGGGGAAGCCCCTCACCTACGATCTGGTGGGGGAGGAGCGGGCCGCCCGCTGCAGCGAGGTGGGGGCCGCCCTCTGCGAGCAGCTCGTTGCCCTTGCCGAGCGGGACTGATCTCCCCGAGCCCCCCCTCTCACTCCATCTCACTCAGTGCCAGCGAACTTCTGCCGAGCGGAAGCCGAAGAACTCCTCGACGAAGCGCGTCTTGGGGGTTTGGAGGAACTCGCAGGGAGGGCCGATCTGCTCGATGCGCCCTCGGTGCAAGACCACCAAGCGATCCCCCATCTCGAAGGCCTCCTCTTGGTCGTGGGTGACGAAGACGGCGGTGATCCCCAATCGTTGAAGAAGGCCCTTGAGCTCGGCCCGTAGACGAACTCGCAGCCCGCGGTCGAGGTGGGAGAAGGGCTCATCCAGGAGCAACACCCGCGGCCGGGGGGCCAAGGCCCGCGCGAGGGCGACCCGCTGTTGCTCCCCGCCCGAGAGCTCGTGGGGGTAGCGCCGCGCCAGATGCGAGACGCCGACTTGCTCTAACATCGCCTGCGCCTGCGCCCGGCGCTCCCGTCGAGAAAGATGAGGAAGCGCGAAGGCCACGTTCTGCCAGGCCGTCATGTGCGGGAAGAGCGCGTAGTCTTGGAAGACGAACCCCACGCGCCGCCGCTCCGGCGGGACCCACACCCCGTGCTCCGGGTCCGCCACGGGATTTCCGTTCAGGGCGATCGAGCCCGCATCGGGCCGCTCCAGACCCGCGATCAGGCGCAAGAGCGTCGTCTTGCCGCTCCCGGAGGGGCCGAGCAGTACCACGACCTCCCCGGGCTCGACGTCAAGACTAATATCTTCTATGGCCGCGACCTCGCCGAAGCGCTTGGTCACCCCGCGGAGCGCCAGGCAGATCGCCCCCTCCTTGTGGTGGCTCTTCTTCCCCTTCCCTAGGGGCAGCGTGTTGGCATCCGGATCTGCCGTTGCACTCACGCTCGCGTTCGCATTCGCATTCGCATCCGCATCGAGAATCATGCCTTCCCTCCTTGCAGTCTTTGTGCGGGGATAGAGCCGGAGCCAGTGGGGTAGGAGCCGAGGCGCAGGAGGACGGCTACCGGCAAGAGCCCTACGGCGACGAGCAGCAGCGAAGGGAGCGCCGTTCCGGCCCACATCGACTCGGAGGCCATCTGGAAGATCCACACCGACAGGGTGTCGAACCCGAAGGGGCGCAAAAGCAGGGTGATGGGAAGCTCCTTCATCACGTCCACGAACACGAGCACTACCCCCGCAAGGAGTCCCGGAGCGATCAGGGGAAGCTGCACGCGAAGAAGCGCCCTCCGGGGAGAGGCCCCCAGCGTGCGGGCGGCTTCGACGAGTTGGGGTTTGAGCTTCTCGAAGCTGGCGTCCACGCTTCCGTACGCCACGGCGAGGAAGCGCACCCCGTACGCGTAGAGCAGCCCCAGCGCCGTGCCCGTAAACAAGAGCCCCACCGTGATCCCGAAGCCCACCTCCAGCCAGGCGTTGAGCCCGTGATCGAGGCGAGAGAGGGCGAAGAGGGATCCCACGGCGACGACCGAGCCGGGGACCGCATAGCCCATCGTCGCCAGCCTTACGGCCCCCTGGGCTAAGGGGCTTCTGTGCCCGTTCCCGCCCCGGCGGACGCCGTAGGCCAGCAGCAGGGCCGTAAGGGCTGTAAGCCCCGCGGCCCCCAGCGCGATCCCGAGGCTGTTGCGGGCTAACGTCCCGTACCACGCCCAGTCGAAGCCCGTCATCCGCGCGAGGTCCTGATAGGCCCATAGCCCTAGCTGCACCACCGGCAGCCCGAACGCGCCCAGCAAGACGACGAGGCAGAGGGCAGAAGCCGCAAGGCCCTTCCTCCCTGTAAGGGGAAGAGGCGGGATGCCGGGAGCCCGGCCGCGGCTCTGGGAGAAGCGGGCCCGCCCCCGCAGCCGTCGCTCCAGCCCCAAAATCCCAAGGGCGAACAGCAGGAGCACGCCGGCGATCTCCAACGCGGCCTCGCGGTTCATCATCCCGTGCCAGACCCGCAAGATCCCCTCCGAGAGGGTAGGGAAATTGAAGAACCGCACCACGGCGAAGTCCGTGAGCGCCTCCATGAGGGCCAAAGCCGTCCCGGCGACCCACGAGGGCCGGGCCAACGGCAAAGCGATCCGGAGGAAGGCCCGCAGGCGGCCGTAGCCCATCACCCGCGCGGCGTCGAAGACGCTCCCGGGGAGCTCCTGGAAGGCCGCGCGCGCTAGCAGGTAGACATAGGGGTACAGCGTCAGGGTCAGAACGATCACGGCCCAGAAGCCCGTCCGCACGGGGAACGAGAACCCCGATCCCAGCACGCTTCGGAGCGCGGACTGGACGGGACCGGCGTAGTCGAGCGTGGTCATGTACACGTACCCTAACACGTAGGAGGGCATCGCCAGAGGCAGCAACAGCAACCCTTCAAAGAGGCCTCGCCCGGGGAACCGATAGGCGACGACGAGCCAAGCCAGACCCGTCCCCAAGGCCCACGTGCCCGTTGCCACGCCCAGCACGAGCAGCAGGGTGTTCCGGATGCGTTCGGGGAGGATCGTAGCCCAAAGGTGGCTCCAGACGCCGGGGGCGGGCACCGCGAGAGACAGGAGAACGGTCACGAGGGGCACAGCCGCAAGGGCGGCCAGGAGGAGCAAGGGCAGGAGCGAGGGGGCGTAGGCCTCCCCACGCTTCCCTCCGACGAGGAGGAGACCTCCACGTCGGTGCACTCCGCGTTCACCTGCGATCTTAGGGGTGGCCCACACGGTTCATCAGCTCGATCGCCTCGGCTTGGAACTCCCCGTATCGCCAGACGGGGACCGGGTCGATTCGGGGTATCCCAAATCCCTGCAGCAAGGGATGGGGCCCCACTCGCGGGTTCGCCGGGTGCTCGAAGTTTCCGTCGGCCAGGAGACGCTGGCCCGTCTCCTGGGTCAGCCACTCGATGAGGGCGATCGCGTTCTCCACGTTGCGGGCGTACTTGACCAGCCCCGCCCCGCTCACGTTGGCGTGCACGCCCCGCTCCCCCTCCCCCTGGTTGGCCCAGAAGAGGCGGACAGGGAAGCTCGGATCCTCGTAGAGGAGGCGGGCTAGGTAGTAGTCGTTTACGATGCCCACGTCACATCCCCCGGCGGCCAGGGTCTGGAGGATGCGGGTGTCGCTGTCGATGAAGTTCTCCGAAGGAGTGTTCTCCACCCAGCCGCGGACGATCTCTTCGGCCCGTTCCACCCCGTGCGCCGCGATCAAGCTTGCCACCAGCGACTGGGTATAGACGTGGGTGGCGGGTCGCAGGCAGAGCCGCCCCCGCCACTTGGGGTCGGCCAACGCCTCGTAGGTGGAGAGCTCGGCGGGATCGACGCGGTCGGGGGCGTAGACGATCGTGCGGAGCCGCAAGGTAAGGGCCGTCCATTGCTCGTCGGGATCGCGGAACTGTTCGGGAATGTTTTGTGCGACGACCTCTCCGGGGATCGGCTGCAGGATCCCCTCCCGAGCGGCGAGCCAGAGGTTTCCCGCGTCCACCCCGATGTAGACGTCCGCCAGGGTGAACCTCCCTTCGGCTTGGATGCGCTCGCGCAGCTCGGCATCCTTGCCGAAGGTGAAGCGCACTTCAATCCCCGTCTCCTCCATGAAGCGCCGGAAGACGGGCTCCATCTGGCCGTAGTGGCGGGCGGAGTAGACGTTCACCACGCCACGGTCGGCTTGCGCCTGGGAGGGGAATACGCTGCCGCTGAGGAGCGGAAACCCGACGAGAAAGAAGACGAGGAGCCCCAGGGAGAGGCGGAGAACTCCTTGGCCCGTCGGAGCCCAGACCGCCGAAGAGCGTCGATGACGCTTGATCATGGTAACGAACCTCCTCTGAACGAACGGGATATGAGGGTTTCGGCCTCGGCCTGGCTCAGCGCGACGGCGGCCTGTTGACGTTCCCTTCGCTGCCGGCTATACTGCCCCTCGGTCAGGAGAAGGCTCGGCTCGAGCTTCGAGCGAGGGACCGCCTCGGGCTGAGCCTTTCTCTATGTCGCTTCCCTTCTGCACGTGCAGCGTTTCCGCGAAAATGCTACTAAAACGGTCCGATTTTGTCAAGAGATTTCCACAAATGAGAATCATTACTAGGTGATAGGTAGGGGGAATGGGGCAAGGGGAGCGAGAAATTCGTCGCGGATATGACGAAAATCAGGAAACGGCATCCGCGCGGACGATGGGGCGGGTCCGGTCAAAGGGTCAGTCGGAAGGGGAGAGGCTCTGACAAGCGGGGCAGAGGCCGCGGAAGACGAGGTCGTGGGTGCGAACGCGGAAGCCCCGGCGGAGGAGTTCGTGGCGCAGGCGAGTGGAAAAGTCCAGCTCGACATCATAGACGCGGTTGCAACGGTCGCAGTGAAAGTGTGCGTGCTCGTGGGTTTGGAAGTCGTAGCGATGAGGGCCGTCTCCGGTGGTGATCTCCCGGATCAGGCCTTGGCGGGCCAGGAGCTTGAGGTTGCGGTATACGGTGGCCAAGCTGATGTGAGGAAGCTGCTCCCGTACCCTCAGGTACACCTCTTCCGCTGTTGGGTGGGAGGTGTCCCCTTGGAGCACGGCAAAGATCGCCTTTCTCTGCTTGGTCACCCGCAGGGAGTGCTGGGGCTTCGAGATCTTGTCGTGTTCCATAGCGCATCCGCTGCAAGTATACGTCATGGGTCTAGCATCTGCAAATGGGGTCTGAAGGTCCTCTGTTCTCGGGGCGGTGCGCTCTGCATATTGACGGGCAAGGAGTCGATCGCTACGATCGCGTGGAGGGGATGGCGGTGCGATTCAGGGGCCCTTGGCGGGAGCGGTTGCGGACAGCTGCGGAAAGGAACCGGAGCTGGCTCTGCGTGGGGCTCGACCCCGACCCCGCGAGGCTTCCGGAGCCCCTGCGGGAGCGAGATCCGATCGAGGCCGTCGAGGCGTTCCTGCGGCGCATCGTCGAGGCCACCTGTGACCTCGTCTGCTCGTATAAGCCGAACAGCGCCTTCTACGAGGCCCTTGGACCGGAGGGCTTCTCGCTCTTGCAGAGACTAATCCGCGAGATCCTCCCCGAGGGGATCCCCGTAATTCTCGATGTCAAGCGGGGGGACATCGCCTCGACGGCCCAGAAGTACGCCGAGGCCGCCTTCGAGGGGTTGGGGGCCGACGCCGTCACGGTAAACCCCTATCTGGGGTTCGACGCCGTCGAGCCCTTCTTGCGCTACGGGGACCGAGGGGTCTTCCTGCTGTGCCGCACCTCGAACCCGGGCGCGCGGGACCTCCAAGACCTTCCTTGTGAGGGGAAGCCTCTCTATCAGCGTATTGCGGAGAAAGCGCGGGAGTGGCAGGCCCAAGCCCCCGGGGAGCTGGGGCTGGTCGTGGGGGCGACCTACCCCGAGGAGCTGGCCGTCGTAAGGGAGATCGTGGGGGAGGAGGTGCTGTTGTTGGTGCCCGGCGTGGGGGCTCAGGGCGGGGATCTGGAGCGGGCCGTGCGGGCCGCGGCCAACTCCCAGGGAGGGAATGCGATCGTCAACGTCTCCCGGGGGGTGCTGTACGCCTCCTCCGGGGCCGACTTCGCCGAGGCGGCCCGACGGGAGGCGGAGCGGCTGCGGGCTGCGATCCGAGACGCTCTGGGCACCGAATGACTCCACGGGCGAAGAGGTACGGCTGTGGGGACGGAACGAAAGGGGATAGAGAGAAGGCCAGGACTTCTTCGAGCTTCTCGGGCGCGGGGCCTGGCCTGGCTGGGATGGGGGTTGAGAGGAGGTCTCCCCCTCCTGGCGGCGATCGTAGGGGCCTCCACGACGAGCGGGTTTACCCCGATCACCCCGACCGGTGGGGCGGAGTCTCCGGCTCCGCTGGTGGAAGCGTTCCGTTGGAGCGCGATCCCCGGCTCCCTCGTGGACGACGGCCTCCGCGGTCTGGGCGGAGGGCTGGAGTACGCCATCGCCGACGACTTCTGTGAGCGCCTGCTCCCCTCGATCCAGGAGGAACGAGCTACCTGTTCCGATCTCCTTGACGTGGTGCACCGCGCCTTGGCCCGCTGGTCCGCGGTCAACGAGAACCTCATCTTTGTGGACGTCTCGGATCGGGTGGAAGCCGCCCTCCCCGAGGAGGAACCCCTTCGATGGGGCCATTTCCCGATCGGCCCGCCCGGCCCCTGGAAGCTCTTCGGAGCGGAGATCGACCTCTTGCCCTTCCCTCCGGTACACGACCCCGAGGAAGAGGAGACGGAGAAGGACGAGCAAGGGGAGGGAGGGGAAGAGGGGGAGCGGGAACCCGAAGGCCCCCAAAGGAAGGTCGGAGGCGTGGCGATCCTGCGTTACACGCCCGAGGACCCCTGGGGCACCGACGGGAGGCGCCGCCCGGGGAACACGATCTTGAGCGCCGATATCCTCATCCCCTACGGGGAGGGATATCGGTGGTGCCTCACACGGCGTTCCCTGGTTCGGACCAAGGGCTGCGTCCACCTGGAGTCGGTCTTGCTCCACGAGATCGGACATGCCCTGGGATTGGGTCACCCTACCCCGAAGAACAACTACGACACGGATGGGAACCCTCGGAATCCGATTCCGATCGACTGCGAGGACCCCCATCGTGGGCTGCGGCTCTCCCCCGTGGCAGACGATTGGGCGATCATGAAGGGAGAAATCCAAGGGGGTCAAACCCGCAGCCTGTCGAACGACGACATCGGGGGATTGCGCTTCTTGTATCCGGAATGCGGTCGGTTTGACCCCTGGACGGCCTCGAGACGGAACCCGGACTCTGCCGTTCTTTCGGAGGAAATCAATCCCCCAACGGAAGGGGGAGAGCTTCCGTCGAAAGGCGTCCCCCAGCTCGGTATCGGCTGGCTGCTCGTCCCCCTGGGGGTGTATCTCGCCTTCTTCCTCGTGGGAACATGGTGCTACCGAACGCAGCTGCAGGCTCCGAGGAGGAGCTTCTCGCCCAGGCGTTGAGCGCGCGGAAGCGGAGCTACTGCCCCTATTCCCGCTTCGCCGTCGGGGCCGCGCTGCGGGCCGCCTCCGGGAAGGTGTACACAGGGGCCAACGTCGAGAACGCGTCGTATGGGCTCTCGATGTGCGCGGAGCGGGTGGCCCTCTTCCGCGCCGTGGCCGAGGGGGAACGGGAATTTGCTAAGCTCGTGATCGTGGGCGGACCCCTCGGTCAAGAGCCCGAGGGGCTTTGTCCGCCCTGCGGCGCATGCCGCCAAGTCCTCTTCGAGTTCGCCCCAGACTTGGAGGTGCTGCTGGGGACCTCCCGGGGTATTCCGAAGCGCCTCAAGCTGGGGGAGCTCCTGCCCGAACCCTTTCGGATGGGGTGGGGTGATCACTCCCGCCGGTAGGGCTGCGCGATCGCCTGGGGGAAGCGCGCCCGCCCGATCGCACCCGCCACCACGATCAGGGTGGCGATGTAGGGAATCATCCGCACGAACTGATAGCCGGCTCCCCCGGCGGAGGCCAACTGGATGGCCAAGGCGTCGAAGTACCCAAACAGAAACCCTCCAAAGAGGGCCAGCAGCGGGTTGAGCTTGCTGAACACCACCGCCGCCAGCGCGATGAAGCCCCGCCCCGCGGGCAGGGTGTTCGTGATCGTCCCCAGCCAGTCGAGGCTGAGGAAGGCCCCGCCCAGGCCGCCGAGCATCCCGCCGTAGACCACGGCCACGAGGCGCACCCGCTCGACGGGGACACCCACGACGTCGGCGGCCTCGGGGTTCTCGCCCACGGCCTTCACTCGCAGTCCGAAGGCCGTCTTGTGGAGCAACCACCACGTGAAGGGGGCGGCCAAGACGGTCACGATCACCAAAGGGCTTAAGCTCCCCCAGGGCACGGGGAGGCCGGGGATCTGCAGCGCGCTCTCGACCGTATAGCTCTTCCCGCCCCAGAGCACCACGGACCCGAAGCCGACCAGCCCCATCCCTAAGAGGTTGATCCCCACGCCGCTGATGATCTGATCGCCCTTGAGATAGATGCTGATCCAGCCGTGCAGCAGTCCGACGGCGGCCCCGGCCAGCACGCCCAACGCCAAGCCGACCCAGGGGCTCCCCGACAGCCAGGCCCCGACGACGGCGGCGAACGCCGAGATCACCAGGATGCCCTCGAGCCCGATGTTGACCACCCCGGCCCGCTCGGCGAAGACCTCGCCGATGGCCGCCAGCGTCACGGGCACCATCGCCCGCAGCGCCACCGGAAGCGTGATCAGCAGCAGCAGCCCGATGTCCATTACCCCTCCGTCTCCTCAGGGGGTTGGGCTTGGGTTTGGGCCTGCGTCGGTGCCGGTTGTTCGGCGGGCGAGGGGAGGGAGGCCGGGACGCGGGCGCGAAGCAGGCGCGCTCGGAGGAGGCGTCCCATCTCGGGGACGGCGATCGCCAGGATGATGATCCCCTGAACGACTTGGATCATGTCGATGGGCACCCCGGCCCGGAAGCCCATCATGGTGCTCCCCGCCGCCAGCGCGCCGAAGAAGACGGCGCTCAGGAGGATGCCGAGAGGGTGGTTCCGCCCCACGAGCGCCACGGCAATGCCGTCGAACCCCAGCGTGCCCAGATTCGAGAGGTCGTTCGTGAGGGCAAAGGGGAAGCGGCCCAGGACTTCGACGGCTCCGGCCCCCCCGGCGGCCAAGCCCCCCCACACGAACGCCCACACCAGGCTGCGGTGGGGGCGGACGCCGCCGTAGCGCGCCGCCTCGGGGCTGAGACCCGCCGCCCGAAGCTCGTAGCCCGCCACGTGGTGCCACAGCACCCAATACACCAACCCCGCAAAGAGCAGGCTCAGGAGAAGAGCGTAGCTCAAATCGCTTCCGGCCATGACCAGGGGGAAGCGGGCCGTCGGGTCCGCCTGGAGGGATCGGCGACCCTGGCTCAGATGGGTGAGCACCACGTAGCTCGTGAGCCAGAACGCGATCCAGTTGAGCATGATCGTGCTGATGACCTCGTGGACGCCGCGGGCGAGCTTAAGCAGTGCCGCAGGGAGGCTCCAGAGGGCCCCGGCGAGCATCGCGCCCAGTACCGCCATCAGGACGTGGACTCCCGGCGGGAGATCGAGGAGTCCCCCGATGACGACGGCCACCAGCGCCCCGGCGAGCATCTGCCCCTGCGCCCCGATGTTGAAGAGCCCGGCCCGCACCCCGACGGCGAACGTAAGCCCCGTTAAAATGAGGGGCGTCGCCCGGCTGAGCGTGTTGGCGATCCCGTAGCGGTCGCCGAACGCGCCTTGGAGGAGGGCTTGGTACGCCTTCCACGGGTCGTAGCCCCACACCGCCATGAGGACGGCCCCCAACGAGAGCCCTAACGCCAGCGCCAGGCCCACTTCGAGGAGAACGCGCAGCCCTCCGAACCGAGCGCTCACGGCGACCCCTCCTCCGCAGCCGCAGCGCGGGCGCCCGGGCGGGCGCGCCGGGCCTCCTCCAAGGGCACGCCGCCCATGAGGAGCCCCACCGTCTCCCGATCGAGCTCCTCGGCGGGGGCCACGCCCGTGAAGCGCCCCTCGTACATCACCCCGACCCGATCCGCCAGCTGGAACACCTCGTCGAGGTCCGCGGAGACGAGCAGCACCGCGACGCCCTCGTCCCGCAGCCGGGAGAGGAGATCTCGAATGTATTGGGTCGCGGCCACGTCCAGCCCGCGGGTGGGGTGGGCCGCGATCACCAGCTTGGGCGACTTGCTCAGCTCCCTTCCCACCACGAGCTTCTGCTGGTTCCCGCCGCTTAGGGAGGCCGCCGGAGCCCGGACGCCGGGGGCTTGAATGGAGAACTTCTCGAGGAGCGCTTGGGCGTGCTCGTAGATGCGTCGCCAGCGGAGGCGTCCCAGCGCCCCCCGGAAGCGGGGGAAGCGCTGCAGCCCCAACACGCTGTTCTCCGCGACGGTGAACGGCAAGATGAGCCCCATCTTCCGGCGGTCCTCGGGGATGTGGGCTACGCCTAAGGCCCCGATCTCCCCCGGCAGGAGGCCTTTCAGGCTTTGTCCCCGCACGCGGACCTCTCCCCGGAAGGGCCGAAGGCCCGTCAGGGCTTCAATCAGCTCCGTCTGCCCGTTGCCCTGCACCCCGGCGATCGCGAAGATCTCGCCCGAGCGCACCTCGAACGAGAGTTTTTTCACCGCCCGCAGCCCGGACTCGTCCTCTACGGTGAGGTCGCGGACGGTGAGCACGGGCTCCCCCGCGGCGGGCGTTGCGGGACCGCGACGGCGGGCTTGCGAGACGACCTCCCGGCCCACCATGAGCGCGGAGAGCTTCTCGGGGGTTGCCTCTTTCGTCTCCAGGGAGGCGACCACGCGCCCTGCGCGCAGCACGGTGATCCGGTCGGTGATCTCGATCACCTCCTTGAGCTTGTGGGTGATGAAGATCACCGTCTTGCCCTGGGCTTTGAGGCCTCGGAGGGTCTCGAAGAGCTCGTCCGTCTCCTGGGGGGTGAGCACCGCGGTGGGCTCGTCCAGGATGAGCAGGTCCACCTGCCGATAGAGCATCTTGAGGATCTCGATGCGCTGCTGGACCCCCACGGGGAGGCGCTCCACGGGCGTGTCCAGGGGCGCGCGCAGGCCGGATTCTCTCATAAGGGTCTCGAGGTTCTCCCGGATGGCCGCGACCGGGACGGGTCCGAGCGCCCCGCGCCCCTCGGAGCCGAGGGCGATGTTCTCCCAGCCCGTGAAGGGCCCCACCAGGGCGAAGTGTTGATGGACCATCCCGATCCCCCGGCGCAGCGCCTCGCGGGGGGAGGGGAACCGCACCGGACGCCCCTTCCAGCGGATCTCCCCCGAGGTGGGGGGCAGCAGCCCCGACAGGATCTTGGTGAGGGTCGTCTTCCCCGCGCCGTTCTCCCCCAAGAGCCCGTGGATCTCCCCCTCCCGGACGCTCAGGGAGACGCCCCGGAGCGCGACGGTCCCGTCGGGGTAGATCTTCGTGAGGCCCTCCGCCTCGATCAGCGGGTTCATCGTCTTCGCACCCGTGTTCGTGTTCGCACTCGCGCTCGCATGGATAAAAGGGGCGAGGGCCGGCCCCGTGCGCTCGGCGACCGGCCCTCCGGCTCCCCATGTCGGTTCCCACCGAGGTCGCGAATTCGTCGTTGTTCCCGTTACGGATACTGCTCGCGAACTTGGGCGATCTGTTCCGGCGTGTCTGCCTCGGGCAGCTGGATCTCGCCCGCCTTGAGGGCCGATTGGAACTCGTCCAGCGCCACCCACACGTACGCGGGCACGGAGCTGCGGGCCTGAATGACCTTGTGGAGCACCTCGTCGGGGGTGCCGTCCAGGGGGTAGCCCGCCTTCACCGCGAAGTCGATGAAGGTCTTGACGTCCTGGATGGTGCTGAAGCCGGTGCCCTCCTCCTTGAGGCCCAGCACGATGTCGCCGCCGAACGCGCCGCTGAGGGCCCGCCGTACGGACTCGAAGGTGCCTACATCGACCCGCTTGCGGCCCGAGGCCAGGATGAAGCCGGGCTTGACGTACTCCTGCGCGGCGTCGGCTCCGTAGGCGAAGGGCGGCCCGATCTCGCGGCCCTCGGCGCGGGCGGCCTCCTCCACCGCGTCGAAGACGCCCAGGTGGGTCGCGCCCGCGATGCCCAGCAGGTTCCGAGCCCCCTCGCGCAGGAGCGCCTCTGCGGTCGTCTTGCCCAGCGCCGGGTCGTCAAACCGGCCCGTGTAGGGGACGCGCACCCCGATGGTCGCCCCCTCGCCGATGTGGCGGTTGTACCAATCCACGGCCCAGTAGGCGCCGAAGCGATAGCCCGCCTCGTAGCGCCACACGGGCGGGATCTCCGCGCCCGCGACCGCGCCGATGAGGGAATCCCCGTTGGCGATCGCCACCAGCGCCGCGACCACGCCCACGGGCGCCCCCGCCTCCTGCTCGCGGAAGAGCACCCCCAGGAGGTTGGGGATGTCAAAGGACGGTCCGTCGATGAAGGCGAACTTCTGGTCCGGGAACTGGCGCGCCGCCTCGGGGAGCGCGTCAAAGAGCAAGAACCCCACGCCGATGATCACCAGGCACTCGCCCGAGCGGGCGAACGCCTGCAGGTCGGGGAGATACGAGGCCTCGCTCGCCGCCGTGGCCGTCTTGAGCTCCAGCCCGAACGCCTCCGAGGCCTGCCGCGCCCCCAGAAGGGCCATGTCGTTGAAGCTCAGATCCCCCGGTCCCGTCTGATCGAAGTAGAGGCAGATCGCCCCCTGAGCCTGGCCTACCGCCGTCTGCCCGGCTTGGAACCCCCAAACGCCGAGGAGCGCTACGAGCGCTCCCAATGCGATCGCTCGCCATGCCTGCATAACCCTCTCGACCTCCGTTCGTTGCGGATTGGATTTTCGCCGCATTGTAAACCCTAGCCCGCGGGCGGATCAACCCCGCGCAAAGCCCGAAGGAGCCAGGCTACATGGGCCTGCCTCTCCACGATCTCGCAGACCGTGAGCGCCTCTTCCGGCGTTGTGCCCACGGCCACGATCCCGTGCCGGGCCAGGAGCGCCGCCTTGCGCCCCCGGAGGGCCTCCACCGCGTTGTCCGCCAGCTCCGGCGTCCCGGATCGCGCGTACGCCGCCACCCGCACCCCGCCCCCCGCGAAGACCTCCAGCTCCTCCGTCCGAGCGGGGAGCGGCTCGAACAGAAAACTCCAGGCCTGCGCGTAGATCCCGTGGGCGTGCACCACGGCACCGACCTCGGGATACGCGCGATAGATCGCGGCGTGGAGCCGCCACTCCGACGAGGGCACCCCCGCGAGCACCTCCCCGTCCAGGGTCATTGCGGCGACGTCCTCGGGAGCCATGCGCTCGTACGGGAGGCCCGTGGGCGTGATGTGCATCACGTTCGGGTCCCGGGGGTCGCGGGCGCTTACGTTGCCTAAGCTGCCCGCGACGAGGCCCTTCTGGAGCATCCTGCGGGCCGTCTCGACGATCCGGGACCGCAGGCGCAGGCGGTCCCGCTCGGCGTTGCTCTCACGGTTGGCCATGGCGATAGACGGCCTCCGGGCGGGAGAGGGCCTCCGGGATGGAGTCCGCAAAGGGCGGGCGGAGGACCCCCACCTCCGTGATCAGGGCCGTCACGAGCTCGTGGGGAGTGACGTCGAAGGCGTAGTTCCTCGCGGAGGCCCCTTGGGGTGCGACCCGGCGCCCGAGAACGGTGAACACCTCCTCCGGGTCGCGCTCCTCGATGGGGATGGCGCCTCCGTGGGGGATCTCGGGGTCGATCGTGGAGGTGGGAAGCGCCGCGTAGAACGGGATCCCGTGCCGATGGGCGAGGACGGCCAGCGGATAGGTGCCGATCTTGTTGGCGACGTCCCCGTTGGCGGCCACCCGATCCGCGCCCGTGATCACCGCGTCCACGAGGCCCCGGGCCATCAAGGCCCCGGCGGCCCCGTCCACCACGATCTCGTAGGGGATCCCCTCCTTTTGGAGTTCCCAGGCCGTAAGGCGCGCCCCCTGGAGGAGGGGACGGGTCTCGTCCACCCAGACCTTCTTCAGTTTTCCCTGAGCCCAAGCGGCCCGGACGACGCCCAGGGCCGTCCCGTACCCGGCGGTGGCCAACGCTCCCGCGTTGCAGTGGGTCAGCACCCGCGCGCCCGGAGGGAGGAGCTCCGCGCCGTGCTCCCCCAAGCGTCGATTGGCCTCGACGTCCTCGCGGCGGATCCTATGGGCTTCCTCTAGCAGGGCGTCCGCGATCTCCCGCGGGGGAAGGCCCCGGAGGAGATCGCGCTCGAGGAGGCGGCGCTGGCGCTCCAACGCCCAGCGGAGGTTTACCGCCGTGGGCCGGGTGCTCTGGAGGAGTTCGTACGCTTCGTCAAATCGTTGGGCCAGCTCCTCCACGGAGGAGGCATCTCGGACCCCGAGGACCACGCCGTAGGCTGCGGCGACCCCGAGGGCGGGCGCGCCCCGCACCGCGAGCCTTCGGATGGCCTCCGCGACCTCTTCCGCGCGGGAGAGGGAGAGCACACGCTCCTCGGCGGGGAGGAGCGTCTGATCCAACAGCTTCAGCCGCGAGTTTTCCCACCGGACAGGAGAGAGCATGTCGCAATCCCGATACCCGATTCAACGACGGCGGTCGCGGGTCTACAGGCCACGACGCTTAGCTTGCAGAAGCCATCAGCGCCCGTTTGGCCCTTTCCGGAAGCTCGATCGGCACAAACATGGACGCCGGATAGAGGTACCCCTCCGGCTCCGAGCGGTCTTCATCGACAATGCGAAGCAGGTTGTGGGACTCCGCCTCCGGATCCGGCAATCGACGATACACCTTCCCGACAATCAGACTGGCCGGATTTCCTTCGTTGCTGATGCATAAGACGAACTCGCTCATCCTCATCGCAAAATCCTCTTGATCTTGAACTCCTTGCGCCCGATCCCGTGGGCTTCGTACCAGTGGATCTCCGCCTTGCATAGGGTGCCGTCGGGCAACTCCACCATAGCGATCCCCTTCATCTTCCGCCAACGTCCCCGGCCATACGTGCGCTCCAAATAGCGTCGAAGGTGCACACCCCGCCCCGATGCGAGGGTCTCAGATGTCCTGAATTCCCCCGAGGATCTTGAACTTCCGCTTCGAGCTCATCCGTGCTCATCCTACTCATCCTAACCCAAAGCTTCATTCCGGAGCCCCCTCGAAGATCTCGACCCCGGAGCGGGTCCCGATGCGGTCCGCTCCGGCCTCGATCATCCGCACCGCGGTCTCGTAGTCCCGAATCCCCCCCGCGGCCTTGACGCCCATCCCCTCCCCTACGGCCTGCTTGAGCAGCCGGACGTCCTCCGGGGTGGCCCCGCCCGGCCCAAAGCCCGTCGAGGTCTTCACGAAGTCCGCCCCGGCGGCCTTGGCCAGGATGCACCCCGCTACCTTCTCCTCGTCCGTAAGGAGCGCCGTCTCCAGGATCACCTTGAGGGTAATGGGCCGCGGGCTCTTCTGGATCTCGTCCCGCACGGCCTCCATCTCCTCTAAGAGGACGGAGTAGTCCCGCTCCTTCAGGGCGCTTACGCGGACGACCATGTCCAGCTCGTCCGCGCCGTCGCGGATCGCCTGCTCCGCCTCCGCGGCCTTCACCGCCGGGGGGCTCGTCCCGTGCGGAAAACCCACCACCGTGACCACCCGGACCTCGGTGTCCTTGAGGAGCGACTTCGCACGGGCGACGTGACAGGGGTTCACGCACACCCCGTAGAAGCCGTACGCTTTCGCCTCCTCACAGAGCGCCTCGACGTCGCGGCGCGTCACCGCCGGACCGAGCCTCGTGTGCTCGATGCGCCGAGCCAGCTCCCTTCGAGTGAGCGTCGCCATCCCCTCCTGTACTCCTTTCTGTCGTGAAGCAGACCGGGACCGCGAACAAGTTGAAGGTGCCCTAGTGTATCCGCTAGACTGGCGTCCCGACAAGGCGGGATGCGCATGAACGGGAAAGCGAGAGTGGCGATCGAGTACTGCGAGGAGTGCCTCTTCCTGGGGCGGGCCTTGGAGGTCGCTCAAGCCGTCTTGGAGCGTTTTCCTCGGGATCTGGAGGCTGTGGAGCTCCGCCCCGGCCACGACGGGGTCTTCACCGTGACCCTGGACGGCGACCCCATCTTCCGGATCGGCGAGGACGGACGGCCCCCCGCCCCGGAGGAGGTCGTCCGCCGCCTGGAGCCACGATTGCAACGGGCGGTCTAGCTCCCGAGACCGAAAGAGGGGTGAGGGATGAGCCACAGCCCGAAGCGGGGGATGTTCCTGGGGCGGTTCCAGCCCTTCCACAACGGGCACGACGCCGTGGTGCGGGCGATCGCCCCCGAGGTGGACGAGCTGATCATCGCCGTGGGAAGCGCCCAGTACAGCCACACGTTGCGGGATCCCTTCACCGCCGGGGAGCGGATCATGATGATCACCCGGGCGCTCGAAGACCTCCCCCTGACGAAATACGTCCTCCCCATCGAGGACATCGAGCAGAACGCGTTGTACGTGGCCCACATCTGTCGGCTCACCCCGCCCTTTGACGTGATCTTCTCCAACAACCCCCTGGTGATCCGCCTGTTTCAGGAGGCGGGGATCGCCGTTCAGCGCGTGCCCCCCGTCGATCGAGGGCACCTGTGGGGGACGAAGATCCGTGAGCTGATGATCCAAGGGGAGGAGTGGCGCCGCTACGTTCCGCCCAAGGTGGCGGAGGTGATCGACGAGATCGACGGCATCACCCGCCTGCGCCAGATCGCCGAGACGGACCAGCTCCTCAAATGAACCTCAACCTCCCGGTAGGCGAAAACGCGAAGCTCAAGGAGCTCCTTGCGCGGGTGAACGCCCACACCCGCCTGCAGACCTATTGGCAATGCTCCAACGTGATCGCCGTGGATCGGCTGGGGATCAACGACCACGGCCCCGTCCACATCAAGATCGTCTGCCACATGGCCTTGAAGCTCCTGAGGCTGCTCGTCGAGCAGGGGATCTCCCCGAGCGTGGAGCGGGACTACGGGCTTACGGCCCACGACGCGGAGGTCGTGGTGGTTCTCGCCGGGTGTCTGCACGACATCGGGCACATCGTCCACCGCGACGGGCACGAGCAGTTCTCCGCGGCGCTCGCGCCGCCGCTCATCGCCGAGCTTCTGGAGGGCCTATACGACGAGCGGGAGCGGGCGATCATCACCTCCGAGACGCTGCACGCCATCATCGCCCATGACACGCCCGTGCGGCCCCTCACGCTGGAGGCCGGGGTCCTGAAGGTGGCCGACGCCTTGGACATGGAGCAGGGCCGGGCCCGGATTCCCTTCCGGAAGGGATCGCTCTCCATCCACGCCGTCTCGGCCCTGGCCATCGAGAAGGTCCAGGTGCGCAAGGGGGACGAGCGGCCCGTCTGCATCGAGATCACCATGAGCAACTCCGCGGGGATCTTCCAGCTCGACAACCTGTTGAAGCCGAAGCTGCTCCACTCCGGCATTCCCGAGTACTTCGAGATCCGGGCCCAGATCACGGGGGAGGAGAAGAAGATCGTCACCCGCTACGAGCTGTAGCCGGAGCCCGTGCTGTGTACCGCGGCGTGGCGTATGCATTCCCCTCTTGCCCTCCCCTCCCGGGAGGAGTACTCTCTCAGTCGGGAGCTCGCAAGGGCTCGCAAGGAGGGTCCTCAGGATGGTGCCGGAGACGGGGCGGACGCAGTGGTCGTGGGGATATGTCTACGCGGCGGTGGCGATTGCGGCCTTCCTGGCTGCGGTGCTGGGGGGACTCCACCTCTATCGAGCCCTGGAGAGCGCCAAGGAGCAGTTCCTCAAGCGTGCGGCGCTCTCGGCCCAGGTCTTCGCCGAATCCGCCCTTGCCGCGGGCACCACAGGGATAGGCGGAGACGGGGAAGCCCTCCGACAGGTCACCAGGCGTTCGTCCGCGGGGACGTCCTCTACGCCCAGGTCGTCTGGGAGGGCTCCATACGAGCTGAGGAGCGGGTGGAAGCGGCGCTGGAACTCGATCTCGCCGTAGAGCAGGAGTTCCCGGGGCGGCTCGTCGTACGGGAGGGCCGCCTGCGGGACGGGATGCCCTACGTCGAGGTGCTCCGGCCCTTTACGGGGATGCCTCCCGATCGGGCGCGGGAGAGCTTAAGCTACGTACGGGTGGGGATCTCGCTCCGCGAGGTGGGCTACGAGTGGCGGGGGGAGGTCCTCCTCACCGTAGGGGTCGGCCTGGGAGCCGTGGCGTTCGTCGCCCTCCTCGCCGTGGGGGTGGGTCTGTGGGTTCGCCCCCGGGCCCACGAAGCGTCCCGGCCTCTTGGGCATGGAGAGGAGGCCGAAGCCGGAGCCGGAGGAGGGAAGAAGGAAGGTGAGGATACGGG
This sequence comes from Candidatus Bipolaricaulota bacterium, assembly GCA_026982655.1. GTDB lineage: Bacteria > Bipolaricaulota > Bipolaricaulia > RBG-16-55-9 > RBG-16-55-9 > JALUUA01. Next base: position 18,752 of record JALSGO010000169.1, read on the forward strand.
ACGAGCCTTGCTGCGAATCGGCGCCCTGACGCTCGACCCGCAGGCCAAGGAGGTTCGCTACCGCGGGGAGAAGGTCGAGCTCTCCCCGAAGGAGTACGAGTTGCTACGGGTGTTGGCGACGGAGCCGGGCCGGGTCTTCTCCACCCGGGAGATCCTCGAGCGGGTCTGGACCAACGTCCCGGGGGCCACCGCCAAGGACGTCAAGCAGTACATCTACCTGCTCCGACGCAAGCTGGAGCGCCGTCCGGAGCGGCCGCAGCTGATCGTCACCGTCCGAGGATTCGGCTACAAGCTCATGCCTCTCGAGCCGGAGGCCGAGGCCTCCGATGATCGCAACTCCGACTATGACTATGACCACGACCGCCGGAATCGGGAGGACGGGAGGAAACCCTCAAAGTCAGGGAAGGAAGGGGACCGAAGATGAAGGGTAGAGACCTAACACCCACTGCCTCCTATCGACGGGGGGTCACGGGTGCGCTCGTGGGGCTCCTGCTCCTGCCCTTGGGGGGAGTCGGGATCGAGCGTGAAGCGGCAGTCGCCTCTCAGACGGAGCGTAGGGCCGTAGGGGTGGCGCTGGAGACGGCGCGGGCGGCGCTGGAGCAGATCTCCCAGGGGATCACCCATACCCTGTTCGCCTGGAGCGCGCTGCAGCGCGGGGATACGGCCAGCGGGATCACCCACATCCACCATGTGCTCAACATCCTCGAGGGGCCGCAGGGGGAGCACTACGATCCCGCGTTCGGCGGACCCGAAGAGGGCATCGGGGACGGGATGGGAGCGCTCGTCCACGCGCGGCGGCTCCTGGAGCAGATCGAGGCCCTCCCCGGCGGGGGAGACTACCGCATCGCCGCGGAGAACGTGCTCCTCTTCGTCCAGTGGGCGCGCGCCCGCGCACTGAGCGCACGGGAACTCGCCCCCCGTGATGAAGCGGAGGCCGTCCTCGAACTACGTCGAGCGCAGGGGATGCTCATGGCCGCCCGCGGCTCCCGCGAGGAGAAGAGTCGCCCTACGGAAGGGGGCGTACGCACCCTCTTGGCTTGGCTGGAGGACCCCTCGGAATGGCCCTAACCCTTGTGCGTTGACCCGCTTTTGACCTTAGGGAGATTGTCTTTTGACTTTGCTCTACAACACAATACCCTGCTCGAAGAAGGAGGTAGATACCGAATGCAGGTCACGAACGCGAAGAAGTGGGCCGTTTTCGTCGGAATCGTAGGGGGACTGGCGCTGGGGGCGGTCCTCTTCCTCGGGCAATGGAGCTATGCGCCGTACCACCAGCCTCCCCCACCGCCGCCGCCTCCCTCGGGACAGGAGCAGGAAGAAGAGGTCCCCGAGATCGTCATCCGGTTGGGCAACTTCTTCTTCGAGGGCCCGGAGGGGCGTTCGGACTCGGCTGAGGAGCCCAAGGTCGTCGTGAAGCTCAAGAACGGGCAGCGCTACAAGCTCGTCTTCGAGAATGTGAGCGCAACTCCGCATCAGGTGATCAGCCCGCTCTTCGCCGCTCCAGAAGAGAAGATCTTCTCCGTAGAGCCCAATGGGAGGGTGGAGATCGAGATCACGCCCGGGTTCCTCACCGTGGAGGACGGCTTCCCGCTGCAGTTCGATCTGAGCTGTCACGTGGGTCAGGGCAGCGCATTCGACCACTTCAAGCAAGGGATGCGCGCGCTCATCGAAGTGATCCCGTAACGCCTTCGCCGCTGCCCTCGCCCGCCCATCACTCAGCCCGTGTCGGAGCCCTCCGCTTCATAGATGTCGGTAAGGGCGTTCCAGAGGGCTTGGGCCATTTGGGCACAGGTCTCGAGGGCATGGGGTTGGGCTGGGGGTTCGAGCGTCTCGAGTTGCCGCGCGAGACGCTCGGCTTCGTGCTCGTTGCAGGCGTGGACTCGGAAGTACTCTAGAGCCTCATCGGGCAGCTCGTAGAACCGTTGGAGCCCTTCGAGCTTAGAACGGCTGGTGGCGGGCTGCTGGACCTCGAAGGCGTACAGCGTGCCTAACGCCGTCTCGGGTCGGGCGAAGCTCTCCCGGGCCCGGACGAGTAGGGCTCTCACCCCGGGCCGTTCGGCCAGGCTGTCCACGTCCGTCTCCAGTGCTCGGGCGAACGCCCGCCATAGCTCGAGGTGCTCTTCCTCCTCGTGGGCTGTGGTTTCGTCCCCCACAGCCCGCCAGCCGGCGGGAAGCTGGGCGATCCACGCCCCATACTCCCGAGCGTAAAGTCGAAGCGCTTCCTTGGGGAGCTCTCCCGCACTCCACGCCCGGTAAAACGGGTGCTTCAACAGGTGCCATTGCTCCACAACGCGGTCCAGTTCCTCGCGAAAGGTCATCGTCGCGTTACCCCTCCCTTGAAAGGCGATTTAGGTCCCACATTGTGGCCGCCCTAAAGCGGAGGTTCAACTCTCAATTCAGACGGCAGACCTCACGAAAACTCGACCCAAGATCCCCGGAGACGAGGGCCTTGATCCGTGAGGCGTTCGACGACCTCTAGGTTGATCCGGACGTGGTCCGTGATCTCCCGACAGCGGAACGAGCCTCCGTACAGGGCGAGAAAGGGGAGGATCTGATCGGCCATGTGGACGTCGAGCGTCGCGCCGGAGTCGATCTCGGCCAAGAGCTGCTCCGCGGCCCGCCGTCCGACGATCTCCGCGCGCACCCCGCGTTCCCCCAGCTCGTCCGCCCCCAGGATCGTGCGCTCGAAGCGGGCCCAGAGCACCACCGCCGACCCCAACGAGGCTGCCTCCACGTACCGGGTCTCGATGTGGATGCCCGCCTCGGGGAGGCCTTCCCGGAGGGCGTCGTAGGCGGCTTCGGCTTGGCGCTCGGCCACCCGGGCCTCCCTCAGCCCCACAGCGGCCACGGAGAGCCCCTGCACCCCCTCCAGCCGACCGCGCGCCTCAAAGACCAAAGGCCCCTGAAGCTGCGGGCGAAAGAAGCGGGTCCGCACCCGCGCGCCCCCCTTGGGGTAGAAGCCCTCGCGCTCCACGAAGAGTTGGGCGGGGTACCCGAAGCGGGCCAGCAGCGCGAAGTTGACGTTCTGCAGATAGGGCAGCGGCGGGGCCCACTTCCCGAACGTCCCGCCCCCCTCGACGAACACGTCTACGTCGTGCTCCGACGCGAGGCACGCGATCTGGAGGGGCTGGAGCACCAGCCCGACGGCCCCCGCGGTCGGGACCTCGGCCTTGAGCTTGCGCCTTCGGATCCTGCCGGGGAGGAACGTCACGTCCCGGGAGCCGAGGTGGGCGCCCTCCACACGGGCGTCGCAGAGCTCGGCTGTGGCCAAAAGCCCCGCCAGGTGCTGGGCTTTCAGGCCGGGGTCCTTGCGGGCCCCCCGAATGTTTACGATGCGGACGGGCTTTTGCAGCGCGACCGAGAGCCCGACGGCCACGCGTAAGACGGAACCCCCGCCCTCGGCGCCGTCGACGGTGAGGACCTCGTCACGGTTCATTCCTCATCCGGAGATCGACTTTTGGCGCTTGGCCAGCTCCTTGCGGAGGCGCTCCATCACCCACATCCGCACCAGCGCGGTGTGCGTGAGTCCCTTCTCTCGAGCCAAGACCTTCAGAAGGTCTACCAGCTCCTCCTCGAGACGGAGGGAGACGACCCGCTTGGGCTTGCGGACGAAAACCGGCTCCTCTACGCGCTCGAACTCCTCTCCGAAGTCGGCGAAGGAATGCTCCTCCCAGAAGCGGGCGAACTCCTCATCACTCATCCGGTCGAAGTCGACTTGCTGCCCTCGCGCTTTGGGACTCATCCCTCGACCTCCCTTCGGTAGCGGCGTCGCTCTGCTCGGTCCATCTCCCGCGCTGTCAGCACTCTACCGCGTCCTTGGCGCAGCTTCACCAGAACGACGAGGAGATATCGTCCGGCAGCGGTCCTCCCTAGAACCAAGTAACGATCCCCCCTGCGGAACACAAGCGACTTTGAGCTGAAGCAAACTTCTTCGGCTTCTTCGACGGTGACGCGATGCCGTGCGATGTGACGCACATTGCGTTCGTCCCACTCCAACTCGTGGATGCGAAGGTCCCGAGGAGCCATAGGCCGATGAGGACCATGATCTAGATCTAGAGCACGAACTTGACCATCCCGCCGTCGACTTGGAGCGCGGCCCCTGTGATGAAGCCTGCGTTCTCGGAGGCCAAGAAGGCGATCGCGTCTGCCAGCTCTTGGGGCTGCCCCAGGCGGGCCAGGGGGATCTCCCGGGTCCAGGCGGCTCTCGCCTCCTCCAAGGGGATGTTTTGCATTTGGGCCTGCGCCTGGAGGAGCTGCTCCATGCGCTCCGTGGCGATGGGGCCGGGACAGACGCTGTTGACGGTGATGTTATAGGGGGCCAGCTCCACGGCCAAGCTCTTGGCAAGCCCGATCACGGCCAGCCGCAGCGAGTTCGAGAGCAGCAGGTTGGGGAGGGGCTGCTTGACGCTCACGGAGGTGATGTGCACGATCCGGCCCCACTTCCGCTCCTTCATGGGAGGGATGGCCGCGCGGCACAGTCGCACGACGCTCATCAGCGTAAGCCGAAAGGCGGCCTCCCACTGCCCGTCGGTGAAGTCGAAGAAGTTGCCGGGCGGCGGGCCGCCCGCGTTCGTGACTAAAACATCGAGGCGCCCGAAGCGCTCCCGGGTTTGGGAGACGAGCCGCTCGACGTCCTCGGGCTTCGAGACGTCCGCCGGGACGGCGAGCACTTCAGCTCCCGTTGCAGCTTGAATCTCCTCCGCAGCCCGCCGCAGGAGTTCTTCATTGCGGGCGCAGATCGCAACGCGCATCCCCTCGCGGGCAAGGCGCTCCGCCGTCGCCCGCCCCAGGCCGCGGCTGGCCGCCGCGACCAACGCGACCCTGCCGGAGAGTCCTAGATCCATCGCCTGCCTCCCGATGCGTACCGTTCGGAATCGGAACGGGATAGAGGGCTTATTTATTTATCCCGCGCGCCGGGCGCGGATCGGGCGGCCCCGCTGGTAGGCCTCGTAGATGCGCTCGGCGGGTTCGGTGCCCCTTCGCAGCTTGATGCTCCCCGAGCGCGAGACCGACCCCAAGAAGACGGGCTCCCCGTCCACGGTGATCTCGATCGTCTTCCCCCGCAGCTTCGGGTCTAAGTCTAAGATCACGTGTCGATCGGTGACCGCCACGTCGAGGTCCCGGCCCGCGGTGATGTCCAGCTCGTCGAAGGAGCGGACCTCCAGCCCGATTCCGACCCGCTTCTCCAGCTCGCGGATGTTGCTCCCGCCCTTGCCCAGTACCGCCGGGATGCGGTCTTCCTCGACGTACAGAACGGCCCGGTTGTCGGACTTGATCTGCACGGCCACGTGGCCCCGTAAGATGCGGCCCAGCTCGTACTCCAGCGCCCGCTCCGCCAGCCTCCAGACGGGCTTTTCGGCCACGACCTCGCCGATGGGCATCACCACGACCTGCTCGCCGAAGCTGTAGATCTCAAACGCCAGCTGCTTCGACTCGTAGTCCCGCACCTCGATCACGGGCCGCGCCAAGTCGGTGTCGCCCATCCCCGTGGGCACCTTGACGGTGAACTCCACCTCGTAGATCTGGCGCACGTCCCCCTCGTCGATGAACACCACGGTGTCCACCACTTGAGGGATCATCCCCAGCTCCACGCGCCCGATCAGGCGCTGCAGGGCGTCGATCCCGCGGGTGGCGTGGACCACGCCGACCATGCCCACGCCCGCCAGCCGCATGTCGGCGAACACCTGGAAGTCCTCGGTGCGCCGCATCTCGTCGAAGATGGTGTAGTCGGGGCGCACCAGCAAGAGCACATCGGCGGTGTTCTCCATGCTCCCCTCGAGCGCGGTGTACTGGGTGATCTCGTCGCTCACCACCAGATCCCGGGGCTTTTCCATCGTCTTGATGACCCAGCCCGCCTCTTCCAGATAGTCGGCGATGGCCTGCACGAAGGTGGACTTGCCCGCGCCGGGGGCTCCCGAGACCAACACGCCCCGGTAGCGCTGGCTGAGGCGCTCCTTCAGCAAATCGGCGTAGGCGTAGTCGTCGAGCCGGGTGCGGGCGACGGGCCGCACGACGGTGATCTCCAACGCGTCGGAGAAGGGCGGGCGGGCGATGGCGATCCGCATGTTGCCCAGCTGCACGACCGTGGAGCCCCCGGAGTCCATCTCGATGAAGCCCTCGGGGTGCTGCTCGGCAGCCTCGACGATCTCCCGGGCCATGACGTCGATTTCCCGCTCTTGGAGGGGCTTCTCGTCGAGGGCGACGATCTCCATGCCCCCCGGGGTGCCCCGCTTCGCCTTGGGGCGGGTGTGCGCCCGCAGGTGCACGGACATCGTCTCGTCGTCGAAGTACCGCATAATGCGCAGGGCCGAGAGGTCGTAGGCCGCGGGGCTCTCGAAGAACAAGACGGGCGTGCCGCGGGCCTCGCAGGAGAGGTACTGCACCCGGTCGCTGGTGATGAGGGTCGCCCCCTCCTCCTCGGAGATTCGGCGGATCAGGGCGTTGAGCTCCCCCATCTCGTGGAGGCGCAAAATGTCCCCGCGGGGCCGCTCGCCCACGAACTCCAGGGCGATCGTCCCCTCCCAACTGAGAGCTTGAAGGTTCTTGAGTTCGTTGAGCCCGGCAAACCCCGTCTCCTGGCCCCGCTCGGCCTGGGCCTCCAGCTCGGCGAGCACGACCTCGGGAATGAGGAACGTAGCGCCCTGAAAGCGCCCCTGGCGCACCTCCTCCGTGATGCGCCCGTCCACGATGACGCTCGTGTCCAGCACGAAGCGGTCCCCCAGGCGGCGGGCTTCCCCTTCTCCGTGTCCTTGCCCCTGAGCCCGTTCCTCGGCCTGGGCCTTCGGCTTTTGCTCTTGCGATTTTGCCTTCCTCGTCTTAGAGGCAGACTTCGTCGTCTTCGATTGCGCGTTCGCTTTCGCTCTTGGACTCATGGTGTTCGTTCCCTCTCCCAGATCTGAGCGAGCGTCTGGGCCACTCGTTCTAAGAACTCTCGATCTTGGGGTCCGAAGGCGGCGGGCTCGTCGCTGTCGATGTCGATCTCCCCCAGCACCCGGCCTTGGGGGGTCAGGATGGGCACCACGATCTCGGAGCGGGTGCTGGGGAAGCAGGCCAAGTAGCGGGGGTCTTGGTTGACGTCGTCCACGATGACGGTCTGCTTCTCCCGGGCGGCCAGCCCGCAGATCCCCTGCCCTAGGGGGATGCGGACGTGCTCGGTGGCCGCGGGGCCGTCCCAGGGGCCGAGCACCAGCTCGTCGCCCTCCAGGAGGTAGATGCCCACCCAGCTGTAGTGGGGCACCTTCTCCCGCAGGGCGCGCACGGCCCGCTCGCAGGCCTCGCGGAACCCGAGCGACCGCAGCTCTTCGATGAAGGGTTCAACCGTAATGAATTCCATAGGAGGCTCCCAGCATCATACTCCTCGGGAGCCTCCCTCTGCAAGCGATCGGGAGGGGGCCGGGACCCTTGACAAGTCGGGCGGGTCGCGCTACCATCCTCTCGCTGAGAGGCCGAGGTGGCGGAATCGGCAGACGCGCACGTTTGAGGGGCGTGTGGGGTAATCCCGTGGGGGTTCGAATCCCCCCCTCGGCACCCGTCTTCCCCGGGAGGAACTCACCCGCATGGAGCGGCCCAAAGTCGTTTTGGACACCCAGGGGGGCGACCGCGGTCCGGCGGAAGTGATCGGCGGCGGTCTGCTCGCCCTGGAAGAATTCGATATCGATCTCGTCCTCGCGGGCGATCGTGCCCTCATCGAGCGCGAGATCCAGCCCACCCTCAAGGAGCGGGTCCGCCATCCCCGCAAGGTCCGCCGCCTCCATCCCGAGGTCCTCCACGCCCCCGAGGTCGTCACCATGGAGGACGCCCCCGCCGAGGCCGTCCGCCGCAAGCGAGAGAGCTCCCTCGTGCGGGGCATCGAGGCCCTCAAGCGCGGCGAGGCCGACGCGTTCGTGAGCCCCGCCAACACCGGCGCGGTGATGGCCGCCGCCCTCTTGAGATTGGGCCGGATCCGCGGCATCGACCGCCCCGGGATCGCCGCCATCCTTCCCACCGTGCAGGGGCGTAACGTGTTGGTGATCGACGTGGGGGCAAACGTCGACTGCAGCCCCGAGAACCTCAAACAGTTCGCGGTGATGGGCTCCGTGTACGCCCACGAGATCTTAGGGGTGGAGGAGCCCCGGGTGGGGCTCCTCAACATCGGGAGCGAGCGGCGCAAGGGGAACGAGTTGGCGCTCAAGACCTTTTTCGTGCTGGAGGACCTCCCCCACTTCGCGGGCAACGTGGAGGCCCATCAGATCCTCCAGGGCGAGGTCGACGTGGTGGTCTGCGACGGGTTTGTGGGGAACGTCTTGTTGAAGTCCTACGAGGGCGGGGCTTCAGCCACCGTGGAGCTGCTGAAGAAGGCGATCGAGAAGGACTGGCTCGCCCGTCTGGGGGCCTTCATCCTGATTCCCGCCTTAAAGAACTTCAAGCGGAGCTTGAGCGCCGCCCGCTACGGCGGCGCGCCCCTGTTGGGCGTGCGGGGCGTGGTGATCATCGCCCACGGGAACTCCGACGCGGAGGCGATCAAGAACGCGGTGCGCGTGGCCGTCGAGTCCGTCCGCCACGATCTCGTAGGCAAGATCGAGCGGGGGATCGCCCGCTACCTGCCCATCGCACCCTCCAAGGCAAAGGAAGTGACCGCCTGACGTGAACCCCGAGCAGCGTCCGGGAATCGCCGGGATCGGTGCCGCCGTGCCCGACTTGGTGATCACCAACAAAGATTTAGAGGAGATCGTCGACACCTCCGACGAGTGGATCGTCTCGCGCACGGGGATCCGAGAGCGGCGCATCCTTCCGAAGGGGGAGGACCCCATCGGGCTGGCGATCCGCGCCGCCCGGCAGGCCCTCGACCAAGCGGGTCTGTCCCCTCAGGATCTCGACTTCGTGATCACGGCCACCAACCTCCCGGAGATGCCCATCCCCGGCTCCTCGCCCTTCCTCTGCGAGGGGCTTAAGGTCGGGAAGGACCTCCCGTTCTTCGACCTCATCGCGGGGTGCACGGGGTTCGTCTACGGGCTCACCGTGGCCGAGGGGTTGATCCAGGCAGGCCGCCACGAGAACGTCTTGGTGGTGGGGTTGGAGGCCCTCTCGCGGTTTACGGACTGGCAGGACCGCTCCACGTGCGTCCTCTTCGGGGACGGCGCGGGCGCGGCGGTGGTGCGCCCGATGCCCGACGGTCGAGGGATTCTGGCCTCGTGCCTTTCGGGGGACAGCTCCCAGTGGCATCTGTTGCGCATGGAGGGCGGCGGGATCAAGTACCCGGCCAGCCCCCAGACCCTGGAGCGGCGGATGCACTTCCTCAAGATGGAGGGCGGCGGCGTCTTCAAGAGCGCCGTCCTGATGATGGAGCGGACCACCCAGAAGGCTCTCAAGGAGGCGGGCCTCACCAAGGAGGACGTGGACTGGGTCGTGCCCCATCAGGCGAACTACCGCATCCTCAAGGCGTTCGCCGACCGCTTCGGGATCCCGATGGAGAAGATCGTGGTCAACCTCGACCGCTACGGGAACACCTCGACGGCCTCCATCCCCATCGCGCTCGTGGAGGCCCAAGCCGATGGGCGCATCCGGCCCGGGGACGTGGTGGTGCTGAACGCCTTCGGGGCCGGGGTCACCTACGGGGCCGTCGTGCTGCGGTGGTAGACTCCCCCTCCGCTCCGCTCGCCCTTCAGCGTCAGCGGTACTCCATCGTCTCGCACAGGAACTCCGACTTGCCCCGCTCGCTCCCGTCCGGGTCGCCGTAGCGGCAGCGATCGACCACCTGCCCGTCGGCGTCCTTCAGAACGGCGGTGTCCTCGCCGTTGTCCCAGATCTGGGTGCGCGCGTCCCAGTAGAGTTGGGTAGCGGTGTCCTCCCCGCGGCCCGTGTAAACGGTGACCCGCTCCCCGGCCCGCAGCGTAAAGCCCTCGGGGAAGCGGAAGACGTGGCTGGCCACCCCCCGATCGCCCAGCTCGTCGGCCAGCGTCCAGCCCGTGAAGTCCACCTCCCCCGCATTCACGCGCAGGACGACCCACTCGCCGTTCTTGTTCTCGTTGTCGTCCCCCTCGGCGTCGTAGTGGATGAGCTCGATCACCACGCGCTTTCCGCTTGGGGGCTCCGGTTCCGGCGGTGGGGGCTGCGGGGAGGGAGGCGGGCCTTGGACGTCCCCGACGATCACGGTCTTGCTCGTCCGCCCCACGGCCCCGCCGTCGTCCGTCACCGTGAGCGTCACGGTATAGACCCCCTCTTGGGCATAGACGTGCTCGATGAGGGGCTCCGTCACGCTCTCTTGGGTCCCATCCCCGAAGTCCCAACGGTAGCGCACGATCCTCCCGTCGGGGTCCGTGGAGGGGGAAGCGTCGAAGCGGACGGGCTCGCCGGGCTGGGGCCTTGCGGGGGTGACCTCGAACGCCGCCCGCGGCGGCTCGTTCCCCGTAGGCGAGGAGGACTCCGGGCAGGCGCCCCACAGGCCCCGCTCGGCCTCCCTCGCCTCCCGGGCCAGCTCCGCGAAGAGCGAGCCGTAGCGCAGCGTGCCCCCCAAGGGGTGCTCGGTGGCCGCGCGCACGAACCCCTGGGAGATGAGAACGGCGTTCACCATCGCAAGCCCTTTGGGGTCGAGGTAGACGTAGGCCCACAGGTTCCCCCGCTCGTCCCGCCCGCCCCGTTCGTCGAGTTCGAGCCAGACCGTGCGGTTGATGACCAGATCGCGGTTGTAGAGCGTGGCCTCCGGCCCGAAGCAGTCGGCAGGGGTAGGGGCCGGGGCGTCCACGCCCAGGTACTTCACGGTCTCGACGGCCCCCGTGTACAAAAGCACCCGAAGGGTGCCGCCGTCGAAGACGCGGGAGACCTCGCCCACCAGCTCGGGCGGCGGGTTCGGCGGGAGCGCCCGCCCGCCCCCGCTCAGCCCAAGCCCGAATAGTGCCCCCAGCCCCACGAGCGAGAAGGACACCAGGAGGAGCCGAAGGCCCGGCCCCCGACTCCTCCCGAGATCCCTTGGTGGTCGCGCAAGGTGCCGTCTGCTCATAGAGAAACTATCCGCAGCGGCCCTTGAGGTTGTCCGAGACGTCCCGACCGTTGCCCTGGATGAGGTTCCCCTTGCAGGCCACCGTCGAAGCTGGATCGGCGAAGATCCCGAACTGCCGGTTCTCCTTGATTTGCGTCTCGCGGATGCTCCCCAACGACTCGAGGAGGTGGATGCCGTCCTCGGCGTTGGCCGTCACCAGGCTGCGGACCATGGTCAAGGAGGAGCGGCTCTGGGCCATCACCCCGTGGGCCGCGTTGCCCACCACGTCCACCTCGCGGAGGCTGGCGGAGGAACTATCGAGCAAGACGCCCTCGGCGGCGTTGTTCTGGACTTTCCCGCCGATCATGAGGAGCGCGGAGCGGCTCAAGATCGCCAGACCGCGGCCTCGGTTGTCGGCCACTTCGGTGTTGCGCACGGAGGCCACGGCGCTCTCCAGCTGCAAGCCCCCTTGGGCGTTCCCCTTCACGGAGCTGTCGAAGAGGCGAAGCGCCGAGCTCTGCCGGGTGAAGATCCCCCAGCCGCCGTTGTCCACCACGCGGCTTGCGCCCACGCTCGCCGGGGAGTTCACCAACAGCAACCCTTCCTCGGGGTGGCCCGCGACCTCGGAGTTCGTGACGGTCACGGTCGAGTCCTGGGCGTCGATCCCCTTGCCGCCGTTGTCCCGAACGGCGCTCTGGTCGAGGACGTCCGCGGAGCTTCCCCGCAGGACGAGCCCGCCCCCGGCGTTGTTCCTGACCGTCGTGGCGGTGAGCCCCACGGTGGCGCTCTGGGCCGAGACGCCCTTGCCTTGGTTGTCGGAGATCTCGCCGTCCGCGAGGTCCAGGGAGCTTTCCACCAGGCGCACCCCGTCGTCCGGGTGGCCCACAATAGCGCTCGCGCTCATCGAGATCGTGGACTGCTGTGCCAACAGCCCCACGCCGCCGTTGTTTTCTATGCGCGTGGTGCGGATGTCCGCCTTGGAGTCCACCAACACCAGGCCTTCGGCCCCGTGGTCCTGGAGGGTGGTGGCGCTCAGGCTCACGGTGGCCGTCTGGGCGTCGATCCCGCGGCCTTGGTTGTTCTGGAGGGTGCTGCTGCGCACGTCCGCGGAGCTGTTTACGAGTTTTACGCCTTCGGCGGGGTGGCCCGCGATCGTGCTGCTGATGAGCGTGATCCGGGATCGCTCCTGGGCCGCCACCCCCGCGCCGCGGTTGTTCTCCAGGGTGCCGTCCGTGACCGTGGCCGAGGAGCGGGTGAGCGAGATCCCGTCGGCCCCGTTGTTCCGGAACGTCACGCTCTGGAGCGTCAGCTTCCCGTCCTCGGCGCGCAGCCCTTGGGCCCCGTTGCCCTCCACGGTCGTCTCCTGGATCTTGGCCGAGCCGGAGAGCACGAGCACCCCCTCCTGCGGGTGGTTCCGGATTTGGGCCCCGTCCGAGGTCGTCAGCGTCGAGAGCTCCACCCGCACGCCCACGCCGCCGTTTCGGTCGATGGCCGTCCCCCGCAGGTCCGCCGCGGAGTCCTTAAGGGAGATCCCGTCCTTCCCGTTCCCGGCCACGCTCCCGCCGGAGGCGATCACCGTGGAGCGCTCTTCGGCGAAGATCCCGAAGCCCCGGTTGTCCGTGATCGCGGACTCATTAAGATCGGCCACGGAGCCCGTAAGGTGGAGGGCGTCGTCGGGGTGGCCCGCGATCGCCGTCCCGATGAGCGTGATCTGGGAGTTCTCGGCGGCGATGGCCTTCCCGCGGTTGGCCGTGAGGGTGCTCGTGCGGATGTCCACGGAACTGTCCGAGGCGAAGAGCCCGTCGCCGTCGTTGTTCGCCAGCGAGCTGTCTTTCAGAACGACCTCCGAGCTGTCCTGGGCGACGATGCCGCGGGCGGCGTTCTCCTCCACCCGGCTCGCTTCGAGGTCGGCCTTGGAGTTCGCGAGCGTGATCCCCTCGGCCCCGTTGCGGACGATCTCGCTCTCGAACGCGGTGGCGATGGAGTCGGCAAGCGCCAGCCCCGCGCCCCGGTTGCCCGTCACCCGGCTTGTATCGAGCTCCGCCGCGCTGTCGATGAGCGTTACGCCCTCTTGGGGGTGGCCCGAGACCTCGCTGTTCTCTAGGAGCTTCACGGCGGAGTTCTCCGCCCAGACGCCCACGGCTTGATTGTCGATCACCTGGGTGCCCCGGAGGTCCGCGGAGGAGTCCTTCAGCTTGACCCCGCCTTGGGGGTGCCCCGCGATCTGCGAGCCGATCAGGACGGCCCGCGAGCGCTCGGAAGCGTCCACGCCGACCCCCTGGTTGCCCTGGATCTGGCTGCCCTCCACGGCGGCCTGGGAACTCGTGAGCACCACGCCGCTGTCCCCGTTCTGGGAGACGGTGGCGTTGATGAGGGATGCCTTCCCCAGCTCCGCGCGGACGCCCGCGCCTCGGTTGCCCGTCACCTGCGAGTCGCGAAGCTCTCCGGAGCTGTTTAGGAGTTTGACGCCGTCGCTCCCGTTGTCGGCGACCACAGAGCCCGTCATCGCGCTCACGGAGCTCCGCGCCAGGAGGCCCTCCTTGGCGTTGCTCTGGAGTTGGCTCCGGCTCATCTCCAGCGCGGAGTTGTTCAGTCGGATGCCCTGATCGGGGTGGCCCGACACCGCGCTCCCCCGCATCTCGATCGTGGAGCGGGCGGCGTCCACGCCCACCTCGCCGTTGTCCGTGATCTGGGTGTTGGCCACGTCCGCGGTGGAGTTGAGGAGGTTGAGCCCGTCCTTGCCGTTGGTGCGCACGAAGCTGTCAAACAACCTCAGCGTGGAGACCTCGGAGCTTATGCCGTGGCTCTGGTTCTGCTCCACGGTGCTCGTCCCGATCTCCGCCGAGCTGTTCTCGAGGTGGACGCCCTCCTCGGGGTGCCCGGCCACGGCGCTGTCGAGCATCGTGAGGCCCGAGTTGTCGAAGGCGTGGACGCCCTTGGCCCCGTTGCTCAAAATCCGGCTCCCGAAGACGTCCGCGGTGCTGTTCGCCAGCTCCACGCCGGTGCGCCCGTTGGTTTGCACGAGCATCGCGGTAAGAGTCGCCTTGGAGCGTACGGCTCCTAGGCCGCGGCCTTGGTTGTTCTCGACGGTGCTGTCGCTCAGATCCGCGGAGCTGTTGCTTAAAAAGACCCCGTCGTCGGGGTGGTCGGCGATCAAGGTGCGGTCCCCCACGATCACCACGGACGTCTCGGCGTGGATGCCCTTGCCGCCGTTGGCCACGATCTGCGTCGAGGAGATGTCCGTGGAGGCGTTCGTGAGGTTCACCCCGTCTTTCCCGTTGCGGGAGATCTCGCTGCTCACCACGACGGAGCGGGCCTGGCGGACCTCCACCACGCCGTAGCCCTGGTTGTCCACCACGCGGGTGGTGGACATGTCGAGCAGCGAGTTCTCCAGCGCGATCCCGTTGTCCGGGTGCAAATGGATCAAGCTGTCCGTGATGGCGGCGGTGGAGTCGATGGCCTCGACGCCGTCGTCGCCGTTGCTCGCGATCTCCGTCCCGGAGATGTCCGCCACGCTCGTGTGGAGGAAGACCCCGTCCTGGCCGTTCTCCGTGACGAAGCTGTCTAGGACGGCCAGCTGCGAGTTGTTCTCCGCGTTGACCCCGTGGCCTCGGTTCTGGGTGATCGTGCTGGTGTCCACGGTGCCCGTGGAATCGTCGAGGTGCATCCCGTCCTGTGGGTGGCCTTGGATCAGGCTTTGGGCCTGCACGGTGACGCTCGATCGCTGCAGGGCGTTCACGCCGATCCCGTTGTTGCCGAGGATGCGGGAGTTGGTGATCTCGCCCGCGGAGGCGACGAGCTGCACCCCGTGGCTCCCGTTCTGGGAGACCTCGGAGTCCTCGACGATGAGCTTCGAGTCGGCCTCGGCTTGGATCCCGCGGCCCCGGTTCTGGGTGATCGTGCTGCTCCGCACCGTACCCGTGGAGTCGTGGAGGAAGAGGCCGTCCTGCGGGTGGCCCTGGATGAGGCTTCCGTCCCGTAGGGTGACGACGGCCCCTTGGGTGCCGCGCACGCCGTCGCCGTCGTTGTCCCGTACTTTCGAGTTGACGAGGGTGGCCGTGGAGGCGACGACGTTCACGCCGTGGTCCCCGTTCTCACGGATCTGGGAGCCCGTCACCTCAAGCTCGGAGGAGGCCTCGGCGTGGATCCCGAAGCTCCCGTTCTGGGCGATCGTGCTCTCGGCCACGGAAGCCGTCGCGCCCGTGAGGAAGATCCCTTCCTTGCCGTTGGAGGAGATCGTGCTCCCCGTTACCGTAAGCTCCGAGGAGGCCTCGGCGTAGATCCCGCGGCTTTGGTTTTGGGTAATCGTGCTTTGGTCCACGGTGCCCGCGGAGGCGCTGAGCGAGACGCCGTCTTGGGGGTGATCCGAGACCGTGGTGTCCTCCGCGATCGTGACCTGGGAGTTCTCCAAGGCGTTTACCCCGATGCCGCCGTTCCGGGCGACGGTGCTGCGGCGGATCTCGGCGGTGGAGTTCACCAAATGCACGCCGTCCTTGCCGTTCTCGGCGACGGTGCTGTCCGTCACCACCAATTGGGAGGCGGCCTGGGCGAGCGCCCCCATCCCCCGGTTGCGGGCTACGGAGCTTTGGTCCACGGTGCCGGTGGAGGCCTGCAGCTGGACGCCGTCTTGCCCGTTCTCCTCCACGGCACTGCTCGTGACGGCCAGCTGCCCGCCCTCCACGTAGACGCCGAAGCCTGTGTTCTGGGCGATCTCGCTTCCGGCGCTCACGGTGGCCGAGGCCCCGTTCACGACGCGCAGCCCGTCCCCCTCGTTCCCGGAGACGGCGCTCCCCGCCAGGGTGGCCGTAGAGCCGTCCACCCGCACGCCGTGGGTGGGATGGTCCGCGATCCGACTGTCGTCGATCTGAGCCTCGGAGCCCGCGAGCAGAGCGATGCCCTCGGCCCCGTTGGCCGTCACGATGGCCCCCTTCAGCCGCACGGTTCCCGACTCGGCCCGGATGCCCTGGGCCGCGTTGCCCGTTACGGTGCTGCCGTCGACCGTAAGCGTTCCTTCGGAGACGAGGGCCCCGACCGTTCCGTTGGACCGCAGAACGCTGCCTGCGGTGACGCTCGCGGAGGAGCCGGGGTCCACTTGCAATCCCACTTCTTGGTTGTCCTCCACGGTCGCGCCGGAGAGGGTGACCTGAGCGCCGCCGGTGGCGAGCACGCCGATGGGGTGATCCGAGATGACCCCGCCCGCGATCGTCACGGTCGCGCCCTGGGCCGCCACGCCCCGGCCTCGGTTTTGGGCGATCGTGCTGTTGTTAATCTGAGCACTTCCGCCCCGGAGGAGCAGGCCGTCGGAGCCGTTGGCCGTCACGGTCGCGCCCTCGAGCACGACCGTAGAGCCGGAGTCGGCGGCCAGTCCCGGACCGTCGTTCTCCCGAATTTCCCCGCCCTGGACGGTGACCTCGGAGCCCTCGATGAGCAGCCCCGGGCCGGTGAAGCCCTCGATGCGGTTGTTCTCCAGGACGATCTGGCGGTTGCCGCCCTGGAAGTACACGGCGGAGTCCCCGCGGTCGGCGCTCTCGTTGCGGGTGAAGGTGAAGTTCAGTACGCGCACCCGCTGGCTTCGCACCACGACGAGGGCAAAGGGTGGGTCGCCCGCCCGGCGGCCGGGTTTCCAAATCACCGGCCCTTGGGTCTCCAAGGTCAGGTTCGACTTGTTCTCCATGCGCACGGATTCTTCGTACTCCCCTGCTGTGACGACGATCCGATCGCCGGGGTTGGCCAAGTCGACGGCCTCTTGGATCGTCACGCAGTCGAAGGGCACGCGCTTGGGGTTGGCGTCCGCGCAGCGGAAGCGCGGGGGGAGGGGCGGCTGCGCGACCGCCGGGAAGAAGCTTCCGATCCACACCCCCAGGAGGATCGCCCCAAGGGCCAAAGCCGTCCCGCTCCGAGCGAGAGGGACCGGAGCCGGTCTCCGTCGTCTGTCGCCGGGCTTGGGAGACTGTACTTTCATGTGCGACCCCTTTCTTCTAGGATTTTTGATCGTCCCCTTGAGGGAGACACCCTGCTCACGTATGCGGATCCAGGCTCTTCTCCTCAAGAGGGCAGTGTACCCCTTCGAAGGGCAGGGAGGCAACCGGTGGCGGATCGGGGCTTTGGGCAGGTAGGGTCCCTGCGCTTCCTCGCCGGGCTGAGACGGGCGCTGGGGAGACGGCTCTCCTTCGTGATCCGGCTCCCGGGGAAGCTCGAGGTCGAACACGCGGGGCGGAAGAGGCTCCGGAGGGAGTAGCCTCTCTCCCCGGGGGGATCTCTCGTCGGAGAGGAGGCAAGAGTGCCGGCGGATCGTGCGGTGCACCTCCACCACCTCGTGCTGGTGTGGGAGAAAGGACAGGACAGGGCTGAAGGAGCCTTGGTCTCTGGCTACCGATCGGGAGCACTCTCAGGAAGCGATCCGGCTCTATGGGCG